>NZ_JBSGCR010000047.1:0-30894 GCF_053601935.1 Streptosporangium sp. NPDC004631 | reverse complement strand
GCAGGACCGTCTCGGCGTTGCCGCGGATCTTCGCGGATATGTGGGAGAAGAGGGAGACCTTTCCGAGAGGTCTAGGAGAGCAGCACGTCCTTGATGATCACTGGGATCTTGGGGGCGTTGGAGCCGCCGTCGCCGGTGATGTCCTCAGGGTTGGTGATCCACCCGCCGGTGAAGACCTTGTCGAGGATGTCCATGCCCTTGGAGACGGTGCCGAAGGGCGTGTAGTCCGGCTGGAGCTGGGCGGTCTCGTCCGAGAGGGAGATCCAGAACTGGCTGCCGTTCTGGTTGGCCGCCTCCGGGGCCTGGGCCAGCGCGACCGTGCCCTTGGTGTACGGCAGGCCGCCGAGGTTCTCGTCGTTGAAGACGTAGCCCGAGCTGCCCTGGCCGTCGGTGGGGTTCTTGCCGTCGGCCTTGGCCTGGGGGTCACCGCACTGCAGCAGGCCGAGCCCGGAGTTCTCCGGGGTGGCCAGCCGGTGGCACTTGGTGTTGTCGAAGAAGTTCTTCCCGGCCAGGAAGGCGAAGGAGTTCACGGCGCAGGGCGCCTGCGCGGTGGCGAGGTCGATCACTACGTCACCGTGGTTGGTGGTGATCGTCATGGTCTTCAGCTTCAGGTTGGGCTTGGCCGGCGGCATGCCCACGTACTTGGCGGGGCTGCCGCTGGTGTCCTTGCGGTAGGAGCAGGTCACCTTGCCAAGGTTGGCCGACGCGGTGGGCGTGGGGTGCAGGGAGGGGATCTCGGAGGGTGGAGCCGAGCTGCCCGCGGCCAGTGGCCTGTCGCCGGTCTTGCCCTTGTTCTCTCCCCCGAGGAGGGCCACGGCGGCGGTCAGACCTCCGGCCACGACGACCACCGCGACGCCGGCCCCGATGAGGCTGTTCCGCCTCGGCTTGCCCGTCTGCCGGCCGCGCTGGAGCTGCCGCTCTCTGTGCTCCCGCGCCAGCTCACTCTGGCGGTCCTCGCCGCTCACCGCTATGTCCTCCAGAATTACCGTTACATGACTATCAACTGGGCGAAAGCGTACCGGCCTTGGCGTGTGCTAGATGTAAGTGACGCAATTCGCTCAGTGTGGCTGGAGGGGAAAACACGGGTGACCTGGTGCGCTCCAAGGCCTGTCCGTGGTGAGATTTCCTGCTCGGTGACACCAACCGCCCACGAACGGGAGCAGCCGCGTGTTCGATGAGATCCTGGGCCTGCCCGCCCATCCCCTGATCATCCATGCCGCCGTGGTCCTGACCCCGCTCCTGGCGGTGCTGGCCACCGTGTACGCGCTGCTTCCGCGCACCCGCGCGGTCCTCACCTGGGCGGTGATCCCGCTCGCGGTGGTCGTCCCGGTGGCGGTCCTCGCGGCCAAGGAGAGCGGTGAGGAGCTCAAGGAGGGGCGCTTCGCCTCGGTCGACGACGTGCTCGCCCGGCGCCTCACCGAGCACGAGGCGCAGGCCACCCCGCTGCTGGTCGGCGCCGTCGCCCTGGGCCTGGTCGCGCTGGTGCTCGTCTACGTCTCGTCGCGGGCCGACCGCCCTCCCCGCCCGGTGGGGACGGTCCTTTCGGTGCTCACGGTGGTCTTGGCCGCGGTGGTGGGCTACTACGTGCTGCGTGCCGGGCACACCGGGGCCATCGCGGTCTGGGGCTCCTGAGAGGTCCCGTTGACACCCGGGGCGGATCCGGCCCCGATGTCCTGACGGTACTGTCGGACCGTGGACAGCCTGTTCGACTCGGCGGCCGAGGAGGCCCACCGCGGCCATGAACCCCTGGCGGTGCGGATGCGCCCGCGCGGCCTGGACGAGGTGATCGGCCAGCGTCACCTGCTGGGGCCGGGAACGCCGCTGCGCAGACTCGTCGAGGCCGAGGCGCCGATGTCGCTGTTCCTGTGGGGCCCGCCGGGGACCGGCAAGACCACCCTCGCCTATGTGGTCGCGGGCGTCACCGAGCGCCGCTTCGTCGAGGTCTCCGCGGTGTCGGCGGGCGTCAAGGAGGTCCGCGCGGCCATCGAGCAGGCCCGGCGCGAGCTGGGCATGTCCGGCCGCCAGACCGTGCTGTTCGTGGACGAGGTGCACCGCTTCAACAAGGCCCAGCAGGACGCCCTGCTACCGGCGGTGGAGAACCGCTGGGTCACCTTCATCGGCGCCACGACCGAGAACCCGTTCTTCTCCGTCATCTCGCCGTTGCTGTCCCGCTCGCTGCTGCTGACCCTGGAGTCGCTGTCGGACGACGACATCCGCGGCGTGCTGGAACGCGCGGCCGCCGACCCGCGCGGCCTGGACGGGAGGGTACGGCTGGCGCCCGAGGCCGTCGAGCACCTGGTACGGCTGGCCGGGGGAGACGCCCGCAGGTCCCTCACCTACCTGGAGGCCGCCGCGCTGATCGCCGAGGAGGAGATCACCGTCGAGGTGGTGGAGCGCGCGGTGGACCGGGCGGCCGTCCGCTACGACCGTCAGGGCGACCAGCACTACGACGTGATCAGCGGTTTCATCAAGAGCATGCGGGGCTCCGACGCCGACGCCGCGCTGCACTACCTCGCCCGGATGATCGAGGCCGGTGAGGATCCCCGGTTCATCGCCCGCAGAATCGTCGTCTTCGCCTCCGAGGACGTCGGCATGGCCGACCCGACCTGCCTGCAGGTCGCGGTGGCCGCGGCTCAGGCGGTGGAGTTCATCGGCCTGCCCGAGGGGCGGCTGAACCTGGCCCAGGCCGTGGTGCACTGCGCGCTGGCCCCCAAGTCCAACGCGGTGATCAACGCCATCGGCGCCGCCTCGGAGGACGTACGGCGCGGCAACATCGGCCGCGTCCCCAACCATCTGCGCGACGCCCACCACCCCGGGGCCAGGACGCTCGGCCACGGCAAGGACTACAGGTATCCCCACGACTTCGAGCACGGCCTGGTCCGTCAGGACTACATCCCGGAGGAGTTGCGCGACCGCCGCTACTACCAGCCCACCCGGCACGGTGCCGAGGCGGGCTTCGCCGACCGCTGGTCCCGGATCCGCGCCTTCCTGCGCGGCCGGTAGCCGTCGACCGGAGGCCGGGGACCCGCGGGCGGTGGGCCCGCCGCGAGACGGCATGCCGGGGGAGCGGGGCAAGACGCGGTAAGGTCTCTCCTATTCCAGCCGGGTCAATCGAGGAGATCGGCGCATGCTTACCGCAGGAGAGGTCGCCGGACTGATCGTCGCCATGGGCTGGGCGATCCTGGTCTGCTTCCTGGCCGTGGTCCTGGTCAAGCTGGCCCGGCTGCTCACCGAGACCACCAAGATGGTCGCCGAGCTGGGTGAGCGCGTGGTGCCGCTGCTGGAGGACGTCACGGTCACCGTCGGCGAGACCAACAGCCGGCTGGTGGCCGTCGAGGCCATCACCCGGGACGTCAAGCAGATCAGCGGGCATGCCGCCAAGATCAGCGATGTCACCCAGACCCTCGTCACCGGGCCGCTGATCAAGCTTGCCGCGCTCGGCCACGGCGTCCGGCAGGCCCTGTCCGCCCGAGGGCGCGCCCGGCGGGGCGCCAGGGTCCTGGAGGGACGGCGGCGGTGATCCGGCGGCTCTTCTACATGTCCCTGGGCGCGTTCTGCGCGCTGTGGGCGATGCGTAAGCTTCAGTCACTGCATCCGAACCATCTGGCCCGGCGCGCGGCACGCGGCGCCGCCGGGATCCTGGACCAGGCGCGGGACTTCGCGGGCGACGCCCTGGAGGGCGCGGCCAAACGGGAAATCGAGTTGCGGTCCAGGTTCGGGCTCGACAGTGTTGAAAACCCCTACAACTACCAGGTAAAGGATGGCCGCTGACATGGAGTCGGCAGAGATCGCCCGCCGCTTCCTGCGCTTCTTCGAGGAGCGTGGGCACACCGTCGTGCCCTCGGCCAGCCTGATCGCCGAGGATCCGACGCTGCTTCTGGTCCCCGCAGGCATGGTGCCCTTCAAGCCCTACTTCCTGGGGCAGCAGAAGCCGCCCTTCGCCCGGGCCGCCAGCGCCCAGAAGTGCGTCCGCACCCCCGACATCGACGAGGTCGGCAAGACCACCAGGCACGCCACGTTCTTCCAGATGCTCGGCAACTTCTCCTTCGGCGACTACTTCAAGGAGCAGGCGATCCCGCTCGCCTGGGAGCTGCTGACCAGGTCCGAGTCCGAGGGCGGCTTCGGCTTCCCCGCCGACCGGCTCTGGGTCACCGTCTACCACGACGACGACGAGTCCTACGACATCTGGCACCACAGGGTCGGCGTTCCGGCCGAGCGCATCCAGCGCCGGGGCATGGCCGACAACTACTGGTCGATGGGCGTGCCCGGCCCCTGCGGCCCGTGCACCGAGATCTACTACGACCGTGGTCCCGAGTACGGACGTGAGGGCGGCCCGATCGCCGACGAGAACCGCTACCTGGAGGTGTGGAACAACGTCTTCATGCAGTTCGAGCGCGGGCCGGGCGGCGCCAAGGAGGACTACCCGATCCTGGGCGAGCTGCCCGCCAAGAACGTCGACACCGGTATGGGCCTGGAGCGGATGGCGGCGATCCTGCAGGGCGTCGACAACATCTACGAGATCGACACCACCTACAAGATCCTCGATCGGGCCGCCGAACTCACCAAGACGCGCTACGGTCGCGGCGAGCGCGCCGACGTCTCACTGCGGGTCATCGCCGACCACGTGCGGACCGGCGTGATGCTCGTCGCCGACGGCGTGCTGCCCTCCAACGAGGGCCGGGGTTACGTGCTGCGCCGAATCCTGCGCCGCGCCGTCCGCAACCTGCGCCTGCTGGGCGCGGGCGAGGAGCGCTACATGCACGAGCTGACCGCGGTGACCATCGAGGTGATGAGCGACCAGTACCCCGAGCTCAAGGCCGACGCCCCGCAGATCCACGGTGTGATCGACGCCGAGGAGTCCTCCTTCCTGGGCACCCTCCGCACCGGCACCGCGATCTTCGACGTGGCGGTGGAGGAGATCAAGCGCAAGAGGAGGGGCACGCTCGCCGGAGACCAGGCGTTCCAGCTCCACGACACCTACGGCTTCCCGATCGACCTGACCCTGGAGATGGCCTCCGAGCAGGGGCTCAAGGTCGACGAAGAGGGCTTCCGCCGGTTGATGAAGGAGCAGCGCGACCGGGCCAAGGCCGACGCCGCCGCCAAGAAGACCGGTAACGCCGACATCTCGGTGTTCGGCCGGATCCTGGAGAAGACCGGCAGGGTCGAGTTCCTCGGCTACGACCAGGTGACCGCGGAGACCGAGGTCATCGGCCTCCTCGTCGACGGCGCCCCGGTCCAGGCGGCGGGCGCGGGCACCACGGTCGAGGTCGTGCTGAGCCGCACCCCGTTCTACGCCGAGGGCGGTGGCCAGCTCGCCGATCAGGGGCTCGTCCGCGCCGACGGCGCCGAGGTCGAGATCGTGGACGTGCAGTCCCCCCTCGCCGGTGTCGTCGTGCACCGAGGCAAGGTCCGTGCCGGTGAGATCCGGGTGGGCGCCCAGGCCCAGGCCGAGATCGACGTCGAACGTCGCCGCGCCATCTCCCGCAGTCACACCGCCACCCACCTGGTGCACCGCGGTTTCCGCAACGCGCTGGGCGAGACGGCGGCGCAGGCCGGTTCGGAGAACTCGCCGGGCCGCTTCCGCTTCGACTTCACCGCCGCGGGCGCCGTGCCGCCCAGCGTGCTGCGCGACGTCGAGGACGAGGTCAACGCGATCCTGATCAACGACCTCAAGGTCAACGCCTTCCACACCTCCCAGGCCGAGGCCCGGGCGATGGGCGCGCTGGCCCTGTTCGGCGAGAAGTACGGCGAGACCGTCCGCATCGTCGAGGTCGGCGACTACTCCCGCGAGCTCTGCGGCGGCACCCACGTGGCCAGTTCCGGCCAGCTCGGTCTGGTCAAGGTGCTGGGCGAGTCCTCGATCGGCGCGGGTGTGCGCCGGGTGGAGGCCCTGGTCGGTCTGGACGCGTTCCGCTTCCTGGCCCGCGAGAGCGTCCTCGTCGCCCAGCTGTCGGAGCAGCTCAAGGCCCGCAGGGAGGAGTTGCCCGAGCGGGTCGAGGGCATTGTCACCCGGCTGCGCGCGGCGGAGAAGGAGCTGGACAGGCTCCGTTCCGCCCAGGTCCTCGCGATGGCGGGGGAAATGGCGGCAAACGCCGGTGACCTGCACGGGGTCTCCGTCGTGACGCACCGCGCGCCTGATGGAACCTCCCCCGACGACCTGCGTAAGCTCGCCCTCGATGTGCGCGGCCGGTTCCCGGGCGACCGCGCCGCGGTCGTCGTCGTCGCCGGTGTCCCCAACGACCGGCCCGTCGTCGTCGCCGCGGTCAACGAGGTGGGACGCGCGCGAGGCCTGAAGGCCGGCCGACTCGTCGGCGTCGCGGCCAAGGCGCTCGGGGGTGGGGGTGGCGGTAAGGATGACGTCGCCCAGGGCGGCGGAGTCCGTCCTGAGGCGATTGGCGACGCGCTGGGCGCCGTCGAGCAGGCGATCGCGCAGGCGCTCGCCTGACGATCGGCGACGTCTGCGAGTCGGACGCGGCTCGGAGGCAGAGGCAGAGATGATGAGAAGCGGCATTCGGCTGGGGGTCGATGTCGGCTCGGTCCGTATCGGCGTGGCCCGTAGCGATCCTTCCGGATTGCTGGCCACGCCGGTGGAGACCGTACGGCGAGGCCGGGGCGACCTGGAGCGGCTCGCGGAGATCGCGGCCGAGTACGAGGCCGTGGAGGTCGTGGTCGGTCTGCCGACCTCGCTCTCCGGACGCGAGGGCCAGGCGGCCGAGGCGGCCCGTGACTTCGCGGCCCGGATCTCGGCGCGGCTGGCCCCCGTCCCGGTCCGGCTGTTCGACGAGCGGCTGACCACGGTCACCGCCCAGCAGGGCCTGCGGGCCAGCGGGGTGAAGGCCAGGAATCAGCGCGGTGTGGTGGATCAGGCGGCGGCCATCGTGCTGCTCCAGGCGGCGCTGGACAGCGAGCGCGCCACCGGCCGGCCACCGGGCACGGCCGTCGGGCCACCGGGTGGGAAACCCGGCGAGGAGCCGAGTGGTGGGGCCGCTCGGTGATCTCCCCGCGGTCGTTGTGGCTGCTGGCGGGCGGAGCGGCCGTGGTGGCCGTCACGCTGGGCCTCGGAGGGTATGTTCTGGTCAAGCCGTACGTTTCGCCCGACGACTTCGAGGGGTCCGGCTCCGGTGCGGTCACCGTGAAGATCGACGAGGGCGCCAGCGCCGGGGAGATCGCCTCGACGCTGGCCGACGCCGGGGTGGTGGCGAGCGCCAGGGCCTTCGTCGTGGTGACCGAGGAGCGTGCCAGGGCGGGCAGCCTGCGGCCCGGTCACTACCGCCTCCGCAAGGGCATGTCGGCCGCCGCGGCGCTCGACCTGCTGACCGCCCCCACCTCCCGGCTGGTGCGGCGGGTCACCATCCCGGAGGGACTGCGCCTGTCGGAGCTGCTCGACCGGCTCGCCACGGGAACCGGCATGAGGAGGGCGGACCTGGCCAGGGCGGCGCAGGACCTTCGGAAGCTTGATCTGCCCGCCTACGCCAAGGGGGCCGAGGGGTTCCTGTTCCCCGCCACCTACGAGGTGGAGCCCGACACCACCCCCGGGGAGGTGCTCGGGGCCATGGTGGAACGTTTCAAAAGCGCGGCGGCCGAACTCGACCTGGAGAGCCGGGCGGTCGAGGGGGGCCTCACCCCGCTGGAGGCCGTCACGGTGGCCAGCATCGTCCAGGCGGAGGGCGGGAGGGACGCGGACTATCCGAAGATCGCTAGAGTGATCTACAACCGGATCAAGGCCGGGAGCCCGCTCCAGCTCGACACCACGGTGCTCTACGCTCAGCGGCGCAGGAGCCTGAAGGTGTCGGAGCAGGACGTCAAGGTGAGGTCTCCGTACAACACCTATCTGGGGCCCGGCCTGCCGCCCGGCCCCATCGGGAACCCCGGGGAGAAGGCGCTGCGAGCTGCTCTCCAGCCAGGCCGAGGTGATTGGTTCTGGTTTGTCACCACCGATCCGGAGCATAGAATCACGAAATTCACTGATAAAGAGAGTGAGTTTGTGAGATACCGGGAAGAGCTGAACAGATACCTTGGGACGCACTGATGTCCGGCGGAACCCCCTCCGTTCCGCCGCATGTGGCGACCTGCCTCGGCAGGCCACGTGGGGGTGCCCGGCGAACCGGGATGTTTGGCCCGGTGTCCCCCTTCGGTTTGGCAGACCCGCTTGACGCCAGGCCGTCCCTACCGGGAGATTGGCCAGCGCATCTATGAACGATCTCGATATTGACTTCCTGGTCGGCGCCGAGGACGACGATGGGTCGCGGCGTTCGTCCCGCGCGTCCTCCGGACGGCGAGGCCGTCGCCGGCGGCGGCGCCGCAGCCGGGGGCGTTTCCTGGCCCCGATGCTCGCGATCATCATCCTGCTGGGCGGTGTCGGCGCGGCCGGCTTCTACGGGTACACCTGGCTGCGCAGCGTGATGACCCCCGACGACTACACCGGTGACGGCACCGGCGAGGTCATCGTGGAGATCAAGGACGGGCAGAGCGCCTCCGACGTCGCCCAGACCCTGGAGGCCCAGGGCGTGGTGAAGAGCGCCAGGACCTTCGCCGGCGCCATCGCCGACGCGGGCAAGAGCGCCTCCCTGCAGCCGGGCGAGTACCCCATGCGCAAGCAGATGTCCGCCGCCGCCGCCGTCAAGCTGCTCGACCCGGACAGGCGGCTGCTGGACAGGGTCACCCTCAAGGAGGGGCTCAGGCTCTCCGACACCCTGGTGAAGCTGTCCAAGGACACCGGCAAGCCGCTCAAGGAGTTCCAGCAGGCGGCCAGGAACGTCAAGGCGCTGGGCCTGCCCGGCTACGCCAAGGGCCGGCTGGAGGGCTACGCCTTCCCCGCCACCTACGACATCACCCCCAAGATGACCCCCGCCGACATCCTGACCCTCATGGTGGATCGCTTCAATCAGACCGCGGAGAGGGACGGCCTGGTACGGGAGGCGAAGAACCTCGGCCACACGCCTCACGAGATCATGACGATCGCCAGCATCGTCCAGGCCGAGTCGGGCAACGTGGAGGACATGGCCAAGGTGGCCCGGGTCATCTACAACCGCCTTGAGGGGCGGCGCAAGCTTGAGATGGACAGCACGGTGATGTACGGGCTGAACAAGTACGGCGTCTCCGCCACCAACGCGGACCTGGCGAGTAAGTCGCCCTACAACACCTACATGTGGCCCGGCCTGCCGCCCGGCCCGATCGTCAACCCCGGGGACCACGCCATCCAGGCCGCGCTCAACCCGGCCGAGGGGACCTGGGGCTGGTTCGTGACCACCGACCTGAAGCGGGGCATCACCAAGTTCGCCTCGACCGAGGCCGAGTTCCTCCAGCTCAAGGCGGAGTTCGAGAGGAACCGGAGGAATGGAGGGTGAGGGCGGCCGTACTCGGCTCGCCCGTCGCCCACTCGCTCTCGCCGCACCTGCACCGCGCCGCCTACGAGGGCCTCGGCCTGTACGGCTGGCGCTACGAGGCGATCGAGTGCGACGAGGCCGGGCTGCCCGCCCTGATCGGCGGGCTCGGCCCCGAATGGGCGGGCCTGTCGCTGACCATGCCGCTCAAGCGCGCCGTGCTGCCGCTGCTCGACACGGTCTCCGACCTCGCGGTCGAGGTCGGCGGGGCCAACACCGTGATCTTCTCGAACGGCGCCGGCCACGGCGAGAACACCGACGTTCACGGCATCGTCCAGGCGCTCGCCGAGGCCGGTGTGCCCCGGCCCGGGCAGGCGACGATCCTTGGCGGGGGGGCGACGGCGGCCTCGGCGCTGGCGGCCCTGCGCGAGCTGGGGCTGCACGAGGCCGACCTGGTGGTCCGCGACCCGGCCAGGGCGAGGGAGACCGCCGAGGCGGCCGAGCGGCTGGGCATGACCCTGAGGGTGCGGACCTTCGATCGGCTCGGTACGGTCCCGGAGGCGGACCTGGTCGTCTCGACCCTGCCCGCCGGGGCCGCCGACGGCTTCGCCGGCCTGCTGGCCCGGGTGCCCGCGCTCTTCGACGTGGTCTACACGCCGTGGCCCACGCGCCTGGCGGCGGCCGTGGCCGCCCACGGCGGCATCGTGGTCGGCGGTTTTCCCATGCTGCTGCATCAGGCGGTCCGGCAGGTCGAGATGATGACCGGCCGGAGTGGCGTCCCGGTGGAGGCGATGCGCGCGGCAGGCAAGGCGGAGATCGTCAGGCGGGCCGCCCCGGCGAGCTGACACGCGGAACGCGGCCCCTCGGGGCCGGGGCCGGGGCCGGGATGGTTCGGTGGGCCTGCGTGGTTGTGGTAGAGTAATCACTCGATCGGTCCGGCATGCCTGCTGGACGCGCAAGCGGAGGCTCACCTCCCACCTGGTCGACCGTGAGGTGGACAGGTCAAGGATCACACCGGGTAAATCCGGCGAGCTTACGGCGTCGAAGCTGATGAGCTCATGTGGCCCCGCGTGCGCGACGTGCGGGGCATTTCGCGCTTCCCGACCTGGAAACGGCCTGTGTTCCGCGACCTCCCGGCACGATCGAGTATGTGGAAGCCGCCTGCGAAGACGGCGGCGGATCGCAACCTAGGAGGCCCCATCAGCGCCGAGCCCCGCATCAACGACCGTATTCGCGTCCCCGAGGTCCGCCTCGTCGGTCCGAACGGCGAACAGGTTGGCATCGTCTCCATCGGCGATGCTCTGAAGCTGGCTCAGGAGTCCGACCTCGACCTCGTTGAGGTCGCGGCCACGGCTCGCCCGCCCGTGTGCAAGCTCATGGACTACGGCAAGTTCAAGTACGAGTCCGCGATGAAGGCACGTGAGGCGCGGCGCAACCAGGCGTACACGATCATCAAAGAGATCAAGCTCCGGCCGAAGATCGACCCGCACGACTACGAGACCAAGAAGGGTCACGTGGTGCGGTTCCTCAAGGCGGGGGACAAGGTCAAGGTCACGATCATGTTCCGCGGGCGGGAGCAGTCCCGGCCCGAGCTGGGCTTCAGGCTCCTGCAGCGCTTGGCGGAGGACGTCACGGAGCTTGGCTTCGTCGAGTCCCAGCCGAAGCAGGACGGTCGTAACATGATCATGGTTATCGGGCCACACAAGAAGAAGGCCGAGGCCAAGGCCGAGAAGGCGGCGGCCAAGGCGCGGCGTGACGAGGAGCCCGCGGAGGACCGGACACCGGTCGACAGCCAGGTGTCCGCCCCGCAGGAGTGACTCGCACGACCTGAACCACACAGGTAGTCGCGGGACGAAGCCGAGGCCGGGTCCGGTCTCGCAGTCAGGCATGCCCTTGACTTGGGTTACCGGCCCGGGGCATCGGCACGATCGAGGGAGAGACGGCTGAGATGCCGAAGATGAAGACGCACAGCGGTGCGAAGAAGCGGTTCCGGCTCACCGGCTCCGGCAAGATCAAGCGCCGCCGTGCCAACCGCGCGCACTACAACGAGTGGAAGTCGTCCAAGCTGACGCGTCGTCTCAAGTCCGAGGTCGTGCTCTCCGACGCCGACGCCAAGAAGATCAAGAAGCTGCTCGCTAAGTAACGGCCCCCGGGGAGATAGATACACATGGCACGCGTGAAGCGGGCGATCAACGCCAAGAAGAAGCGCAAGGTCGTTCTTGAGCGGGCGAAGGGTTACCGGGGGCAGCGCTCCAGGCTGTACCGCAAGGCCAAGGAGCAGATGCTCCACTCGATGACCTACGCCTACCGCGACCGCAAGGACCGCAAGGGCACCTTCCGCCGTCTCTGGATCCAGCGGATCAACGCCGCCGCCCGCCAGAACGGCATCACCTACAACCGCCTCATCCAGGGGCTGCGGCTCGCCTCCATCGAGGTCGACCGCAAGATCCTGGCCGACCTCGCGGTCAACGACGCCGCCACGTTCGCGACTCTGGTCGAGGCCGCCAAGAAGGCGCTCCCGGCCGACGTGAACGCGCCGGTCGCCGGCTGAGTCCGGCACCGACCACCATGCGGCCCACAGCGATCACGCTGTGGGCCGCATTCGCATTCTGGGGGGACAGGCATGGCGGGATCCGAGCTGACCAACATCAAGTCACCGAAGGTCAAGGCCGCGCGGCGGCTGACCAAGCGGGCCTTCAGGGACCGTGACCGCTCCTTCCTCGCCGAGGGGCCGCAGGCGGTCCGCGAGGCGCTGGCGCTGACGGGCGTCGTGGTGGAGCTGTTCGCCACCGCCGAGGCCGAGCTGCGGCACGCCGAGATCGTCGCCGCGGCCGTCGCGGCCGGGGTGCCCCTGCACCGGGCCAGCGGCGAGGTGATGGCCGAGCTCGCCCAGACCGTCACCCCGCAGGGGCTGCTCGCGGTGTGCCGGTTCGTGCATGTGCCCCTGGAGACCGCGGTCGCCCCCGGCGCCCGGCTGGTGGCCGTGCTCGCCCACGTCCGCGATCCGGGCAACGCCGGCACCGTGCTGCGCACCGCCGACGCCGCCGGCGCCGACGCGGTGCTCTTCACCGACGCCTCGGTGGACCCCTACAACGGCAAGTGCGTACGGGCCAGCGCGGGCAGCCTGTTTCACCTCCCGGTCGTCACGGGGGCTCCGGTGGCGCAGGCCGTACGGAGGCTGAAGGACGCCGGGCTGCGGGTGCTCGCCGCCGACGGCGCGGGTGAGCGGACGCTGGACGACGTGGACCTGTCCGGGCCGACGGCCTGGATCTTCGGCAACGAGGCGTGGGGCCTGCCGGAGGAGATCCTCGGGCTGGCCGACGAGGTGGTCCGGGTGCCGATCCACGGGCGGGCCGAGAGCCTCAACCTGGCGACCGCCGCCGCGGTGTGTCTGTACGCATCTGCCCGCTCTCAGCGGACCGGCCCCGCGGCCGGTTGAGGCCCCAGGGCCCAGGGCTGCCGGAGAAGGTGAGAAACCCGCTATTGTCGGCGTTGTAGCGGCGAGGAGGCGGGGTCGTGCACGGCGAACACACCGACGGGCGAAGCACCGGCTCCGACGGTGTGATCGATGTGGACGATCTCCCCGACGGCCTCGTGGTGACCGACAGGGACGGCCACGTGCTGACGGTGAACCGGGCCGCGACCCGCCTCACCGGGGTAACCCGCGACCAGGCCGCCGGGCGGCACCTGCGAGACGCGTTCTCCTTCCGCGACCACGACGGGCGCGACTGGTGGAAGTGGCTTGACACCTACGGCGGGCTCTCCACCCGCACCCGCCAGCCCGAGCTGCCGCTGCGCACCCCCGACGGCCAGGAGATGCTCGTGGCCGCACGGCTGGTGCGCCGGCCCGAGCGGGGCGGTGAGGTCCACCGCGTGGTGATCACGCTGCGCGACGCGGGCGCCCGCGCCCGGCTGGAGCGCAGCCGCGCCGACCTGGTCTCCACCGTCGCCCACGAGCTCCGCTCCCCGCTGACCAGTGTCAAGGGGTTCACCGCGACCCTGCTGGCCAAGTGGGCCCGGTTCACCGACGACCAGAAGCTCGTCATGCTGGAGACGGTCAACGCCGACGCCGACCGGGTGACCCGGCTGATCACCGAGCTGCTCGACGTGTCCCGCATCGAGTCCGGGAGGCTGGAGATCCACCGCCAGGTGGTCGACATCCCGGCCAGGACCCGCAAGATCATCGCCGGGCGGGTCGCCGCCGGGGAGCCGGAGGGCCGCTTCCGGCTCCAGGTGAGAGACGAGCTGCCCGAGACCTGGCTCGACCAGGACAAGATCGACCAGGTGCTGGCCAACCTGCTGGAGAACGCGGTGCGTCACGGGCGAGGTACGGTGACAATAGCCGTTGAGCCGAACCAGTGGGGAGTGACCGTGTCCGTCCGTGACCAGGGAGAGGGCATCCCGCCCGAGCTGGCCACGCGCGTGTTCCGGCAGTTCTGGCGGGGCAACGCCCGTCGCCGCGGGGGCACCGGCCTCGGCCTGTTCATCGTCAAGGGCCTCATCGAGGCCCACGGCGGCACCATCTCCGTGCAGCGGGGGCCCGATGGCGGGGCCGAGTTCCGATTTATGGTGCCCACCGGCACCCCTGACTTCGCCTGAGCGCGGATGCATGCCCGGTGGGCCTCCCCGACTAGACTCATGGCCGCTCAAGCCCTGGATTCGGAGCTCTCTCTTGTCTAACTACGACCCGGTTGAGGTGACCCCGCTGCACGCCGACGAGATGGCGCGCATGCGGGCCGACGCGCTCGACGCCATCAAGGCGGCGCGCGACCTCGACGAACTCAAGCAGGTACGGCTCGCGCACGCCGGTGACCGCTCGCCGATCGCCCTGGCCAACCGTGAGATCGGCGTGCTTCCCCCGGCGGCGCGCGCCGAGGCAGGCAAGCGCGTCGGCGGTGCCCGCAGGGCGGTCGCCGACGCCCTCGCCGAGCGCCAGGCACAGCTGGAGGCGGAACGCGACGAGCGGGTCCTCGTCGAGGAGACCGTCGACGTCACGCTGCCCTGGGACCGCGCCCCGCGCGGCGCCAGGCACCCGCTGACCACGCTGCAGGAGCGCATCGCCGACGTCTTCGTCGGGATGGGCTACGAGGTGGCCGAGGGGCCCGAGCTGGAGGGGGAGTGGTTCAACTTCGACGCGCTGAACATCTCGCCCGACCACCCGGCCCGTTCCGAGCACGACACCTTCTTCGTGGAGTCCGTCGACTCGGGCAAGGTGCTGCGCACCCAGACCTCCCCGGTGCAGATCCGGGCCCTGCTGAGCCGGGAGCTCCCGGTCTACGTGATCTCGCCGGGCAAGGTGTTCCGCACCGACGAGCTCGACGCGACCCACACCCCGGTCTTCCACCAGGTCGAGGGGCTGGCGATCGACGAGGGGCTGACCATGGCCCACCTGAAGGGCACCCTGGACCGGTTCGCCGAGGTGATGTTCGGCGAGGGCATCGACACCAGGTTCCGGCCCAACTACTTCCCGTTCACCGAGCCGTCGGCCGAGATGGACCTGAGGTGCTTCGTGTGCCGCGGAGCCTCCGCGGTCCCGGGCAACCCGCCCTGCCGGACCTGCAGGTCGGAGGGGTGGATCGAGTGGGGAGGCTGCGGCATGGTCAACCCGCGCGTGCTGATCGCCTGCGGCGTCGACCCCGGCCGCCACAGCGGCTTCGCCTTCGGCATGGGCATCGAGCGCACGCTGATGTTCCGCCACAACGTCGAGGACATGCGTGACATGGTCGAGGGGGACGTGCGTTTCACGCTCCCGTTCGGGATGGAGGTCTGATGAGGGTCCCGCTTTCATGGCTGCGGGAGTACGTCGATCTCCCCGCCGTCACCGCCCACGAGATCGCCGACAGGCTCACCGCCGCGGGCCTCAAGCTGGAGGCCGTCACCTCCTACGGTCATGACGTCAAGAACGTGGTCGTCGGCGAGGTGCTCGCCATCGAGGAGCTGCAGGGCTTCAAGAAGCCCATCAGGCACTGCCGGGTCGAGGTGGGGGAGGCGGCGCCGCGTGAGATCGTGTGCGGCGCGACCAACTTCGCCGTCGGCGACCGGGTGCCGGTCGTGCTGCCCGGTGGCGTGCTGCCCGGCGGCTTCGAGGTCGGCGCGCGCAAGACCTACGGGCGGATGTCCGAGGGCATGATCTGCTCGGAGCGCGAGCTGGGCCTGAGCGACGAGCACGACGGCATCATGGTGCTGGCGAAGAGCACCCCCGTCGGCTCCGACGTGGTCGAGCTGCTCGGCCTGCGCGACGACGTGATCGAGATGGAGATCACGCCGGACATCGGCTACGCGCTGTCCGTCCGCGGCGTCGCCAGGGAGGCCGCCACCGCCTTCGGCTCGGCGTTCCTCGACCCGGCCGACGTCTCCCCGCCCGCCGAGTCCGTCCCGTCCTACCCGGCCTCGATCGCCGACCCGACCGCGTGCGACCGCTTCGTCCTGCGCGAGGTCCACGGCTTCGACCCGGCGGCGCCGAGCCCGCTCTGGATGCGGATGCGGCTGTCGCGCGCCGGCATGCGCCCGGTCTCGCTGGCCGTGGACGTCACCAACTACGTGATGCTGGAGCTGGGCCAGCCCCTGCACGCCTTCGACGCGGCCAGGCTGGACGGCGGGATCGTCGTGCGCCGGGCCGAGCCGGGGGAGACACTGGAGACCCTCGACCACGTCGTGCGCAGGCTCGACCCCGAGGACATCCTCATCACCGACCGGTCGGGAGTGATCTCGATGGCGGGGACCATGGGTGGCCTGCACACCGAGATCTCCGACACCTCCGCCGACATCGTGATCGAGGCCGCGCACTTCTCGGCCAGCGGCGTCGCCCGGATGTCCCGGCGCCACAACCTGGTCAGCGAGGCGTCCAAGCGCTTCGAGCGGGGCGTGGACCGGGAGCTCCCGCTGTACGCCTCCTGGCGCGCCGCCCGGCTCCTGGCCGAGCTCGGCGGCGGCACGATCCAGCCGGGCGTGACCCACGCCGAGACCGAGGTCGAGCCGGTCCGCGTCTCCATCCCGAGCGGCTACCCCGGCAGGGTCGCCGGGACCTCCTACGACCGCGAGACCGTGATCCGGCGCCTGGAGCAGGTCGGCTGCGCGGTCGAGGCCGGTGAGACCGCCCCCGCGGACGGGATCGCCGCCAAGCTCGCGGTCGTCGGCGATGACATGCTGACGGTCGCCCCGCCCTCGTGGCGCCCCGACCTGACCGACCCGAACGACCTCGCCGAGGAGGTCATCCGGCTTGAGGGCTACCAGAACCTGCCCTCGATCCTGCCGGCCGCCCCGGCGGGCGCGGGACTCACCGAGGGCCAGCGGCTGCGCCGCCGGGTCGGCCGGGCGCTGGCCGCCTCCGGCTACGTCGAGGTCCTCGCCTACCCGTTCGTCGGGGAGCAGGACTTCGACCACCTGCAGCTGCCGGCCGACGACGACCGCCGCCGGGCCGTACGGCTGGCCAACCCGCTCAGCGAGGACGAGCCGCTGATGCGGACCACGCTGCTGCCCGGCCTGCTCAAGACGCTGGTCCGCAACGTGGGCCGGGGCTTCGGCGACGTGGCGCTGTTCGAGACGGGGCTGGTCTACCGGCCGTCCCCGGGCGCGCCCACGGCCGCGCCGGTGCTCGGTGTGGACCGCAGGCCGGACGGGCGGGAGCTCGCCTCGATCGAGTCGGCGCTGCCCGCCCAGCCGTTGCGGGTCGGTGCCGTGCTGACGGGTGAGTTCGAGCGGTCCGGCTGGTGGGGTGGCGGACGCGCGGGCGGCTGGGCGGACGCCGTCGAGGCGGCCCGCGTGGTGGCTGGCGCCGCGGGGGTCGTCCTCGACGTCCGCGCCGACCGGCACGGACCCTGGCATCCGGGCCGCTGCGCCGCTCTGTACGCAGGGGACGTGCTCGTCGGTCACGCCGGTGAGCTGCACCCGCGCGTCGCCGAGGCGTACGGCCTGCCACCGCGGACCAGCGCGATGGAGCTGGAGCTGACCAGGCTGGAGCGGTTGCTGCCCGGCCCGGCGCAGGCGCCCTCCGTCTCGGCCTATCCGATAGCCACCCAGGATGTCGCGCTGGTCGTCGACGTCGCGACCCCGGTGGCCGCGGTGGAGTCGGCGCTGCGCGAGGGGGCCGGTGGCCTGCTGGAGTCGATCCGGCTCTTCGACGTCTACGCGGGGGCCCAGATCGGTGAGGGCAGGAAGTCCCTGGCGTACTCGCTGCGGTTCCGGGCGCCGGACCGGACGCTGACCGTCGAGGAGACCACCGCGGCCCGCGACGCCGCGGTGGCGCTCGCCGCGATGCGGACCGGGGCCCGGCTGCGCGGGGTCTGATCCGCATCGCGGCGAGGCCCCGGCGTCCGTGGGGACGCCGGGGCCTCGCCCACGGCCGGTACGGGCCGGGCTGAGCCCGGAGCCGGTCGGCTCAGGGCTTCCGGTCGGCTCAGAGCTTGTCGATCTCCGTCAGGTCGATGTCGATGTCGAACGGCGCCGGCACCTTGATCAGGTCGTGGTGCATGCCGGTGAGAACGTAGACGTGGGCGACCGGGTCGAGCTCGTAGACGTAGATCGCGGGCCTGCCCGCCTGGTTCTCGACCAGCCAGAAGTGGGGGATGCCCGCCTGGGCGTACAGCGCCGGCTTACGCTCGCGGTCGCGGTCCTCGGAGTCGGGGGAGACGACCTCCACCGCGAGCAGGACGTCCTCGGCCCGGTAGGAGGTCTGCTCCGGGCTGTGCTCGGCCGAGGCGCGGATGACGCTGATGTCCGGCTCGGGCCGCTGCCGCCTGCCCAGCACGACGCTCATCTCCCGGCGCACCCGGAACTCCGCCGGGACGGTACGGCGCAGGCCGGTTTCAGACCTCGGTGGCGGCCGCGCGGCGGGCGCGTTCCCTGAGCGCGTGCTCGTCGGTACGGGCGTCGTAACCGCGGAACGCGGGCAGCGACGCCGCCATCGCCGCGACCGCGCCGACGCAGAGGAGGCCGCCCACGCCCAGGGAGAAGCGGGCCCCGCCGAACTGGGCCATCAGACCGGCCCTGGCGTTGCCGAGCATCGGCCCGCTGCTGTAGGAGAGCAGCTCGATTCCCGCCAGGCGCCCCCTCAGCTCGTCGGGGATGGTCTGGTTCCAGATGGTGGACCGGAAGACCCCGCTGACCATGTCGGCCGCTCCGGCCACCGCCAGGCAGGCGAAGACGCCCCAGGCGGTCGGCATCAGGGCCGCCACCGCCACCGCGGCGCCCCAGACGATCGCCGCGACGATGACGCCGATGCCCTGCCGGTGGACGTGGCCGGTCCAGCCGGAGGTGACGGAGGCGATCAGCGAGCCGACGGCGGAGGCGGAGAAGAACAGGCCGACCGCCTGGGGGGTGCCGAGCTCGCCGGCGAGGAACGGATAGAGCGCGGTGGAGAAGGCGAACACCATCGCGGCGATGTCCACCAGGTAGGTGCCCATCAGGTCCGGGCGGCCCACGGCGTAGCGGACGCCCTCGACCAGCGCGCCGATCGAGGCCGGGGAGGCGTCCTCGGCGCGCCGCGGGGCCTTGACCGGCCAGAGCAGGACCAGGGAGATCAGGAAGGTGGCCACGTTGAGCGCGTACGCGGCGGCGAAGCCGAACGCGACGGCGATCAGGCCGCTGAGGCCGGGGGCGACGATGGCGCCGAGGTTCCAGCGGAAGCTGTTCAGCGCCGCGACCGCGCCGAGCTGGTCGTGCCTGACCACGCGGGGTATCAGCGACTCCAGACTGGGCCGTTGCAGGCTGCCGAACCCCGCGCTGAGCGCGCCCACCACGTACAGCACCCAGACCTGGGGGCTGGGCAGCATCGCGTTGACCATCAGGATCAGCACCGTGACGCAGAGCCCGGCCTCGGTGTAGAGGATGATCCTGCGCCGGTCCAGCGCGTCCGCGATCGCCCCTCCCCAGAGCCCGCACACCACCATCGGCACGAACTCGGCCACGCTGACCAGGCCGACCGCCATATAGGAGCCGGTGAGCCCCTTCATCTGCAGCGGGAGCGCGACCAGCGTGAGGAAGGTGCCGAACATCGTGATCGCGCCGGAGCCGAAGAGCAGCCGGAAGTCACGGGAGTCGCGGAGGGGGCCCAGGTCCATTCTCAGCCGGAGGAACAGCGCTCCGAGTGATCGATCGGCGGTTTCAGGCACGGACAGACAGTCTTGACGGCGGCTCCGGGCTGATCAACTGATTTTTCCGGCGGTCACCGCACGCCGGGTGCCGGCGGTCCGGGATCTCCGGGCGGGGGTGCGTTGTGTGGGAATCGCCGCAGATGTCGGGCGCATGGCCATGCGTGGAAGAATGTCATGTTTTGCGCCGTTTTATATGATTTGGTGGTGGCGAACTTCGGGAATCGCCGGGGTGATCGCTTGCATGACAATCCCTGAGGATGCATACTCTCTACAGTAAGTTCATGAGTAGAAGTGTATGAATATGCAAACCCTAGGGGGATGGATGAGAGCGGCTATCGCCGGTGCCAGCGGCTACGCCGGAGGCGAGCTCCTGCGCCTGCTGCTGTCCCACCCCCGGATCGAGATCGGCGCGCTGACCGCGGGGTCGAACGCCGGCAGCCGCCTCGGCGCCCACCAGCCCCACCTGGCCCCGCTCGCCGACCGGATCCTGCTGGACACCACCGCCGACGTCCTCGGCGGACACGACCTCGTCTTCCTCGCCCTCCCGCACGGCCAGTCCGCCGCCGTGGCCGGGCGGCTCGGCGAGGGCACGCTGGTCGTCGACTGCGGCGCCGACTTCCGGCTCACCGACCCCGCTGCCTGGGACCACTTCTACGGCGGCGCCCACGCGGGGGCGTGGCCGTACGGCCTGCCCGAACTGCCCGGCCAGCGCGACCGGCTCCGCGCCACCCGGAGAATCGCCGTCCCCGGCTGCTACCCGACGGCCGTCACCCTGGCCATGTTCCCGGCCTTCGCCGCCGATCTCGCCGAGCCCGACCTGGTCGTGGTGGCGGCCAGCGGCACCAGCGGCGCGGGCAGGGCGCTCAGCCCGAACCTGCTCGGCAGCGAGGTGATGGGCTCGGTCGGCGCCTACGGCGTCGGTGGCGTCCACCGGCACATCCCCGAGATGGAACAGAGCCTCTCCCCACTGGCGGGCCGGCCGGTGAAGGTCTCCTTCACCCCCATGCTGGCCCCGATGAGCCGCGGCATCCTCGCCACCTGCAGTGCGCCGGTCAGACCCGGCGTCACCGCCCGGACCCTGCGTGAGGCGTACGAGGCCGCGACCAAGGACGAGCCGTTCCTGCGGCTGCTGCCCGAGGGCCGGTGGCCCGCCACCTCGATGACCCTCGGCGCCAACACCGCGGCCCTTCAGGTCGCCCTGGACGAGCGCGCCGGTCGCGTCGTCGCCGTCGTCGCCGTCGACAACCTCACCAAGGGCACCGCCGGAGGCGCGATCCAGAGCGCCAACCTCGCCCTCGGCCTGCCAGAAGAGCTCGGCCTTCCTCTCAACGGAGTCGCCCCATGAGTGTGACCGCCCCCCTCGGCTTCCGGGCAGCGGGCATCGCCGCCGGCATCAAGTCCGGTGACGCCCGCGATCTGGCGCTGGTCGTCAACGACGGCCCGTCATGTGCCGCGGCAGGTGTCTTCACGGGCAACCGGGTCAAGGCCGCGCCGGTCCTCTGGTCCCAGCAGGTGCTGGCCGGCGGACGGGTCCGGGCCGTCGTGCTCAACTCCGGCGGGGCCAACGCCTGCACCGGCCCGCTCGGCTTCCAGGACACCCACGCCACCGCGGAGAAGGTCGCCGGCGCGCTCCAGGAGTCGGCGGGCGAGATCGCGGTCTGCTCCACCGGCCTGATCGGCGAGCGACTGCCGATGGCCGCCCTGCTCGGCGGGGTGGACCTCGCGGCCTCCCAGCTCAGCAGGGACGGCGGCCTGGCGGCGGCGGACGCCATCCGTACCACCGACACCGTCTCCAAGATCTCCTTCAGGCGGGGCGAGAGCGGCTACATGGTCGGCGGCATGGCCAAGGGCGCGGGCATGCTCGCCCCCGGCCTGGCCACCATGCTCTGCGTGATCACCACCGACGCCGACGTGCCCGCCGGGCACCTCGACACGGTGCTCCGCGAGGCGACCAGGCTGACCTTCGACCGGCTCGACGCCGACGGCTGCATGTCCACCAACGACACCGTGCTGCTGCTGGCCGGCGGCGCGTCCGGCGTCGTCCCCGACCTCGGAGAGTTCGGGCAGGTGATCCGCGCGGTCTGCGCCGACCTCGCCCGCCAGATGCTGGTGGATGCCGAGGGCGCCACCAAGGCGATCGCGGTCGAGGTCGTCGGCGCGGCCGCGGAGGCGGACGCCCTGACCGTCGCCCGCGCGGTCTCCCGTTCGAACCTGCTCAAGTGCGCCATCCACGGCGAGGATCCCAACTGGGGCCGGGTGCTTTCGGCGGTCGGCACCACCGACGCCGTCTTCGAGGCCGAGCGGCTCAACGTGGCCATCAACGGCGTCTGGATCTGCCGGGGCGGAGCCGCCGGCGACGACCGCTCCAAGGTGGACCTGCGCCCCCGCGACGTGACGATCACCGTCGACCTGTCCGCGGGCCCGCACTCGGCCACGATCCACACCACCGACCTCACCGCGGCCTACGTCCACGAGAACTCGGCGTACTCCTCATGAGGACCCACGAGGCCCTGGCCAAGACACACACGCTGATCGAGGCGCTGCCCTGGCTCGCCCGCTTCCACGGCGCGACCGTCGTCGTCAAATACGGCGGCAACGCGATGACCGAGGAGCACCTCCGGGAGAAGTTCGCCGCGGACGTCGTCTTCCTGCGGTACGCCGGACTCAGACCGGTGATCGTCCACGGCGGCGGCCCGCAGATCAACGCCCAGCTCGACAGGCTCGGCATCGAGTCCACCTTCACCGCCGGTCTCAGGGTCACCACCCCCGAGACCATGCAGGTCGTCAGGATGGTGCTGGTCGGCCAGGTCAACCGGGACGTGGTCGGCCTGATCAACCGGCACGGGCCGTTCGCCGTCGGCATGTCCGGAGAGGACGCGCACCTGTTCACCGCGGTCCGCAAACACGCCGTCGTGGACGGCGTCACCGTGGACATCGGCCAGGTCGGCGACATCGTCGACGTCCAGGCCGGGGCCGTGCGGGCCCTGCTGGACGACGGGCGCATCCCGGTGGTCTCCTCGATCGCGCGCGGCGACGACGGCGCCGTCTACAACGTCAACGCCGACACCGCCGCCGCCGCGCTCGCCGTGGCGCTCCAGGCGGCCAAGCTGATCGTCCTCACTGACGTCGAGGGCCTCTACCGCGACTGGCGCCCCGACGCGGGGGAGGAGGGCGACGAGGTCATCGGGCAGCTGTCGGCCACCGAGCTCCACGAGCTCCTGCCCGGCCTGTCCAGCGGGATGGTGCCCAAGATGGAGGCGTGTCTGACCGCGGTGCGGGGAGGGGTACCCCAGGCGCACGTCCTGGACGGCAGGGTGCCCCACTCGATACTGCTGGAGATCTTCACCGACGAGGGCGTCGGCACCATGGTGGTGCCCGACGCCACCGGGACACCGGCCGGGCCGGTCCCGGTAAGGCGGCCGGCCGCCGCCCAGCTGAACGGGAGCGACAAGTGACCAAACACGAGTCCAGCGTCTCCGCCGCGCTCGGCGAGCGCTTCGAGGCCGTCTTCATGCCGACCTACGGCCTGCCCCCGGTGGCGCTGGTGCGCGGTGAGGGCTCGACGGTCTGGGACGCCGACGGCGGCGAGTACCTCGATCTGATCGGCGGCATCGCGGTCAGCTCGCTCGGCCACGCCCACCCCGCGCTGGTGGAGGCCGTCTCCCGGCAGGTCGCCACGCTCGCGCACACCAGCAACCTGTTCCTGCACGAGCCGGAGGTGCTGCTCGCCGAACGACTGATCGGCCTGCTCGGCGCCCCGGCCAGGGTGTTCCTCACCAACTCCGGCACCGAGGCCAACGAGGCGGCGCTCAAACTCGCCATCAAGTACGGCAGGACGAACGGTCGCACCTACTTCGTGGCCGCGGAGAACGCCTTCCACGGCCGGACCCTGGGCGCGCTCTCGCTGACCGGCAAGCCGTCGATCCGCGATCAGTTCGGCCCGTTCCCGGTGGACGTCCGCTTTGTCCCCTACGGCGACGCCGACGCGCTGAAGAACGCCGTCACCCAGGAGTGCGCCGCGGTCTTCCTCGAACCCACCCAGGGTGAGGCCGGGGTCGTCTCGCCGCCCGACGGCTACCTCAGGGCCGCCAGGGAGATCTGTGACGCGGCCGGCGCACTGCTGGTCGCCGACGAGATCCAGTCCGCCATCGGCCGTACCGGGCACTGGTTCGCCCATCGGCACGACGGTGTCCTGCCCGACGTGCTGACCCTGGCCAAGGGCCTCGGTGGCGGCATGCCGATCGGCGCCTGCGTCGGCTTCGGCCCGGCGGGCACGGTCCTGGCCAAGGGCGACCACGGCTCCACCTTCGGCGGCAACCCCGTCTCGGCCGCCGCCGCGCTCGCCGTACTCGACACGATCGAACGCCAGGGCCTGCTGGAACACGTCAGGACGGTTGGCGCCCGGCTGGCCGGCGGCATCGCCGCGATCGGCCACCCCCTGCTCGCGGGCGTCCGCGGCCGAGGCCTCTGGCTGGCCGTCGTCCTCACCTCCGACCGCTCCGAGCGGGTCCAGACCGCCGCGCGGCAGGCCGGTTTCCTGGTCAACGCCGTCCAGCCCGACGCGGTACGGCTCGCGCCCCCGCTCGTGATCACCGCTGAGCAGGTCGACGCCTTCGTGGCAGCCCTCCCCTCCATCCTTGAGGCGGCCTCCCATGACTAGGCGCAGCGCGGACTCGTCGCGGATCAGGCACTTCCTGCGGGACGACGACCTGTCGCCCGTGGAGCAGGCCGAGGTGCTCGACCTGGCCGAGGCCATGAAGAAGGATCGGCACGGCTACCGTCCCTTCGAGGGGCCGCGGACCGTCGCCGTGCTCTTCGACAAGCCCTCCACCCGCACCAGGGTCTCCTTCGCGGTGGGCATCGGCGAACTCGGCGGCCTGCCGCTGATCGTCGACGCCGGATCCTCGCAACTGGGCCGGGGCGAGTCCATCGAGGACACCACCCGGGTCCTGGAGCGCCAGGTCGGCGCGATCGTGTGGCGGACGGCGGGGCAGGAGAGGATCGAGGCCATGGCCTCGGTGTCGTCGGTACCGGTGGTCAACGCGCTCACCGACGACTTCCACCCCTGCCAGATCCTCGCCGACCTGCAGACCGTGCGGGAGCGCTTCGGCGGCACCGCCGGGCTCACCCTGGCCTACTTCGGGGACGGCGCCAACAACATGGCGCACTCCTACCTGCTCGGCGGAGCCGTCGCCGGTATGCACGTGCGGATCGCCGCCCCGGCCGGCTACCAGCCGGACCCCGAGGTCCTGCGCCGGGCCGGTGAGATCACCGCGAGAACCGGCGGGTCGGTCGCCGTGCTGCCCGACGCCGAGGTGGCGGCCACCGGAGCCGAGGTGATCGCCACCGACACGTGGGTCTCGATGGGCCAGGACGGCAAGGAGCAGCGGATCGCCGACCTGATGCCCTTCCAGGTCAACGCCGAGGTGATGAGCCGGGCGGCATCGGACGCGATCGTCCTGCACTGTCTGCCCGCCTACCGGGACCTGGAGATCTCCGCCGACGTCCTCGACGGTCCGCGGAGCCTGGTGTGGGACCAGGCGGAGAACCGGCTGCACGCCCAGAAGGCACTGCTGCACTGGCTGGTCTCGGCGGCCGGGGCGGACGAAGGCGCCGGGGGACGACGGGGATCGTCCGTCACGGTGTCCGGGGGAGCCGGGAAGATGGAAGAGTCGGGGGAGTACGGAGAGTCCGCGGAGGAGGCCCCATGACGATCCCGATGACCAAAGTCGCCCGCCAGGCCCGGATCGCCGAGCTCCTCGCCCGGCAGCCGGTCCGCTCCCAGCCCGATCTCGCCAAACTCCTGCTGGAGAGCGGGGTCGAGGTCACCCAGGCCACCCTCTCCCGCGACCTGGACGAACTCGGCGCGCTGAAACTGCGCGCCGAGGACGGCTCCCTGGTCTACGCCCTGCCGGGTGAGGGAGGCAGCCGGATCCCGCTGGCCCGGCTCGGCGGCGGAGAGTCGCCGGCCGCCCGGCTGAGCCGGATCGCCGAGGAACTGCTCGTCTCCGCCGACGCGTCCGCCAACCTGGTGATCGTGCGCACGCCACCCGGCGCCGCACAGTTCCTCGCCTCCGCCATCGACCACGCCGAGTGGAAGTCCATTCTCGGCACGGTGGCCGGGGACGACACGATCCTCGTCATCAGCCGTGACCCGATGGGCGGGGAGGCGGTCGCCGAGGCCCTGCTCCGGCACGCCGACCGACGTATCTAGCCCGCTCGCGCGGGCCGCTCAGCTCCACCCGAACACCTGTGACACAGAGACTCTGGAGATATTGATCATGACTGACCGGGTCGTACTCGCCTTCTCAGGCGGACTCGACACCTCCGTTGCCATCCCGTTCCTCGCCGAGAAGACCGGCGCCGAGGTCGTCGCCGTGGCCGTCGACGTCGGCCAGGGCGGCGAGGACATGGAGGTCATCCGCAAGCGGGCCATCGACTGCGGCGCCGTCGAGTCCGTCGTCGTGGACGCCCGCGAGGAGTTCGCCGCGGACTTCTGCGTGCCCGCCCTGCAGGCCAACGCCCTCTACATGGACCGCTACCCGCTGGTCTCCGCGCTGTCCCGCCCGCTGATCGTCAAGCACCTGGCCGCGGCGGCCAAGCAGTTCGGCGGTACCCACGTCTCGCACGGCTGCACCGGCAAGGGCAACGACCAGGTCCGGTTCGAGGCCGGCCTGGCCGCGCTCTTCCCCGAGCTCAAGGTCATCGCCCCGGCCCGCGACTACGCCTGGACCCGGGACAAGGCGATCGCCTACGCCGAAGAGAAGAACCTCCCCATCGAGACCAGCAAGAAGAACCCGTACTCCATCGACCAGAACATCTGGGGCAGGGCGGTCGAGACCGGCTTCCTGGAGGACATCTGGAACGGTCCCGTCGAGGACGTCTACTCCTACACCGCCGACCCGGCCGAGCCGCGCGAGGCCGACGAGGTCATCATCAGCTTCGTCAAGGGCGTCCCCGTCGCGCTTGACGGCCGGCACCTCACCCCGTTCCAGATCGTCTCCGAGCTCAACCGCCGCGCCGGCGCCCAGGGCGTCGGCAGGCTCGACATGGTCGAGGACCGGCTCGTCGGCATCAAGTCCCGCGAGATCTACGAGGCGCCGGGCGCCATCACGCTGATCACCGCGCACATGGAGCTGGAGAACGTCACGGTGGAGCGGGACCTCGCCCGGTTCAAGCGGTCGGTGGACCAGCGCTGGGGCGAGCTCGTCTACGACGGCCTGTGGTTCTCCCCGCTCAAGAAGGCCCTGGACGTCTTCATCGCCGAGGCGCAGCAGCACGTCACCGGCGAGATCCGGATGACCCTGCACGGGGGGCGGGCCACGGTCACCGGCCGACGCTCCGAGGCGTCGCTCTACGACTTCAACCTCGCCACCTACGACACCGGCGACACCTTCGACCAGTCCCTGGCCAAGGGCTTCGTCGAGCTGTGGAGCCTGCCCTCCAAGATCGCCGCGGCCCGGGACGCCCGACCGGCCTGATTGGGCTAAGGTCGCGGATTGAATGGGGAGGAGAACAACGGTGACTGATGGTGGTAAGCCGATGAGGCTGTGGGGCGGCCGGTTCGAAGGAGGTCCGGCCGACGCGCTGACCAGGCTCTCGGTGAGCGTCCACTTCGACTGGAGGCTCGTGCCGTACGACCTGCTGGCGTCGCGCGCGCACGCTCGGGTGCTGCACCGCGCCGGCCTGCTCACCGAGGACGAGCTGGGACGTATGATCGGCGCCCTGGACGACCTTGAGCGGGCCTGCAAGGCGGGTGAGTTCCGGCCGACCGTGGCCGACGAGGACGTCCACACGGCGCTGGAGCGCGGTCTGCTGGAACGCCTCGGCACGCTCGGCGGCAAGCTCCGCGCGGGGCGCAGCCGCAACGACCAGGTCGCCACCGATCTGCGGCTCTACCTCCGCGACCACGTCAGGCATATCGTGTCCCGGCTGGTCGAGCTGGAGACCGCGCTGATGAGCCAGGCCGAGCAGCACGCCGAGACGGCGGCCCCCGGCATGACCCACCTGCAGCACGCCCAGCCGGTCTCCTTCGGCCATCAGCTCCTGGCCCACGTCCACGCCTTCGCCCGCGACATCGAGCGGCTGCGCGACTGGGACCGGCGCGCGGCGGTCTCCCCGCTCGGCTCCGGAGCGCTGGCCGGATCGTCCCTGCCGCTGGATCCGCAGGCCGTGGCCAGGGAACTGGGCTTCGACTCCGCCGCGCCCAACTCGATGGACGCGGTCGCCGACCGTGATTTCGCCGCCGAGTTCCTGTTCGACGCGGCGATGATCGGCATGCACCTGTCGCGGCTGGGCGAGGAGATCGTCCTGTGGGCCTCGCAGGAGTTCCGCTGGATCGAGATGGACGACGCCTACTCCACCGGCTCGTCGATCATGCCGCAGAAGAAGAACCCGGACGTGGCCGAGCTCGCCCGGGGCAAGAGCGGCCGCCTCATCGGCAACCTCATGGCGCTGCTGACCACCCTCAAGGGCCTGCCGCTGACCTACAACCGCGACCTCCAGGAGGACAAGGAGCCGGTGTTCGACTCCGTCGACACCCTGCTGCTGGTTCTGCCCGCCGTGGCCGGCCTGGTCGCCACCATGCGCGTCAACACCGCCAAGCTGGCGGCCTCGGCCCCCGACGGGTTCGCGCTCGCCACCGATCTGGCCGAACTGCTGGTCCGCAAGGGGGTGCCGTTCCGCGAGGCGCACGAGGCGGTCGGCCACCTGGTGGTCTGGTGCCAGGTCAACGACAAGGACTTCGACCAGCTCACCGACGACGAGCTGGCCAAGGTCTCGCCGCACTTCACCCCCGACTCCCGGGAGGTGCTCTCGGTGCCGGGGGCTCTGGCGGCCCGCAGGGCACACGGCGGCACGGCCCCGGACCGGGTCCGCGACCAGCTCGTCGAGCTGAGGGAGACCGTCGACGGTCAGGCCGGATGGGCGAACGGGAGCTGACAGCCGGTGACGGACCCGGTGGGCACCCGCCCGCCGGGTCCATGCCACTGACCCGAGACTTCTTCGACCGGCCGGGGCACGAGGTCGCCCCCGACCTGCTGGGACGGGTGATCACCCACGGGCCGGTCTCGATCCGCCTCACCGAGGTCGAGGCGTACGGCGTGCCCGGACAGGATCCCGCGTCCCACACCTTCCGAGGCCGGACCCCGCGCAACGCGGTGATGTTCGGGCCGCCGGGGCACCTGTACGTCTACTTCACCTACGGCATGCACTTCTGCGCCAACCTCGTCTGCCTGCCCGAGGGGGTCGGCTCGGGGGTGCTGCTGCGGGCCGGTGAGGTGATCTCCGGGCACGAGGTCGCCATGGCCCGCCGCACGGCCGGTGCGAGCCGTACCGTCACCGGTCGCGACCTCGCGCGCGGTCCCGCCCGGCTGGCCGTGGCGCTCGGCTTCGCCAGGGAGCACAACGGTCTCGACGCCTGCCCGCCCGGCCCGATCGCCGTGTTGGAGGGCGAACCCGCCGGGCCCGTGTCGATCAGGTCGGGGCCGCGCGTCGGGATCTCCAGGGCGCGGGAGACGCCCTGGCGGTTCTGGATAGACGGGGACCGTACGGTCTCCCCCTACCGGCCTCACGTTCCGCGCCGCCGGTAGGTCTCACCCCGTCCGCCTGGACGCGCCCGGTTCCGGCCTGGACGCGCCGTCCGGGGAGTTCACGCTGGTCGTCCCGGTGCGGTGAGGTTTCCGGGTGGCGGAGTGGTGCCGTGATCGGGCAGGCTGTAGACGAAGCCGTATGTGATCCTTCGAGCATTGGAAAGCAAAGATCGTGACCGACATTCTGGATGACCTCGCCTGGCGCGGCTTGATCGCGCAGTCCACCGACATCGACGCCCTGCGCGCGGCGATGGCCGAGGGTCCGATCACGGTCTATTGCGGCTTCGACCCGACCGCGCCCTCACTGCACGTCGGCAACCTGGTCCCGCTGCTGACCCTTACCCGCATGCAGCGGGCGGGTCACCGGATCATCGGCCTGGTCGGTGGTGCGACAGGCCTGATCGGCGACCCCAGCGGCCGGAGCACCGAGCGCTCGCTCAACTCCTCCGACACCGTCGCCGAATGGGTCGCGCGCATCCGCGTCCAGTTGGAGAGGTTCCTCGACTTCTCCGAGGAGAGCGGGGGGATCCTGGTCAGCAACCTCGACTGGACCGAGAACATGTCCGCGATCGACTTCCTGCGTGACGTCGGCAAGCACTTCCCGGTCAACCGCATGCTCGCCCGTGAGTCGGTCTCCGCCCGGCTCGGCGGCGAGGGGCTCAGCTACACCGAGTTCAGCTACCAGATCCTGCAGGCCAACGACTACCTGGAGCTGAACAGGCGGTACGGGTGCGCGCTGCAGATCGGCGGCAGCGACCAGTGGGGCAACATCACCGCGGGCACCGACCTGGTCCGCAGGGTCACCGGCGGCCACGTGCACGCGCTGACCGTACCGCTGATCACCAAGGCCGACGGGACCAAGTTCGGAAAGACCGCCGGCGGCGCGGTGTGGCTCAACCCGGAGATGACCTCGCCGTACGCGTTCTACCAGTTCTGGCTGAACGCCGACGACCGAGATGTGGTGAAGTTCCTGAAGATCTACAGCTTCAGGTCCCGCGAGGAGATCGAGCGGCTGGAGAAGGCGGCGGTCGAACGGCCCGCCGCACGCGAGGCCCAGCGCGCGCTCGCGACGGAGTTCACCACGTTGCTGCACGGTGCCGACGAGTGCGCCGCGGTGGTCGCGGCCTCGGCGGCCCTGTTCGGTCAGGGCTCGCTGGAGGGCCTGCCCGCGCGGACGCTGGGAGAGGCGCTCGCCGAGGTGCCGCGCGCCGAGATCTCGGTGCTGGGAGCCTCGTTCGTCGACCTGCTCGCCCAGAGCGGGCTGGTGGAGTCGAAGTCCGCAGCCCGCCGGGCGGTCAAGGAGGGCGGCGCCTACCTCAACAATGTGAAGATCACCGATGAGGGCTACGTGCCGTCGGCCGAGGACCTGCTGCACGGACGCTTCCTGGTGCTCCGCCGGGGCAAGCGCTCCGTTGGAGGGGTCGAGCTCGTCGCCCCTTGAGCCTCCGTGCACACTCATGTCACCTGTGTGATCGTGTGCGGCTCTGGTGATTCGTGAGGTGAACGCCCCGGCTCCGGCCGGGGCGTTCGCTGTTTAGATCGGTAACGTTTGGGTAGCGAAGAAAGCCGGTTTTCCGCTGAGGTGGGGGTGACCTGCGATTTCTTCCGATGCTGCTGATTTGACGGGGTTCTGGGGGCCATCTAATGTTCTCAATGCCCCGGGAGTGAGCCGGACACCTGAGTGGTGGACGGGCCCAGGGGGCGACCCCCTTCAGTGAGCCTCGCGTTCGGGTTGCGTTCAGATCATCGAAAAACCAGATGGTTTGACATGCCCTGAGTGGCAAGGTAAGTTTGGAGGGTTGCTCCGGAGACGGGGTGGTGGGAATTCTAGTGGGTTTGCCGGGTTTGGGTGTGCTGTTGCGGATGTGACGGTTTGACACGGATCGGGCG
>NZ_JBSGCR010000046.1:0-34751 GCF_053601935.1 Streptosporangium sp. NPDC004631 | reverse complement strand
CTACCTCAGCCCGATCGATTACGAGCAGCGAACCACAGATAGGGTGCTGCTCGCCGCATGACGACCGGTGTCCACACTTCGGGGCGAGCCCCCAGTCTCCACGGTTTCAGAGGATTGCCGGCCTGCATGCTCGGCTAAGCGTATGGCCCGCGAGTCCGCCATGGCCGTGATCACGTGCCGGGCGTCACATGCAGATGGGGACGCAGACCCACTTGCCGTGCCAGACCCAGCAATGCTCGCACGGATTGCCGAGGTCGCGAGCGTCCTTCTCGATGACCGAGAAACGCTGTATCCCCAGTGGCGCGAGCAGGCTCCCGAGCCCCACCTCGTCGCCCGCCTCGACGGCGGCGCTGAACGTGTCCTCGAAGTCCTTGTCGTACTTCAGCAGGGTGGCTAGCTCGTGGTACTGCCGGGCGTGCCGCAGCAGGTCATCCGCGGTGGGCCGGCCTTCATAGGTCATGTGACGAGTTCTCCCCGAGGCAACGTGGTCGAAGCCCGCCGGTGAAGGGTCTTTACCCGAGCGCGTCATGAACATGGCACGGCGCCGTCGTCGAGTGCTGGGGCCCCGCCGGATCCCCGCGAGGTGCTGCGGCGGCAGCTGGAGCAGGCGGAGGAACGGATCGCGGTGGCGCGGCGGCTGCGCGGAAGCGTCCTCGGTGTTCTCAGCGCGCTCGGTCAGCAGGCCGGGACCTTCCCCTGGAGACCCGGCTCGGATTGGCCCCGCGCGTCGGTGACACGCGCGGGCGCCCGGATTCACCGGCATCGGGGGCGTGGCGCGACCCCTGGCATGAGTAACCTGCGGGGCACTGAGGGTACGGTCGGTTCATGGCTCACCGCAGCATGCCGCACGATGCCGCCTCCTGGGCATGCCCCCACGGGCAGGACGCCCGCCGGGGTTGCGTGGCGTGCTACCAGGAATCGGTCGATCCTCATCCGGCCTATCAGGAATCGGTCGGACCCGACCCGGCGCTGCCGTTCTGGGAGGTCGTCGCGTGGTTCACCAGCGACCGGCCGATCCCCATCAGGACCCTCCAGGACGTTCACCACCACGGCCGCCGCTTCGCGCTCGACCAGCCGTCCGCCCCGCTGGTCTATCTCCTGACCGGGCAGGCGCGTGCCCGTGACGGAGTGCAGGCCGTCGCCAGCGTGGTCGGGTTTCTCCTGCACAACCGGCATGTGGTCGCCGACTTCACCGTCACCGAGACTCGGGCCAGGCCCCGGACGCCGGTCGGGACGGGCAAGGCCCGCCAGACGGACGTGTGGCTCCAGGAGCGGCGGGGCGGCTGACGGGCGCCCCGACCCCCGCCCCTGCCCCGCACCGCTCTGCGCCGATCCGCGCCGCGAACGGCCTCACCGATCTCCGTCGGGGTCCGCCGGTCCGCGATCGCGGACCGGCGGGGCGGGGCCGTACGGGGTGCTCCTATGGACGTCAGTCGTCGACCCTGTCGCACAGCATCTGCGGCAGCACCTGCTTGCAGGTGTCGCACGACGGAACGATCGATCCGGTCGACCAGGCGCGGCTGTACTTCTCCGCGGCGTAGTCACGCCAGAACAGCTCGCTGAGGTCGATGGCCTCGACCTTCTTCCCGGCGTCACGGGCGTCGCGGAAAATCTGGTTGAGGATCTTCTGCGCCGCGCACGACCCGATCGGGTAGTCCATGTTGTTGCCCTGGGCGGTGCTGGTCGGCACGAACGTCTTTCCCCTGACGTCGACCATGGCGTCCGGGTCCTCAAGCGCGTTCACGACGCCGACGATGACGAGCCCGGTGGGGAGCTGTCCGCGTTTGATGAAGGGAAGGACGACTCTGGCCCCGGGCCCGGAGAGCGTCGCGTACTGCTTTTCCTGCGTTCCTATCGTCGCGACGGCCACGCCCATCATGCTGGTCGCGATGACTCCGCCGCCGGGGCCGGAGGCGAGACGAAGGTACGCCTCACGCAGGTTGTCGTCGAGCAGCGTCTCCTTGTTGTAGTTGTTGAGCGTTGGCAGAAAATTATCGAAAAGTAGTTTCCTGCTTTTTTCGCCGGACCTGATGACATTGATCCCGTGCTTGTCGAGCGAACCTTGGCAGCGCGGGCACGTGGAATCGATGACATTGTTACTGCCACCGTACAAAATGGCTTTTTCGTCCCTTTTCACGGCATGACCCTTCCGTTCAAGGTGAATACGTCGCCCCGGCTTTCATGAGCACCTCATGGTAAAACGGCCACCAAGCCGGGACAAGTCCCAAAATAACCTTCCGTCCGGGCAGATAAACCGGAACCGGCACATATGATTTATCACGGAATATCATGATAAATGGGATTTCATTCCGCTCGCCAGCGAGTCCGGCACCCGATCACTCCTCCGGGGGACGGCCGCCCAGTGACAGGCTGGCCAGCAGGCCGACGGCGAGAAAGCCCGCCGCGCCGAACGCCGCGTAACGGGTGCCGACGGCGAAGGACTCCTTGGCCGCCCCGGCGATCTCCGGCCGGCGGGACAGTCCGGCGATGGCCCCGCCCGCGCTGCGCTGCACGGCGGAGACGATCTGCTCGCGTCGCGCCGGGTCCACCCCCTTCACCTCACTCAGCCGATGATCGAGGTCCACGCTCAGCCCGGAGAAGAGCAGCGTGCCGAGTACGGCGATGCCGAGCGCGGAGCCGATCTGCCGGACCGTGCTCTGCGTGCCGGAGCCCTGGCCGCTGCGCTCGACCGGCACCTCGGACAGGACCACCCCGGTGAGCTGGGCGGTGGCCAGCCCGATGCCCATTCCGTAGCAGAACAGGAACGGCACCGGCAGCGCCCACGGGGTGTCGGCGGAGACCGTGAGGCCGAGCCCGGCGATCCCGACGATCTCCAGCAGCAGGCCGAGTCTGACCACGGAGGCCGGGCCCCGGGACCGCGACAGCGGGGAGGCGAAGCCGCTGGCCGCGAAGGAGCCCACCGCGAGCGGGAGCAGGGCGACCCCCGTCTGCAGCGGCGAGTAGCCCAGCACGAACTGCATCCACAGGGGCAGCGCGAACAGCACGCCGAACTCGCCGAGGCTGACGATCAGCGCGGCGATGTTGCCGTTACGGAAGGAGGGGATGGAGAACAGCGACAGATCCAGCAGCGCGACCTCGCCGCGCCGGTTGCGGGCCCGCTCCACCAGTACGAAGGCGGCCAGGGCGAGAGCGGAGACGGTGAAGGCGACGGGCACCGGCGAGATCGTGAGCGGCCAGTTCCAGCCGCCGACGGCGAAGGTCTCAACAGCCGTCCACCAGCCGTAGACCCTCCCCTCGACCAGCCCGAACACCAGGAAGCCGAATCCGAGGGTGGACAGCACCGCGCCAACCGCGTCGGCACCGCGCCGGGTGTCGAGCTCTCGTGACTCCGGCACGAACACCAGGACGCCGACCAGTACGGCGGCGGCGACGGGAATGTTGATCCCGAAGGCCCAACGCCAGGACAGGTCGGTGGTGAGCCAGCCGCCGACCAGCGGCCCCAGCGCGGCCATTCCGCCGATCGTGGCGCCCCAGACGGCGAACGCGGTCCCCCGGTCCTTGCCCCGGAACCCCGCGTTCAGCAGCGACAGCGTCGTGGGAAAGATCATGGCTCCGCCGATGCCCTGCAGGATCCGGGCCCCGATGAGCATCGGCCCGCTGACGGACGCCGCGGCCAGCAGGGACATCGCCGCGAACAGCGTGACCCCGGTCAGCAGCAGGCGGCGCCGGCCCAGACGGTCGGCCAGGCGGCCGAAGGTGAGCAGGAGCGCGGCGAACACCAGCGCGTAGGACTCCTGGATCCACTGCGCGCCCGTCGAGCTCAGCGCGAGATCGCCGATGATCTGCGGGACGGCGACGTTGGTGACCGTCGTGCTGGAAATGATCATCGCCACGGCCAGCGCGATGAAGGCGAGTCCCGCCCACCGTGCCCGGCCGTTCACAACCGCCGCCTCCGGCGATGTCGTGACGCCCATCTGGTCTCCTCACACCGGTGACGCCGGTTACTCCGGCCACAACACTAAGCACCCTTAGCATCATTCGGATAACGTGGTACCGAGGGTTTCGTTCGAGGGTCGAAAAACGGAGATTCATGGACGATCACGCGTCCTGGGCAACCGGCCGCCTGCTCCTGGTCGCCGCACGCCTGGTCGAGCGCGAGTGGAACGCCCTGCTCGCCGCCCGCGGCCTCACCCACGCGGGTTTTCTCGCCCTGCACGTCCTCGGCGAGGGCCCCCGGACCCAGCGGGAGCTCGCGGCCCGCACCTACGTGGAGGAGCAGACCATCCGCCCGGTGCTCGACCGGCTGGAACGCGACGGCCACATCATCCGCGAGCGCGACCCGGCGGACCGGCGCCGCATGATGGTGACCCGTACCGAGCTGGGAGGGCGGACGTACGCCGCGGTCGTGACGGGAGACCCGGCGGAGCGCATCGTCACCGATCGGGTGGAGGATCCGGAGGCCCTGCGCGCCGAGCTGATCCGGTTGATCACCGGCATCCGCGGCCGGTGAGCCGTCGCTCCGCGGCACACCCCTGTCCGGCGGCCCGGGAGGACACCGGAGCCGGGGAGACTCAGATCGTGAAGTACACGCGGACGGTGGTGCCGCCCTCGCCCGTGTGCACGCGGACGAGGTCGCTGAGCAGGTTGGTGACGAGCAGGCCCCGGGAGCCCCGCTGACGGGGGTCGACCGGCCGGCGTCCGGCGAGCGGGTCGGTGATGTGACCGGAGTCGCTGATGTCCATGACCACCTGACCGTCCTCGGCCCAGACCCGGAGCACCCCGGAGCCGCCGCCGTAGTCCAGGCTGTTCGCGGCCAGCTCGCTGGCGATCAGCCGCAGATCCTCCAGGCGCTCTCCGGAGATCCCGGCACCGGAGGCGTACACGGCGGCGATCTCGCGCACCTGCGCCAGGAGACCCGCGTCGAAGGCGAGTATGACGGCGGCGGACGGGTCGGGAAGCGGCCGGTTGTAGTCGTGGATGACGCGTTCGGGCGCGTAGTCGTCACTGAGGCGCAGGCCGCCGTCGTCTATCAGGATGGGATGGGTCATCTCCGCGTCCTTGACGACCAGGGGATCCAGCCCGTCGACGTCGTACGGGCACAGGATGGTGACGGCGCGGCCCGGGAAGGCCAGGTTGATCAGCGCCTCGTGCTGGACACACGCCGGATACTCGGTCGCCGACCGCCCCGCCCAGATCGGCTCGCCGACGATCCGCACTCTGCGGTCGGAGTGCGGGTCGGCGAAGGCGCGCAGGACGCCGGGGATGATGCGTCCCGGATTACGACCGGCCTCCGTCATGTCGACGAAGTGCACCTGGGAGGCCGCCTCACCGAGCTCGGTCCGCAGCAGCCGCAGGTTCCGCTCCGGTACGGCCACCGCGACCGGCTCGTCCGCCTCCAGGCCACCGCGGACGAACGGCAGCACGCCCTGGAGATACTCCCGGGTCCCTCGGTAGAACAGCGCGGGATGGACGAACGGATCCGGTGGAACAGCCGCGATGTCCATCATGTCTCCACTTCGATCGGGGAGGGGAGGGATCCGATCAAGGTGAGTACGGACCTCAGGCAGTAGGGCGGGTGGTGCAGGACCACCTTTTTGCCCGCGGGAAGGCTGTGCGCGGCCTCCGCCAGCAGGTATGTCCCCCGGACGTCGATGAACGTGAGATCGGAGAGTTCGAGGTGCATGTCCCGGCCGGCGACGACCAGCCCGTTCAGCGCCTCCTCCCAGGGCCTCCTGGTGGTGCGGTCGATCTCACCGCTCACCCGGAGACCTCGGGACGCCTGGAGCGGGACGATCCGGAGGATGGCGGGAGACGACTGGTGAACACCGGACATGAGGAGGGCAGGCCTGGCGGCCGGGGACGGTCTGAACGATTTTCCCTCTGACCGGATTGCCATGACGACCATCCTGAGGTAGGTGCTGGACGACAACCAACGTACCCCTTGCCAAGTTTCGAAGCGAAGCGGATGGGCGCAACCACGGTACGGAAACGGCCCCCGCCGACACTCTCCCGTCTCCCGGCGGCCTACCTCACCTCATCGCACCTCACCACAACTCCCCTTTTCCCCCATCACGGCTCATATAGCCCATGAAGTTCACCCGATTCATCGCGAGCCGGACCTTGACCGCCTCCGCGATCGACGTGAATACCGGTATGCCGTACAGGAATATGGGGAAATCACGCGGAATTCATCTGGAATCCGTGTCAAACCCGAACAAGATCTATATGAGACCTGGGTGGGCCGGATGGGACAGAATTACCGGCATGCGGATTCTGATCGTCGGCGGGACCCGGTTCGTCGGCCGGCACATCACCGAGGCGGCGATCGCGGCCGGGCACAAGGGCGCGCTGCTGCACCGCGGGCGGACGGGCCCGGAACTGTTTCCCGAGGCGGAGCACCTGCGGGCCGACCGCGACGCGGACCTGTCGATCCTGCGCGGCCGGGAGTGGGACGCGACGATCGACGTCAGCGCCTACATCCCATCGCAGATCGACTCCCTCGCCGAGGTGCTCTCCACCGGGCAGTACGTCTTCGTCTCCAGCACCGCGGTCTACCTTCCCCCGAAGGCGCCGAACTTCACCGAGGACTCGCCGACGGCCGAGATCGACGGCCCGGTTCCCCGGGAGGTGACCGCCGAGACGTACGGCGCGCTGAAGGCGCTCTGCGAGCGGACCGCCGTGGAGAGGTTCGGGCCGGGGACGCTGGTGGTACGGCCGACCTACGTGATCGGCCCGTACGACTACACCGGCCGCTTCACCTACTGGGTGAACCGGATCGCCCGAGGCGGCGACGTCCTGGCCCCCGGCGACCCCTCGGACCCGATCCAGGTGATCGACGGACGCGACATGGCCGCCTGGATCGTCTCGATGACCGAGAAAGCGCATGCGGTACGGCAGGCGTCCCCGGCCGGCGGGACGGGAGCGGACGCACGAGCGGGCGCGAGGGCGGGAGCGGGCGTCTTCCACGCGGTCAGCCCCGCCCCGCCGTTCTCCTTCGGCGACATGCTTGAGGCGATCGTGGCCGAGGTCGGGCCGCCCGGAACCACGCTGACCTGGGTCGGCCAGGACTTCCTGCTCGCCGAGGGCGAGAACGGCCGGTCGCTGCCGCTCTGGTCGGAGGGCGACGCGTGGGCGGCGGCCAACACCGCGAACCCGGCGGCCGCCCGGGCCGCGGGGCTCACCCCGCGCCCGCTGAGCCGGTCGGTACGCGAGATCCGCGCGTCCGAGGCGTCCTTCTCGGTGGAGGGCACGATCACCCCGGCGCAGGAGGCAGACCTCCTGGCCAGGTGGCGTTCCCGCTCGTAGACGCCTGCCGCCCCGGCGTGGGGCAGTGGACACGTCCGCCGTCCCGGCGTGGGGCGGCGGGCGGGTGGCCGGAGCGCACCGTCCCGGCACCGGGTATCCATGGCGGCCCACCCGCCGGACCGGCCAGGTCACAGACCTCCACCTGCCGGCAGATCCCTGCAAACCTCTGCGAGTAAGGACGATTTATCTGATTTTCCGAGTGAGTGAGTCACTCACTCATATAAGGTGATCCGCGTGATCACGTCCCCCCAGCGCGCCGCCCCCCTCCCCCCGGACGAACGGCGTGCCGCACTCATCGCGTCCACCCTGTCGCTGGTGCTCGCCCACGGCCCCGACGTGAACACCCGGCAGATCGCACAGGCGGCCGGTGTGGCGGAAGGAACGATCTTCCGGGTCTTCGCCACCAAGGACGAACTGGTGAAGGCGGCCGTCGCCAGCGCCTTCGACCCGTCCTCACTCGTGGGCGAGCTGACAGCCGTAGACCGTACGGCTCCCCTGACGACCCGGCTCGTCGCGGCGGTCGAGATCCTGCACCGGCACACCGCACGGGTCTTCCGGCTCATCGACGCGCTGGGCATGGCGGGAGCCGCCGAGGCCGCCCAGAACCACCCTCCCGGAAACGACCGTGTCGCCATAATCCGGCAGGCGCTCATCCACCTGATCGAGCCCGACCGCCACCTGCTGCGGTGCGAGCCCCACGAGACCGCCCGCCGGCTGCATCTGCTGACCATCGCGGGCAGCCACCCCAGGCTGGTCGAGAACGACCCGCTCTCGCCCGCGGAGATCGTCTCCACGCTGCTGGACGGCATCCGGCTGCGCCCGGAACACAGCGCGCCCCACCCGGACGCCCCACCATCGGCCCAGGCGTCACCCCCCGCCCCCGACCCGGCCCCGGCCCCGGCCCCGGCGTCAGCCTCGACCTCGACCGTGACCACGGCCACGGCCTCAGACGGAGGACACCCATGCTGAGCCGACTGCTCCGCACCTACCTACGGCCCTACTCCTCGGCGCTGACCGCCGTGGTGGTGCTGCAACTGATCGGCACCATGGCCTCGCTGTACCTGCCCAGTCTGAACGCGGACATCATCGACCGGGGCGTCGCCGTCGGCGACACCGGCTACATCCTGTCCGCCGGGGGCTGGATGCTGGCCGTCTCCCTCCTGCAGATCGCCTGCTCGGTCGCGGCGGTCTACTACGGCGCCCATGCGGCGATGGGGTTCGGCCGGGACGTCAGGGCCGCGGTCTTCCACCAGGTGGGCGGGTTCTCCGCCCGGGAGGTCGCCCAGTTCGGAGCACCCTCGCTGATCACCCGCAGCACCAACGACGTGCAGCAGGTCCAGATGCTGGTGGTGATGACCTGCACGATGCTGGTCGCCGCCCCGATCATGTGCGTCGGCGGCGTCATCATGGCGCTGCGCCAGGATGTCGGCCTGTCCTGGCTCATGCTGGTCTGCGTCCCGGCGCTGCTGGTGTCGATCGGCCTGATCGTCTCCCGCATGGTTCCGCAGTTTCGCGCGATGCAGACCCGGATCGACGTGGTCAACCAGGTGCTGCGCGAGCAGCTCTCCGGCATCCGCGTCGTACGCGCCTTCATCCGGGAACGCGAGGAGACCCGCCGGTTCGCGGAGGCGAACGACGCGCTGACCGGGACCGCGCTGCGCGTCGGGCGGCTGACCGCGCTCATCTTCCCCACCGTGATGCTGATCCTCAACGCCTCCAGCGTCGCCGTACTCTGGTTCGGCGCCGACCGGGTGGACAACGGCGAGATGCAGGTCGGCGCCCTCACCGCGTTTCTCATGTATCTGATGCAGATCCTCATGGCGATGATGATGGCGACCTTCATCTCGATGATGATCCCGCGCGCCGCGGTCTGCGCCGAGCGGATCAGCGAGGTGCTGGACACCGAGTCGTCGGTGAGCCCGCCCGAGTACCCCGTACGGCAGGTGCACGGCCGTGCCGAGCTGGAGATGCGCGACGTCGAGTTCCGCTACCCGGGCGCGGCGGCACCGGTACTCTCCGGCGTCTCGTTCCGCGCCGTCGCGGGACAGACCACCGCCGTCATCGGCAGCACCGGGGCGGGCAAGACGACGCTGGTCTCCCTGGTGCCCAGGCTGTTCGACGCCACCTCGGGCACGGTGTCGGTCGACGGGGTCGACGTCCGCGACCTCGACCCCCAGATGCTCTGGACGCGCATCGGCCTGGTGCCGCAGAAGCCGTACCTGTTCACCGGCACCGTCGCGAGCAACCTGCGGTACGGCAACCCGGAGGCCACCGACGAGGAGCTGTGGGAGGCGCTGGAGGTCGCCCAGGCCCGCGACTTCGTCGAGGCGATGCCCGACGGCCTCGAAGCGCCCATCACGCAAGGTGGCACGAACGTGTCCGGCGGACAGCGGCAGCGGCTCTCCATCGCCAGGGCGCTGGTCAGCAAGCCCGAGATCTACCTGTTCGACGACTCGTTCTCGGCCCTCGACCTGGCCACCGACGCCCGGCTACGCGCCGCCCTGCGCCCCTACACCGCCCAAGCCGCCGTCGTCATCGTCGGTCAGCGGGTCTCCACCATCGCCGACGCCGATCAGATCATCGTTCTCGACGACGGCGCGATCGTCGGCCTGGGAACCCACGACGAGCTGCTGAACTCCTGCCCCACCTACATCGAGATCGTCGAGTCCCAACTAGCCGCGGAGAGCGCAGCATGAGCGACCGGCCCATGACGACCACGCAACCGCGACCACCGGTGGGGGGCGGCGGCTTCGGGCGAGGCCCCTTCGCGGGAGCCGGGATGCCCGCGGAGAAGTCGATGAACTTCGGGCCGTCCACCCGGCGGCTGATGCGGCGGCTGAGTCCCGAACGCCCGAGAATCCTGGCCGTGATCGCCCTCGCCGTGACGAGCGTGGTGTTCGGCGTCGTGGGGCCGAAGATCCTCGGCTGGGCGACGGACCTGATCTTCACGGGCGTGATCGGCAGGCAGCTGCCCCCGGGCACGACCAGGGAGCAGGCGATCCAGGCCGCCCGCGCCTCGGGCAACGACAACTTCGCCAACCTGCTCACCCAGATGGACGTCGTGCCCGGTCACGGGATCGACTTCGCCGCGCTGGGCACGGTCCTGACGTGGGCGCTGGCGCTCTACGTCGCGGCGTCGGTCTTCGGCTGGATGCAGGGCTACCTGCTCAACGACGTGGTGCAGCGCACCGTGTTCCGGCTGCGGGCGGACGTCGAGGACAAGCTGAACCGGCTTCCCCTGCGGTTCTTCGACGGCCAGCCGCGCGGCGAGCTGCTCAGCCGGGTCACCAACGACATCGACAACGTCTCCCAGACGCTGCAGCAGACGATGAGCCAGCTGCTGACCTCGTTGCTGACCGTGGTCGGCGTGCTGGCGATGATGTTCGTGATATCGCCGCTGCTCGCGCTGATCGCCCTGGTGACCATCCCGCTGTCGATGATCGTCACCAAGCAGATCGCGAAACGCTCGCAGAAGCAGTTCGTCGCGCAGTGGGCCCACACCGGCACCCTGAACGCCCACATCGAGGAGGCGTTCACCGGCCACGAGCTGGTGAAGGTCTTCGGCCGCCGGCCGGAGGTCGAGCAGGTGTTCCGGGAGAGGAACGAGGAGCTGTTCAAGGCCGGCTTCGGCGCCCAGTTCGTCTCCGGGATCATCATGCCGATGATGATGTTCATCGGGAACCTCAACTACGTCGCCATCGCCGTCGTCGGAGGCGTCCGGGTCGCCACCGGGTCGATGAGCCTGGGCGACGTCCAGGCGTTCATCCAGTACTCGCGGCAGTTCACCCAGCCCCTGACCCAGGTCGCCTCGATGGCCAACCTGCTGCAGTCCGGGGTGGCCTCGGCCGAGCGGGTCTTCGAGCTGCTGGACGCCACCGAACAGGACCCGGACCCCGCCGACCCGGTGCCGCCCACCGTCCGGCAGGGCCGCGTCGAGTTCGACCGCGTGTCCTTCCGCTACAACCCGGAGCAGCCACTCATCGAGGACCTGTCACTGGTGGCCGAACCCGGGCACACGGTCGCGATCGTCGGTCCGACCGGCGCGGGAAAGACCACCCTCGTCAACCTCATCATGCGCTTCTACGAGCTGGACGCCGGCCGGATCACCCTCGACGGCGTCGACATCACCGCGATGCGCCGCGAGGACCTGCGCTCCCACATCGGCATGGTGCTCCAGGACACCTGGCTGTTCGGCGGCACCATCCGCGAGAACATCGCCTACGGCAACCCCGACGCCGGCGAGGAGCAGATCCAGGCCGCCGCGCGGGCCACGTTCGTCGACCGGTTCGTCCGCACCCTGCCCGACGGCTACGACACCGTGATCGACGAGGAGGGAGGCAGCGTCAGCGCCGGGGAGAAGCAGCTGCTGACCATCGCCCGCGCCTTCCTCTCCGACCCGTCCCTGCTCATCCTGGACGAGGCCACCAGCTCCGTCGACACCCGCACCGAGGTCCTGGTCCAGCACGCCATGGCCGCCCTGCGCTCCGACCGCACCAGCTTCGTCATCGCCCACCGCCTCTCCACGATCCGCGACGCGGACCTCATCCTGGTGATGGACGCGGGCCGCATCGTCGAGCAGGGCACCCACGAGGAACTCCTCGCCACCCACGGCGCCTACCACCGCCTCCACTCCGCCCAATTCACCGGCGCCCTGGTCCCGGCCGACAAGGAGAATGTCGCGACATGAGTGATGTCCTGGACGAGTCCAGCACTCCATAGGGGCTTCGCCCGGGAGTACGGCTGACAAACGGGCACCTGGACGGAGCGGGCGCGGCAGACAGACGTGATGAAAGGGCGGTCACCGCACGGGTGACCGCCCCCTTCATCACCGAGCACAGTCGACGACGGACATGTGGCCGGTCGGCGACGGGTGAGCCGTACCCCCTAATCGTCTCCGATTCCGGGCAGTACCGAGAAGGAGGTCAGACGGCGTAGCGAGCGACGCGTCCCACGAATGTCGAGGTCGCCGGTCGCGGTGACCTCAAGGCCGGTCGCATGTGCTTTCACCGCGAGGTTGTAGTCAGATTCGTCCAGCTCGACACGGAACCTTCTCGCATCACCTGTGTCGTCATCGACGCCCTGAATGACCACCTCTCCCTTCCCGTACTTTCCCGCTCGGAACAGACGAACAACCAGGCCGATAACCGTGATCCCGGCTCTCGGCTGTTTCGTTCGCAAAAAGTTCGCGGCCTCGCCCAGAATTCTCTGCTGACCGGGCGTGATCTTCAGGCGTGTGGGTTCGCGAGATCCGGGAGCGAGCGGAGACTGCGAGAAGCGGATCTGGTACACGTCGTGATCCGGGCCGCCCAGAAGACTCAACGCTTCCAGCTCGGTAGCGTTTGGGGAAGCTTGGCCGGGTTGCCCAAAAGACGACAGAGGCCTGTCCCCTTCACCGACCTCCACTGCCAGACGTTGGGCCTGCCGGGCTGCGGTCAGCATTCTGCTCGTCACTTTGCGACCAAACGGCCTTGGGGGAATCTCAAGCAGCGCCCCCTGGCCGGCCGCCGAAGCGGCCGGCCCCTCGGTGTACACGTCCACCAGTGGAAGGGCGAGAGAGAGAACGAAGCTTCCCGGCTGCGTGGAGATACGAGCTTGCGCGGCGTAGGCCTCCGCCCGTTGCGGGCGCCGAGGAGGCAGAACCAGGGAGTCGGCATCCAGCGCCGTGGCCGACGCGACCACATAGTTCCGCAGCGCTGATATCGCGGAATGCGCCAAGAACAGCGGGGCCTCTCCGGCCGGGGCGTTCGGCGTCAGCCGTACGGACACGTTGTCCGCACCGCCGAAGCTCATGTCCGCGGAGACCTCCTGCGGAAGGCGGCGCTCCACGTAGGCGAGTGTTCTCAGCGCCTCGTTCACACGCTCGGCGTAGTCGCGAACCTCCTGTCTCACCGGAAGAACGATCCGCATGGTCGTTTCCAGGTCGGACGGTTCCTGTCGCCACAGCGTGGTCCGGCCGTCGTCGTCCTCAAGGATCCACCCCGTGCCCTGCAGATAACCGACGAAGACGGCCAGGTCGGGGACCGTCGTCGCCTCCCCGGAGGCGACTCCGTTCAGTTCGCTCACCGCAGCCCCCATGCGTCAATATCCGGCACGGGGGTAGACCTGCGGACCCCATAGGTTCTGAGCATGAGGAGAAGTCCCCGGCGATCCAAGGTGTTGACGGCTGGAAGACAAACAACCTGGGTCTTGGCGTTATCGGATGCCGAGAACCCTTCCAGCGAGACCCAGGCGCCGTGTCCGATCAGAAGAGTTCCGTCGGCGTGGAGGCGCACGTTCTCACCGTCCTTTGATACGCCGATGACGACGAGTATCCTCCTGATCGAATGATCGGCTCGCCGCAACACATCATAGGTCTCGATGTCCAGGTCATAGCGATAATCGCCATCGTCCGACCTGCGAAGATCTACCGTGGTTTTGACCTGAACGAGAACAGCGGGGTTGTGCGTACCCTGTTCAACACCACGGAGAAAGAGCTGTACGTCCGCCTTCTGCAGGTCCAGGGTGGTGGGTCGCCCGTGCAGCAGACCACTGCCCGCAGCGACCACTTCGAGCCACGCCTCCCCGAAGTCACCTTGCAGGGTGTTCCGCTCCCGCTCTCTCATAGAGACCATCGCGCCTCAATCGTTTTAACCAACCGGGAAATTCGCTTGGCCGATGATATAGACGCACCCCCGGTCACCGAGGAGCAATTACTTTATTGCCACTAAAGTCACAGATACTTCCCTCTTAGCGATTCCTTCCCTTATATCCCCTTCGTTGAAGGGTGGACACAGCCATACCAACCGGCGTGACAGCCTTAAAGCATCAGATTGGTGCTCGGGCGAGGTGATGAAGCAAGATGAAGGCCATCGCCAGGTAGATGGTGCTCTCGGAGGTGACGGGCAGGTATTCGTAGTCCTTGGCCAGGCGGCGGTAGCGGCCCAGCCAGGCGAACGTACGCTCCACGAGCCAACGACTTGGGACCACGGCGAACCGGGGCACAATCCGGGGCGGCGCCCCGACAGGCGCCCAAGTGGACCGCATCCCACCGTCGTGTCGGACGACCACCTGCAAGGTAATGCCAGCGGTTTGCTTGACCCATTGCAGGAACGGCCCCCGACAGCCCTGGTCCACCCAGCCGTGGGACAGACGCGGGAAGGAGCCGCCGAGGCCGGTCAGCAGCACAGCGGCCCCGTCCCGGTCGCCGATGTTCGCCGCGCTCACGTGCGCCTTGCAGACGAGGCCACCAGCCCGGTCGGCATCCGCACCGAGGTCCTGGTCCAGCACGCGATGTCCGCCCTGCGCTCCGACCGCACCAGATTCGTCATCGCCCACCGCCTCTCCACGATCCGCGACGCCGCCTCAACAGGCGAGGCCTCCCACACCGCCATCGCTTACCGCCGCTGAGAGCTCCGGCGGGTGACCACCGCATCAGCCACGAGCGCGGCCGCCTGCACGGGGTCTTGGTGTTCCCAAACCCGGATGACCAGCCAGCCTTCCTCCTTCAGGAGACGGTCGGTCTCCGCGTCACGCTCCTGTGTTCGCCGAACCTTCTCCGCCCAAAAGCTCGCGTTGGTCACCGCCACGGTGTGATGTTGGGGGCACCCGTGCCAGAAACAGCCGTCCATGAACACCGCGATCTTCACCTTCGTGAACACGAGGTCCGCGGTCCGACGGACCGCCTTGAGCGGACGGTATGAGACGCGATAGCGCAACCCAAGCGCATGCACGGCACGACGAAGAGCGATCTCCGGCTTGGTGTCACGGCCCTTGTTGGCTCGCATACTCGCCCGGACCCCATCACTGGACGCCCAGGTCTCAGATCTTCCACTCATGAAGACCATCGAAGCACTCAGTGTTCAATTCGGAAAAATCCCTCCGTTCGGCCATCAGGGGTGCCGATCAACATCGCCCGGTCCAGAAAGCTGTTGTTGGTTTCACAGCTCGTCTCCGGGATCAGCACACAAGCATGGCAGGCGGCCAGGTTGAGACTGTCCGCGCCGCTCGCCTCGGACTCCATGCACAACGGATCGGCCGAGCACCATGAGATGCGCTGTAACGCCCCTTCCAGGGAGCCTTTGAGGGAGCGCGGTTCGCCTTGACCAACCAGTCCACCAAGACTGCCCGCCGAATCGCTGGTCGCGGTGTAGATGAGCACCCCCGCCATACTGCTCGACACGTACAACCGCTCACACAGCGCGGATGCCGGATATCCCGAGTCGAGGCTCCATTCGTTGATCAGCGCATGGGCCAGAGTGTGGATCAGCAAGAATCGCGCGGTGACTCTCGATTCCGGGGGCGGCACACGATCGCCCGAACGGCGTCTCAGCACGAGATCGTGATGCTCACGAATCTGCCTTGCCCGTCGTTCCTGCTCTCCCGGACGATCAGCGGACTCCCATGCCTTGAGCCTGTCCTCGTCCAGGCGTAGGAAGACACCTTCGCCGATCACCTCGATCGCGGGTAACCATCTGACCTCTCCCAGGCTCAGGTCGGCGTACCGCTCTTTCTGATCGCCCTCCATCGGCACGTCGACCCGGGTGAAAGTCTGCAGCGCCCGTACCTCCCGGAGTCGTTTAACGAGCATGGTCTCCACGATTCCGGAGGGAACGGGGGCCTGTGGGTCGGGAGCCGGACGTTCGCTTTCGAAGTCCGCCGTACGGGAAGGGCGGGTGAGTTGCTTGTACTCCTCGACTCTCAAGACATCGGACGCCTCAAAACCCGTGATCGCCGACGGGTCGGGGCGTTCACCCGCCGTGTAGGCCTCGTAGTCCCGTACGGCTCGCACTACCTCTGCCGGCTCATAGCCACCGCTCAGAAGGCCGTTCTTGCCGGCCTGCCGAATGATTGTTTCGTCGCTCTCACCGCTCCACATGTCGTAGTACTCGCGGACCTGTTTGTGTAGCTCCTGGGAGAAGGGGGGAATGGACAGGGCGGATCGCACCACCGGGAACCACGCGGCTGAGGAACCACGCTGAAGCGCTCGGGGTGTCAGGCTACATCCCTGCTCACGACCATCACGTCCCAACCACGGCCGTGCGCCTCCGCAGCGGACCCCAACCTCTCTCATGGCCCACCGACCGAAAGCGCCCTCCATGGACACCGGCGGCTTACCGCAGGTGCAACTGATGACGATGGAGCTCAGCGACGCCGTCCGGCCGGTGGTCCGCAGGCTCAGCTGGTGCCCGGCGCCGGCGGAGGGTTCCGCCGCCGAGGTCTTGTTGTGGACCCATGCCCAGTACGGAAAGTCGTCCAGATGACCGTGCTCGCAGGCGACAACGAACCTCGACGGTGTGAGATCACCCCCGCACGCCGCACACTCGCTTTTTCCTCGTGGCGAGTTGAACTGCCGGAAAGACCGAAGATTTTGCTCGCAACATGGACCACATTTACTCCTCTCAGGTGGAGAACCATGCGTGCAACCAGGACATGAGTACATGTCCGGGAAGCGCCTGATTCGCACGCCGTCCCCCGCCGGAGGATCCGACGCGGGCGGCAGGTGGAAGCCGTGTACGTCCAGTCGCCGTTCAAGTCGAAACTCAAACAGATCCGGTTTGTCGGGAACCTTCCAGGTATCCAGACCGCTCACGATGAACGACTGGTCCTCGAAGGCCACCAGCGAACCGACTCCGTATGTGGTGATCAGCTGTGATCGACGGACGGCACCGAGACGGGTACGTGTCGCCTCCTTCTCGGAACCCTGTTTCCTGCGACCGCTGCCGCCGCGTAATCCCATTTCACTTCTCCAGGTAGAGGTCGGACTCCACATCGACATCCCGCAGACTCCACATCGTTTCGGCGGAGTCGACCAGGTCCTCGTCGGATCCGTAGGAGCCAAGCAGCGCGGCGTCCCTGTGCCGGATCTGACCTGCCCACCTTCTCCGGGGAGCCTCATAGAGCAGGCCCGGATTCTCCTCAGCCAACCGCCTCCAGTGCTCGATGAAGCCGTCAAGCTCCTCAGCGGTACTTTCACACTCTTCCTTGGCGACACTCCCGACTCTCGTGAGGATGACGTCCCTGAGCTTCATGAGTTCGTCCAGAAAGGTCTCGACCCGACCCGCGGCATCGTTCGGCCGCGCCACCGGCAGGAGCACACGCGCCAATCCGACGAGCACTGCGTGCAGGGCGCGATCCCGAGCACGAGCCGCGAAGGGCGTGACGCTGGTGGATTCGACCTGCCGATAGAGCGCCGAATGATAGGTCACGAAGTTCTCGTAGTGGGAACGGTCACGAGACCGCGCGGAGTTCAACAGCGCCACCACGAGTCCAGGATGCTGTCGACCGACCCGACTGGTCGCCTGAATGTACTCCGCGGTGGTCTGCGGTTGACCTGTCACGGCCATGAGCCCGAGACGGTTCACGTCCACACCGACGGAGATCATGTTCGTGGCGAGCACCACGTCGGTCACCCCCTCCCTGGGCAGCGCGATGGAGAGGTCTTCGAGGCTCCTCGGTATATCACTGGAATCCACACGACTGGTCAGCTCCCCAAGCACCTTGACCGTGCGCCCGGCACCACCCCCCCTTGTGGCGAGCTGTTTGAGCCGCTCATCCACATCGGCGTGAACCTGTAGCTCCGCGGCGGCCAGCAACCGCAGGCTGTTGAAGTAGCCCACCAGGGTCCAGTAGGCATCTCGGATCGTTTCATCACCTTCGATAAACGCGGCATGGTGCAACAATGCGGCATAAGCGCGAATCAACAGGGTGGCCTGGCTGGTGCTGGAGGTGAGCAGCCCGACGTACATCCGAGATGCCTTCCGCTCCGGCGGCGCCTCGACCGCGAACCACGAGTCACGGGCGTCCAGTCCCGCCGGCGGAAACTGATTGACTTCTCGATTGAACAGTCGCGTGCCCTGTTCCCGCGCGCGACGGATGGTCGCAGTCGAGGCGATCACCTTGGGAAAACGCGCCGCGACGTCGATCGCCGTCTCATAGAGTCCGGCAAGGGTGCCCAACGGCCCGGAGATCAGGTGCAACTCGTCCTGGATGATGAGCTCCGGCGGGGGAGTTCCCTCTGGCGCACCTTCTCGATTGAACAGCTTGGCGACGTCCGCTCGCCATGCGATCTGCGCGAACTTGTCCGCCGTGGCGATGATGAGGGTCGGCCGGGCGCTGTAGATGGCCTCGTCCACCACGTGTACGGGGAGCCCGCCGCGGAACTCACAACTCGTGTTACGGCATCGGATCAACATCTTTCCCGAGTCGGGATACGCGTGATAGTCGAAGGCGTCCATCGGTGTCCCGCACCACGAGCAGGACCGCAGCTGCACCGGATTCTGCTCCGGCAGTCTTCTGCCGTCGCGTAGCCTCTCGATGCTCTCCTCTGCGTCTTTCAGCCTGTTGGGGGTCGCGGCCTTTCCAACCCACATCCCCAAAGAGATCGTCTCTTCACCGAGATGCTCTCGGTCACCCTGCCGCATCAGCTCCATCGCACACATGAGGGTCGCCGCACGCTCGAACTGCTGCAGGGTGAGCAGCCGCAGCGTATAGCGCATCAGAACGGTCACGCCGCCGCCTCGTACCCCGGCACGGATCCGCCGCAGAAAGACGGTGAAGGCGATGAGCCCAAGGTACGCCTCGGTCTTACCGCCACCTGTCGGGAACCACAGCAGGTCGGCTACCCGTCGATCGTCGTGGCCGGGATCGGCGATGCCCTCAAGACAGAGGAGCATGAACCCGATCTGGAAGGGATACCACCGGCCGACCTGGAGATTGGGAGCCCCCTCCGCACCTCCTCTGATCCACACCGTCCGTGCGCGCTGCGTCGCCATCGCCTGGTTCGCGAACCGGAACGCCTGCATCACATCAGAGTTCTGTTCCAGCAGGGTGATTCCACGTTCCATCCTGCCGCAGACGATCCCGCACTCCTTGATCTGCTCGCGGGCGACCTCACCAAGTTCGGTCCCCGCCAACCATCGAGCCTCCTCGAGTCGGGCGTCGATCCAGGATCGGTACCCATCGGTCAGACAACGCAGGCTTTGAAACGCATCGGCGGCGGCGGCCTCTGCCAGCCACCGCATGCCGAGTTCTTTGATGTCAGGGTTGGCCCCTGTGAGAAGCACCTCGGCCCGTGGAACGAACGCCGTCCATACGGCCTCGGTCCTGGAGGGCGCGAGAGACCTCGGTCCGCGCGGAGCGGGTGGTCTCCACTCCCAGTCGGCAGCGCATCCGTGACCCGTCGCGAACATCGGTGCATGTCGATGGAGAAGTCTGCTCACCAGGACTTCCTGCTCGTCACCACCACGCACCGCCTGACGCTCGACGAACGCCTTCCGACCTTTCTCCGCGGTCACCTTCAGTATCGGCTGGAAGAAGCAGTGAGCGTCCTTGATATCGGCCGGACCGACCTTGTTGATGTTGATGAGTGTGGCTGTGACGGCCACGACACCACGATCGTCGGGCTCACGTACGCGCAAGCGGACCTGAAGGCCCGGCGCGAGATCACATCGGAGTTCGCTCCGCTCCGTGACCTTCACCTGGACCGGATCAACGGTCAAGGGACGACGCCGCCACCGGAAACTGTCATCTTGAGTGGTCCGGCGCTCGGCCCGTCTGGGCTTGACGACACGCCCTGTCTCGTCGACCGCCTCGTAAACGGCGACGCTCACGGTCAGAGTGACCGTCGGACATTCGGTCGTGTCCACAGCGAAGGTGAGGCCCATGGCTGAGGGCATCTGCCGGTTCGCTGGCGCCGCCCCAACATCAGGCTTCTCATCCACGGCCATCCCCGTCGGGGACAGGTCGAGATCCTGTTCGACGCTCTCGGCTGTGAAGCGCTCTTCGTCCTGGTCCAGGGGATAGAGAACCCCCGTGATGTACGCCGTTGCCGGGGCGTCGATCAACAGTTCCTCGGCACCTCCGACCGGGCCAAGGATGTCCCTCTGGAGACGATCCACCAGCTCACGGCGGAATCGGTAGTGTGCTTCCACATCAGACATCCCTCGTCTCCCGGCCCTCGTTCTTGGCGTCATAAACGAATCGGCTCAGTCCCGTCAGACGTGGAACCAGCCACACTCCGTGAGCTCCGAGACCGGCCACCGAACCGGCGGCCTGGCTTCCCATGACCGCCTCGACGGCGTCCAGGTAGATTCCAGTGATCATGCGGGGGTAACTCCGCGGTACATGATCACGACTCAACCGCAGGAAGCTGTGGAGGTCACGATGAAAGGACGGAGAGGTCACACCGATAGGACGGTCTCCATGTCTGACGAGATAAGGCGGGCTCCGCTCCTCCTCAACGGCGCCTTCATACAACCGCTCCGCGACAAGCTCGTCCCCGACGGAAACCTCTGTGCGCAGATAATCCTGAATCCGCACGGGGTTCTCAGAGAGAATCCCCAAGCCGGCGGGTTCGTCTCGATAAACATCCCCACCGAGAAACTCCAGGCCCACACGCTGCCATCGCTGCCACCCGTAATGCCCCCAACGGACGGCACGGTCACCCTTGCGCACAAGACGGGTGTCCGGCGTGCCCAGCCACATCAACTCGTCACGCGGGCGGGTCATCGCCACATAGAGCATGCGCGCCTCCTCCTCTGAATCGGTCTCCCGACCATCGGGCAGCGGCCCGGGATCGACGACGATCACCCGGTCGAACTCCAGACCTTTGGCGCGATGGAAAGAGGACACGATGAGCGATGAGGGCGGTTGCGCGGTGATCTCATCAGGGAGACGTCCCCCCGCGAGCACCGATCGCAGTCGAATGAGATCGATCGAACGGCGGTTACCTCTGCTCGTGGATGACCTCAGCAGCAACCCCCACAGCACATCAGGGTCGTCCCCGACGGATAGACAGAGGTCCGGGACAAGTTCGTCGAAGTGATCCCTTGTCAACATCGAACCGGTGGAGGAGCGGAACAGCGTCGCCACCCACGAGGGGACAGCTCGGTCTTGAGCCGCACGCTGCAACCGATGGGGGACCCGGTCCACGTGCAACTGCCCGGAGACCATCAACGCCTGGCCATTGGTCCGGCACAGGACGGCGGTGCTCCCGCCATGGCCTCGAAGCGAGTCGAGCACGAACTCATCGTTCAGATCCCCGATGTTCAGGGTTCCAAGAAGGACGGTCCGTAGTTCGTCAAACGCCTTCGAGTTCAGGTGCGGCGTAGCGCGCACCTCGGCTCCGGACCGAAGAACGGGTCCAAGGGAGAGTGCGGTACGCGCCTCCTCGGTTCGGGCACGAAAATTTTCCGTGAGCCTCATTTCCACGAGGTCGTCGCCGAAGGTGACGCGAAGCCAGTCGAAGAACCGATTCGCCTCGCCCGCCCGTTCCTGAGGGTCCTGCACTTGAAAGCCATAGATCGCCTGAGCGGGATCACCGACCACGGTAAACCCGCAGTCGTACCGTTCCAGCAGCGTCTCCACCAGTTCACGCCGGCTTCCCACGAGATCCTGCACCTCGTCGATCACGACGTGGCGCAGATCCTCATACAGGTGATCCGCACGGCCGTCGGCGATCGCGTCGGCGGCCCCGATGATCCGGTCCTCGAAGCTCCGGGTCTGCCACTCCCGGTCCGCCGCGACCTGAACGAGGAGATCGAGCGCCCAGGAGTCGAAGGTCTGCGCCCGAACGTGCCGTGCGGCCTCGCCCTGACGGGCCAGCCTGCCCCCTAGTTCCCGCACTGCGGCTCGGGAGAAGCTAAGTACCAGAATCTCACCGGCACCCATCTCCTCGCCGACCAACGCGTCCAGTCGCCGAACCAACGTGTGTGTCTTGCCCGCTCCCGCTCCCGCCGTCACCAACAGAAGCGCGTCACCCGGCTGTCGGACCACCGCCTCCTGTTCAGCGGTCAGGGGATGGCCGCCTTGGTACGGATCACTCACCGTCACTCCACAGGTGCTCGAATCGTGTGAAGGCCAGGCTCTCGTCGAAGTTCACGATGTTGTCGCGAACGTCAAGGATCAGGCAACGCTCCTTCCCTCCGTTCCTCGGCCCGCGCAGGCCACGCCCAATCATCTGCTGGTAGACGTTTGGGCTGTATGTCGGCCGCGCCACGACCACGGCCCGGGTTGCCGGAGCGTCGAAGCCCTGATGTAGGACTCCGAAGTTGGTAAGCACACGGATGCGGCCGGATCGGAACTCGTCGATCCTGCTGCGACGCTCCGAGATCGGCGTGGCCGCGTCAATGGCCGCAGCGGTGATTCCTCGACCGTTCAGCTTGGCCGCAAGCACCTTGGCGTGGTTGACCGAGGTGGCGAAAACCAGGATCGGCCAGTCCTTGGGCAGCTTAACGATCTCGTCGATCAGCATGCGCGTCCGCTGCTCGTTCCCCGCGAGTCGCTGCTCGGCCGAGGCGGGGAGGCCACGAAAGTCCGCGAGTCGCAACTCCTCCTCATCCAAGCTGATCGTCGCGCCGGCCAACTCGCGATGATCGACACGGGCCAGCATTTCGAACTCCTGCAGGGCCGTGTAAGGGTCCCCTTGAAAGATCCCGTCGTCCAGACGCACTCGACCGAAGCGGTCGATGAGGCGCTTGGTCTCCTCCTCGTTGTTACCTCGGTACGGGGTGGCGGTCAGGCCGATGAGCGGACGTTCCGTTCGGCTGAAAGTGAGTCCCAGCGAGCGCAGAATCTGGGTGTAACGCGGCGAAGTCGAGGTGTGCGCCTCGTCGACGATCACGACTGCGGCCTTCCGTAGCCATGCGTACTCCTCTGTGTCCAGACACTGGGCCAACTTGGCGTCCGTGGCCACCACCAGGTGAGCGTTGTCCTGTACGGCGGAGGCCGCGTTGCTCGACCAGAGCCTGCTGATGGTGAGCTTCTTGTCGGGACCCACCTTGGACCAGACGAACCGCCAGCTCTGCACCGCCTGCTCGCACAGTTCCTCGGTTGGTGCGACCCAGAGAACGGGCCCGATGATCCCGTGTTCTTTGATGACCCGGATCACAGCCTCGGCAGCCACCCGTGTCTTACCGGCACCGGTTGGAAGGCTGAGCATGGCCCGCCCTGGCGCCGGGCGCGTCAGAAGCCGGAACATGTTGTCGGCCAGTTGTTCCTGATACTGGTGCAGCCTCGGAAAACTGGTCGGCCCGTCGACCTCCTCCTCCGGAGGTCTGCTGACCGTCTTCGCCCCCGCGTACACCTCCGGCAGCCCGAGCTCGCTAATGAATCGCCGGGAGGCGCCGTCCCCTCGGAAGCTGCTCGGAGCCTCGGGGATTCGCGCCGCCAGATCCTTGCTGTGGTGCCGGAAGATGCCGGCTCCGTGGGCGTTGAGTGCCAGTTGCGCGACGCGCTGAGCGTCGATCGCACCTCCGGCCTCCGTTTCCTCACTCTCCAGGAGCCCTTCGGGAAGGCCTCGTTTCAGCTGTTCCTCACCGACCAACTCCAGGACCTTCTCCACCGGGCTCGCGGCCCTGCGCGCCCGCCGAACGCGCTCATGATCACGTTGCTGTCGACGTCTCTCCAGAATCGACGCGCATCCGGCCGCCCCCAACCGGAGTTTGAGGATCCGATCCACCTGAACGAGCGCGGCCAGGTCGTCCTCAGGTGCCAGGACCAGAACGGAGCGATCCTGAACAGCCACCTGTACGGTCTCGGCCCGCATTCCATGAGGTGTTCGAGTGATTTCCTCAAGTTCGCTACACCGCACCATGGACCAGTCCGCGACCTGTTGCCTATGACTGATCTTGAGATGCGGAAACTCGTCCGTCAGCAGCACAGGGTCCGACTGAGGAGCGTGTCTGATCTCCTTTTCGATGACATCGGACACCCTGCGCATGCCCCAGGTCTCGATCAGCGATTCAACGGTCTGAGCGCTGGGCGCCAGTAGGGCGGGAACATGCTCGCGTCTCAGATCCTCATACTCGGACCGGACCGCCGTCACCGCGATCTCCGCATCCGGCCGAGTTGCCCACTCGTCACCGATACGACAGCGGGTGGGCACTCCTTCGGGCCATTCAACCGCCGCTTCGAGGATCAGCGCGTAGACCTGACCCGGAAACTCGTCGTCCTCACTCTCGGCCGCCCTGTGGACAAGCTGCTCCCATATCCGAGACGACACATCACCCAAGACCGCCGGCAGGTTCAACGCGGATGCCAGAGTGCCGGAGGTGTGTGCCACAGGGAGAACTCCCCGGTAGGAGCTGAGCTGCGGTCCGACGGACGCGTGCACGGACACGATCCCCTGTGAGGTCCTCACCCGCCCGTATCTGCGGATCATCCACACCAGCGGGGAAATGACACTTCGACGGGTCGACTGTTGCGCCCCGACCTGGATGGTCCAGCTCCTGACCACGCCTCGATCGGGGAGATGCTGCAGGAAGGCGGCCCGTCCTTCCTCGGAGAGCATCGGCAACAGGTGGAGGGGGCCCGCGAGATTCGCGCCCTCCAGTCTCATCGTGGTCTGTCTCGGCCGAGAGGCGTTGGCCGGAAGGGTGGCGCAGTAGTTCTTCCACGCCGACTCCTCGTACTCGTCATACCAGGGGTCCCCTCTCGGATCCTGGTTGACCAGTGGCGCATCCGTCAGCCCGAGGTCCGGAAACACCACTCGGTCGTCGGCATGAAAGCGCGTGTCGACGGCGATCTCTCGATCTCGACTCCCGTCGTCGGGAACGACCGCCCCTGGAAGCAGACAGTCATGGATCAGTCGGAAGTGACCGCTCACCGTACGGAGACGTAGCGTTCGGGCCGGGTCCGTCACCTTCTCCTTCAAGATGGCGACGGCCCTGGTCGGCTCCACCCGGCGCGCCGACTGCCAGAAGTCGCTCCACTGGGAATCACCGTAACCGTGAAACCCCTGGGCTACGACGGCCGCGAACCGACCTGCACCGTCCGCCTCGTGAACTCCCAGCGATCCGAGCGCGTGAAGAGCGTGGACGTCCTCCGCCACCTTCTCCGCCACGTAGACCAGATCATCGTGAAGGGCGTCGGTCGTGCTTCGGCGGAACACCCGACCCTCGACGGGGGCGACCAGGCCGTGCGACTCCGTAAGAACGATTCTGGCCCTGAGCGCCTCCTCGGCGAACTTCGGCTCATCCCGCTTGATCCCCGCGACGATCCGAATCGCCCGGATGGACGCCTCGGCGCTGCCGTCCTCAACCAGCGCCTCCAACCATTCGCGGATCGACGCGACCGGCACGTTCGCCGCGGTGAGGATGTAACCGACCCTCGCCCGACGATCCCTCTGCTCGACGGAGCGGTGGCACCAGTTTTTGGGAGCCCCCCGGTACTCCGCCCACAACTGAAGCCACTCCTCGCGCAGTCCCTCGGGGTGAAGCCTGATCTCCTTGGGAGTGCGGAAGCTCCCCGTCTGATCGGGGAGGGACGGCCTGGTCGCCGTCGTGCTCCACACGGCGGCCGTCAATCGACGATCAGCCCACTGAGGCGCCTCTCTACCTCGTGCGGGCAGAAAGTCAAGATATGCGCCAGGGTCATCGGGGGAGGACAGTTCGGGGATGGAGTCCACCACAAGTTCGGCCGCGACCCTGAGAAGCTCGTCATTGAACGCGTTGTGATCGAAGAGGTTCTGCCGATCCTCACTTGTTTTCCAGGGGGCGTTGAGGATGCCCTTCAACGTGGTGTCATAGTTCGTCGGGAAGTAGGCCCAGAAGATCCCGCGCTCCGCACGTTTCTGGTCGGGGACAGCCCAGGAAATGTCTATCTTGGGGCGATCGTGCAGCTCACCGGCCGCGCCCAGGGCAGTCGCACTGGGCGCGTGCGTTCTGGTGAAAACTCGCCATCTCTCGGTGACGTCCTTCCCGTTTACATTCTCCTCTTGAATCGTGCACTGCTTTCCCGAGAAACTCTGAAAAATCTTCCGCTGAACACGTCGACCAGTACGGCGGTCTTCCAGGATTACCGCGCCGACGTGCGGGGAGAACAGCCCGAACTCCTTTGGGAATTTATTGACGTCTTCGCCCAGCCGACTGACGGCTGCAGGTTTAAGTGGTAGGCGAACAACCGTCGATGCCCACTTCATGAGTTCCGCCAACACCGGATCAACGGCAACCGCCCGCTTGATATCAAGTGGTTTCGCCATCCGGAGAACAGGGGTTTCAGAGGCCTTCGGGTGGACTTCTCTTATCAGCTCAGCCGACCATTCCCGGTCAAAGCCGAAACTCCCGGTTTTGCTGAAGAACTGGGGTGTGTCCGACACGCTGAGGACACACTTCACCCCCACACCGAAACGGCCGATCTGCCCGCCGCGCTTACGCGAGACACTCATCCGGAGAATCGTCTCCGCGCCGGCCGGGGTAACCGGGTTTCCCATGTTCGCGCAGTACAGATGGGTATCGGTCAGCACGACGTGAATGTCACCGCCGGGATCGTCCCTGAGCTCGTCCGCACCGTTCTGCACAAGTTCGTAGAGCTGCCGTTCACCATAGCCACCCTGGGTGATCCGTCGTTCACCGTTAGCGTGCTCCTGAATGAGCCCGGGGTCGACGCCGTAGGTCTCCAGAACGCGTCGAGACTGATCGAGCACCACATGCAGGACCGGGGAATCGGACGTCTCGAAGCTCATGACTTGATCAACTCCTGTATGGACGCGGGGGACGCCTCTGGGGGATGACCGACGTGGTTCCGCCGGCGAGGTTCGATGGTGGGATGCCATCCAAAAGCAGGAAAACGGACGGAGGCAGGCAGCATAACGTGGGGCCGAAAAAAATGGGTACGTTCCAACGTCTCCATCCGCCCGCCTCCCGCCCGAATGTGTGATCCGGAGCGCTACATTCCACTCACCCGGAGGATCAGTCGAACCAACGTCTGTGGCGCAGGAAGCGCGCGAGGCGCGTGACGAAAATCTGCGCCTCGCCGTGCTGATGAGGCTTGGCGTGACGCGGTGTCGATTGAGCCGCCCGATCGGCTCGGGCGTACCTCACGGACCTCGTCGACATGTGACCCGATCGTGACATGTCATCCGGCCCGAGGCTCCTGACGAAATCGCTGCGCCACCGACTGATGTAAGACGAGTGGAGACCCTCCCGACGACGGATCTCGGCTCGCTCCTGCCGGGAGGCGAGTTCATACTCCAAAACGATCAGCGCCTTGTAGAAAAGCGTGAAGCGCCGCGAACATGAAGAACTAGGGGATTTTTCCATACTTCGCACCCCTTTCGAGGGCATGGTCGATCCAGATGAGTGGGCAACGGGATACGGCGATGTCGAAAAGCATAAAAAAAGCCCATGCCCCCGCATGTAGCCTTATCTGGACGGCAAGCGAATCAGAGTCCACGCCAAGGTAATCCCCCAGATCAGGGGAAGCGTTACCTGAACGCATACACCAATAGAGAAGGATCATCGATCAACGGATCGGACCCGCTCCCCCGAATCAAAAATTCGGGTCACTCCGTGCCCATTGCACTAATCATCTCCAACATCCCACACTTTCGCAAGCGGGGTTCAATGGGAATCATTAAAATGAAAACCCCTCACCTCTACTCGCAAGTAGTTAAGAGGTGCCGTCCGAAACCAGTAAATTCGGACGAGCCATAAACTTCCCCAAGCGGGGATCTGGGGTTTTACCTCGGGATTACCCGGAAAACACAAGGGCCCCGCATGCCCCCCACCGCCCGTCGACAAGCCTCAGAGCGACCGATCGGCCCAATCCGTCTCGCGACAACGCCCGAGCGCAGATCTGGAACCCAGAGGAAGTGGATCTTGTAAAGCCTCCAAGGTGAACCCTGGAACGCGAATCGCATGTGGGGACAAAAAAATTTGACACAGCTTGCACCGTCAAAAACGATCTCATAGCCTGACCTACCGAGCAGCCGAACGAGGAGGCAGGGTGGTTGAGGACAGATACACCTTCGGAGAGTGGCTGAGCAGGCAACTACGTCGCCAGAACATGAGCCAGGCCGATCTGGCCATGAGACTCGACGTCACCCGTGCGGCGGTTTCCGCCTGGGTGACCGGACGAGCCGAGCCTCGGATGGACAAGATCCACGCCATCGCCGAGATACTCGGGGTTGACCCCGGAGCCGTGATGACCCGGGAGGACTCCCCCAGTTCAGCCGGGAGCCTGGCCTGGTATCACCGTCCCGCCCACATCGACGGTGGTCGCGAACTCGGTAACGCCGCCACCTTCGCCTTCGACGCGGATCTGTCGGTTCTCGCCCGCGAGACCACTCAGAACAGCCTCGACGAACAGCACGACCCGAACCAGCCTGTCCGAGTTCGCCATCTCCTCCACGAGATCTCCGGGGAACGCCTCCAGCGCTTTCTCGAAGCACTGCACTGGAACGAACTGGAACCCCATTTCGAGGCAGCAGCCGATCCTGCCCGGCGCCAGAAAGTCGGCCGCGTACTCGCCAACGGCATTCACGAGATGCGGGAGAACGACACGCTGTTGCTCCTGCGGGTGGATGACTACAACGCCAGAGGCCTCACCGGTCCGGACTACGACGACGGTCGTTTCGCAGCGGTCGTCCGTCGTCTGCTCGACAGCCACAAACTGGGTACGGCGGGCGGATCGTACGGACTCGGCAAGGCCACGCTCTGGGCGACCAGCCAGCTCGGACTGGTAATGATCAACAGTGTGCTCTCTGAACCGCACGAGGGCCGCAGCGAGTCCCGGATGATCGGAAGGCTCGATCTTCCCTGGCACCACCTGGATGGGGTCGACTATGCGGGGCCTGCCTGGTTTGGGGAGGCGGATCCTCAACGCGACGGAGTCGCCCGATCATGGTGGGCCGACCCGAAGACCGTCGAGGAACTGTACCTGGCGCGAGAGAGCGCGGCCCCCGGCACGTCTTTTCTCATTGTGGGCGCCCATGACTCGGCCGGGGACGCGACCGACCTGGAGGGAATGCACAGCAAACTCGTCACGCACCTGGCGCGGAACTTCTGGGCCTCCATGATCTCAAGTGCTGATACTCGCCCCTTGTTGGAGGCGTCGGTTACCGCGATGCGCAACGGTGTCGTCGTCATCGAGGAGGAGCGTGTGGACCCCCATGTCCACGAGCCAGCCCGTTCGCGTGCCGTACGCGCGTTTCTGGAAGGAACGACCGTGTCTCAGCCCACCCGGACAGATCACGTGGTGCAGAGCTCCGTGGCGCTGGGTGTACCACCGCTGAAGGAAGATGCCCGTCGAGGTGAGAGACAGCTCATCGAGCATCAGGCGATACTCCTGATGACCCAGACGGACGACACCGACGAGAAGCCCAACCAGTTGGTCTGCATGCGGGGAAACCGGATGGTGGTGACGAGGCGAGCCGTCCCGGATGTCCCCCTCGGTTCTTTTCCGTTCCAAGCGGTGCTTCTAGCAGGGCAGGCCACCGGTTCGAATCTGCCGGACGCCCAAGCGGCGGAGAGGTTTCTCCGCACCTCCGAGCCTCCGGAGCACAACGCATGGAAGACGACCGACGACCTCATCGCCACCTACGCTCGTGGCGCGGCCAGCCGCCTCACCGAATTCCGCAGGGAGGCGCAGGAAGAGATCCGTCGGATCGTGCGTCGACCTGAGGGCGACCAGGACGGCCCGGATCCACTTGACGACCTACTGCGGGTGGACCCTCCCGCTGCACCGCGTAATCCCGGGTTCCCCACGGTCAAGCACGTACAAGGTTCGCTGACCACAGACGGGGCCTGGCAGGTGCGCGTCGAGGTCAGGCTCCCCGTTCGGGTTGATCCCTGGCTCATGGCACCCGTACTCAGGTTCGTGACCAGATCAGGCCCGTATCTCCATGCGGATTGGAGGCAACTTACCGCCGAGCTCAACTGTGAGGTGACTTCGGCAGGCAATCTGGCGTTCAAGACGGGTGCGCGCTCCGCTGTTTTTCACGGCATCAGCGATGTGACGAGTCACCCGGTGGCCGCACAAATGTCCGCCGTGGAGATCGACCTGACGCGGGCGAAGGAGAGCGCGGCGTGATAAGGCTGACCCCCTACCAAACGCTCGCGGGCGAGGTGTCCTTGGAGGTCCGCGAGGCTCATCTGGACAGTGTTCCGCTGTCATTGTCGCTGATCTCTACCGGGGCGCGTGTCATCGCGCTGCATCAGGTGGAGCGGAGGGGATGGGAACGCGCTCATCTCTCCGTTCGCATGAAAGTGCCGACGCAGGAACTCGCCGCGGGTCCGTGGGCAGAGGTGAACTGCGTAGTCGTACTGAGTGAGAAGAAGACCAACACACGCGCTGTCACACCGCTGCGGCGCGAAGCCGACGGGAGGTGGGTGGGAAGTGTCGAACTCCACCACGATGATCATCTCAGTGCTGCGGTACTGACCGGTCATGTGGTGGCGACCGTCGACGGTGTGGCCGGGAGGGTGATCGGTTCCACGCTCCCATCCTGGACGGTAGACCTACAGAGCCGCGTTCCCACCCCTCAGAGGAGCATCAAACAGAGATGGGCCGACTTCTCGGACGAGGACAATCCTCATCTGAATGCCTACAAGTCCGCCCCCTGGACCCTGGAAGCCTCCGGAGACGAACCCGTTGTCTACCTGAATTCAGGTTTTGAAGGCCTGAGCCTGCTTCTCGGCAAGACCTCGGGGGTCGATCCACAGCTCCGCGATCTGATACGTGCCCAGCTGGCCACGGAAATGTGGGTAGTGCTCTTCAACACGGCGGCTTACGCCGTACGCCTCGAAAACGGCCGGCCGGAGTGGCCCGGTGGATGGTATAACACGGTGCTGCGACGCATGCTTCCGGATATATATCCGGACTGTTCTCCCGATGACGGAATATCAGAGCTCATAGAACTCCGCCAGCGAGGCGACGGGGGTGGGGACCTCCACATGCGTGTACTGCATGCCGCTTCCAAACAGGCCAGGTTTCCTCGGTCTCTTGGGAATCTGTTCCGCACAATTCATCGCACAACGATCGCCGGCAAGGAGGGGAGCGGATGACCGTCCCCCAGCGCATTGCCCTGCTACCGGACTCGGAGGTCACCAGGTTCCTGACCAGTGGTGTTCTCGACGGAAGGGAAGAGTTCCTACAGGCGCTCATGAGCAGGGCATGTCGGCCTCTGGACGACTCCCCCAGGTGGGAGGCGGAACTTCTTCGAGATTTCATCGAGGAGGCGATGAGGCGTTTCGGAGAGGGGCCGCACACCGCTGCGGACGCCTGGTTGGCCCCTCGCCTCCACGCCATCCTCCGGATCACCCGGAGGGAGGCCGCCGAGACCGGCCTCTGGAATTTCCTGAGCATGAGATTGGCGCCGGATTACGTTTTCTGGCGGCATCTCGGACGTGCGAAGAAGAGTGGCGAACCCTCGATGGTCAATCCGCGTCGGTTCTGCGGCCCGTTTCATACTCAGGCGTTCGCACGCCTGTGGTGGGCGGCAGAACTCTTCCGTGACGGCGACGACTACCGCCCTGTGGAGTTGGCCTGTGCAAATCAGGACGTGTTCAACACGGTCTTACGAATGGAGATCGTCCATCATCGGCCGACGGCACAGGCCCTGATCCACCTCATCGAGCAGGGGACAGCAAGGACCGGACGTGAGGTGAACGCGCTGGCCCCCGCTGTGAACGCCGCTGCAAGCACCCTGCTCTTTGAGGCCCTGGCACCTGACGACCGACTGGACGGTGAGGCTCGGCGGGCTTGGATGGACGACGGAGAGACCGCCGTGATCTCGTACGAGCGACTGCCGGACGGCCCTGATGACGGAGCCATATCCGGACAGGCGGTCAATACGCTGATACCACTTTTCGAGAAGCTCTTCTCCGAGGCACCCGTACGAGGTCGGATAAATCAGTAGTTCGGCAGATATCACCACTCGCGAGAGTGATGGTAAACCTGCTCGGCGATAGCCCTCGCCAGACCGACGGGAACGGCGTTACCGATTTGCCGGGCGATCTGCACCTTGCTCCCGCACCAGAGGAAATCCTCGGGGAAGCCCTGAATGAGTGCGGCCTCGTAGTGGGTGAGGGGGCGATCGGCGGAGGGATGGAGATACCGCCCCTTCTCCGGTTTGAAGAATTCAGTACGGATGGTCACCGAGGGATTTTCCCGAACCAGTCTGCCCATCACATCGCCGGAACCACTGCGGTGATTCAGCCAGTTGAGTGTGGAGAGTTTCGGGGGAAGGTCGTGTCGATTCCCTCCCGGCGGGATGGCACGGTAACGCCTCAATGACTGATCCGTGGGTTTGCGCCCTATGTGAAGTTCCCGGGAACGGAACGTACCGGGCAGCAGATGATCGTTGACCTGGACGCACTCCCGATTGGGAAGCTCGGTTGTGGAAACAGCCTCCGAGGTCTTCTTAAAGATAGTGCCAACCCCAACCCACGATGAAAGGTCGGTGACATCAGGGAGAACATCGGCTCCTTTTTTGATTTTCCGATGCGTCGGCTTCGGATGGGTCAGAATGGGAAGATCGCGATGGGTTGCGATGACGATGGCACGGCGTCGACTCTGCGGTACTCCGTAGTCTGCGGAGTTGAGGGTCATCGACTCCAAGTGATATTCACGCAACTCGCCGTCCGGCTTTTCTGTGGCCGCGAAGAGCGCTTCATACTCGACGGATCTGAAAAACCTTTCCACGTTTTCGATTATGAAGACCTTGGGTTTAACGGCGTTGACAACCCGCATGTACTCACGCCACAACTTGTTTCGGGGATCATCGGCGTCCTCTTTTCCCAGGCCGGAGAACCCCTGGCAGGGAGGACCGCCCAGGATCACATCGACATCGCGCCCGACGCTGCCCGGATCCCAGTTCTTGATGTCATCCGCGAAGATGTGATCCGATCCACCCGACCATGCTCCAAAGTTGGCCGCGTAGGTGGAGGCCGCCGCGAGGTCGAACTCCACCGCCGCAACAGGTCGATATGGTGACGGCGACTCCATATCTGGACGAAAAGACCGAAACCCCTCGGTGAAGCCACCACAGCCCGCAAAAAGATCGATCATGTTGATAGGGGTGGTGCGGGGGGTGGTCATGAGAGGCAAGGGTAGCGGGGCGCCTATTCGATCTTCATACCATCGGAGAAACTCGGTGTGGGATCGTTCAGGACAGCAGCGATCCGTTCGCCGACAGCCGCTGCCAAGGGCGGGGGAAAAGCCTGGGCGACCTGGCGATAGCGCGCGGTCTTACCACCCTCGAAGTACCACGTCCTCGGGAAGCCCTGAAGTATGGCGACCTGCGGGATCGTCAACTTGGGGAGACCGTCTCTGCCGTACTTGCCGAGACCGAACTCCAGCACAAAGTCCGAACCGGGGACATCGTCTCCCAGGCTGTGGCCGTTGACCCCGAGCCTGGCCCACGCCGCCTTGGTACGACTGGGCCCCAAATCCGCCCCACCGTGTGTGGAGGAGCCTCCGACGACGGCCGGCGCCACCTGATCCGCGATCTGGGTCCATTCGCGGACGCCTGCCCAACCCCGACTTCCCATCGACTCATGGAGTGCGCCCGCAACGGTTGGCGCCTGCCCCCTCGGCTCAGGCCAATGAAACCGCACAAGATCATCGGGCTTCATGGCGACTAGAATGCTGCTACGACGAGCCTGCGGTACACCAAAGTCCTGGGCGTCGAGGGTCTGCCAGTCAGCGCTGTAGCCCAGATATTCGAGTTCTTCGAGGACGAATCTTCTGTTGGGCTCAAACTTCGCATCGGTAAGCAGAGTCGGGACGTTCTCGATCATGACAGCCCGAGGACGCACCTCGGTGATCAACCAGACCGCGACCGCAAGCAGGTCTCTTACGTCCCCGCCTCCCTGTCGACGTCCGGCCACCGAATACGGCGTACGAGGAAGACCGCCGGAGAGTAAATCCACGTCATAGACCTGCGGATGTTCACCTGCCACGAAATCCCGGAGATCCATCTGCCGCACATCCCAGGCCGGGCGATTCCGTTTCAGCGTCGCGCAGGCATGCCTGTCGTTCTCGACAAGCATGACCGGCGTGAAACCGGCTCCCTCAAGACCGAGTACCTGCCCTCCCGCCCCCGCACAGATCTCCAAGCTCGTAAGCGAATGGCCACGCTGCCGCACAAGGCACCCCTCTCATCTCGGTCCAATGAACGTTAGGTCATGAATCCTCCAAGGGTCAGAGGATGTGCGTGCGGACGGGCGGCGGATGCGTTCGTGGTAGCTGTGGCGTTCGAGGTCCAGGAGGGTCCGTACGGCCTGCTAAGCCATGGGGCGGTCACGCGGGCAAGGGCGTTGACAACGCGACGGAGTCCAGGAGAATACTGTCGTTCTCGATCCCGGCCCCCCCCAGGACTGCCCGTCCACAGAGAGTTTGCCTGAGACGCTAGTCAGCGGACTATATCGTCAGATACTCCGTTTTGACACCGCCAATAAAAGCCCGCCATTCACTCTTGGTGAAGTACAGCATTGGCCCGTTTCGTTCCTTGCTGTCTCGTACGGCGCGGCCTTCATCGGGAAGGGCTGCCACCTCCACACAGTTGTCCTGCTGAGCACTCAAGCTGCTCTTACGCCAAGCGAGTGCAGGGGGGGAGGTTGTCCCGCAGTTCGTGGAACTTGAAGAGCGGTCCCGCGGTCAGGCGACGTTCTCGTTGTAGCAGTTTGAAGTGGTGTTCTGGGGCGTGACGTGCCGTTCGAGCGCGACTCTGAGTTTGGGCAGGTGCAGGAAGCCGTTCACACGGCGAAACTGCTTGGAGGCCTCGGCCA
>NZ_JBSGCR010000045.1:0-34801 GCF_053601935.1 Streptosporangium sp. NPDC004631 | reverse complement strand
CTCGGCCGCCTACACTCGGTGGGCCGCCCCCCCGTACTAATCCTCCCCCGTTCGCCGGTGGCTCTGCTGCCGCGAGGGGGCTTCCGGCGAGACCTCCTCAGGCCCCGGCGTCATCTCGGGTCACGGTGCCGATTCTCACGATGCCGGTCGAGCGGCGCGGACGGTGTACGGATGTCCCTTCACGGATGGAGTCCCTTCACGGAGGGGCGGCTCCGCGGCCGGTCTCCGGGGCGCGGGAGCTCAGCGCCTGCGGCGCCAGGACCCTCCGCCCCCACTTCGTACGCCCGCCGTACCGACTCCGGCCTGGTGCAGGGCGAGCAGGAGCAGCCCGCCGAGCAGGAAGGTCGTACCGCCGATACCACCGATGCTGGTATTGATCAGATCAAGCAGAAGGCCGAGGCCGAACACGACAGCGGCGGCGATTGCGAACATGCGTCACCTCGTTCCGGTGGAAAGGTCAAGGAGCTGCTCCAGCAGCGCCCGGTAGTCACGCAGGGCGGTGCGGAGGTCTTCGGTGTCGTGCCGGTCGGTGTCCCGCCAGCGGGACCGAAGCTCGGTGGTGCGGGCCTCCAGCGCGGCGTGCAGGGAGTCCGTGAGCTCCGCGACGAGGGAGTCGGCACATGCCACCGAGTCGCGAGGATCGTCCACGAAGCCCGTCTGCACCTCCTGCCAGCGATGCCGTACCTCCTCGGCGTCCTGATCGAACAGCGCCCCGTCGGCGGCGGGCGAGGCCGCCGGGTGCGCGGGCCGGGACCGGTCGTCATGGACGGCCGCCTCCGGATCTACCCGGTCTATCCGGTCAGCCGGATCTGTTGGATCCGCGGAGTGGGCCGGGTCCGTCGCGTTTATCCAGTCCGCCTGGCGTGCCGGATCCGCCGGTTCTACCTGATCAGCCGAATGCGTCGGGTGCGCTGGATCTGCGGAGTGTGCCGGGTCCGCCGGGTTCATCCGGTTCGCCTGGTGCGCCGAGGCAGGGGTGAGGGTGCCGTCGGACCCGCCCAAGGCGGCCGGCGACGAATCGCCGCCGAGGATGTCGTCGTGCCGGTCGCCGGGCCGATCGGGAAGGGCGTCGGCGGAGCCGTCGTGGTGCTCCAGGGGGGCGCCGCGTCGAGACTCCTCGACCCCGGGGGGCGCCTCGGCCCGCCGGGGCGGAACGGTCAGATCGTCGTCGGCGTGCTTGTGGACCAGGCGATCTTCGTCCTGGCCGATTCGGTCGTTCATCGAACCTCCTTGGGTACGGGGACCCCCGCCTTCGGGCGGGGCACGGAACGTGGTTCGGCGGCGGGTCCGTCGATGGCCTGGTGGCGACGGCCAGGCCACCGGACGCGTGATCCGATCACCGTCATGGTGAATCGCGTCGGCCGGTCCGCCCGGTGATCGTCTCCTCGCGATCCGGACCGGTCCGGATCGGGGAGTGGTCACCGTTGGCCGCGCCGTCGGAGGCCGCGAGCAGTTCCTCGAACAGGGCGCGGTAGTGCACCATGGCCTGCCGGAGCTCCTCGGTGGAGGCCTCCTTACGGGCGGCACGACTGCTGATCTCGTGGGCCTGCCGGTAGTGGTCGAGGGTGCGGCCGTGCGCGACCGACAGGTCGGAGAGCCGCTGCTCGAAGTTCTCGGTCGGATAACCCCGCTCCGCCATCACGGAGGTCACCAGGTGGTCGGCCTCGGTCACCGCGAAGCCCGGCGCGTCCACGAAGCGCTCCTGGACCTCCATCCACTTCCTGGCGTAGGTCTCGCGGGTCCCCGCGTCGAGCGGGCGGATGTCAAGAGAGCCGAAGCGCTGCTCGCGGGCCAGAAGCTCCTGTTCGGCCTCCCGCCGGGTCTCGCGCTCCTGCACGGTACGGTCGTACTCGGGGCCGAATCGGTCGCGAAGTCGGTGTCGGCGTTGCTGCTGCAGTACGGCATAGCCGACTGCGACGATCGCCACCACCACGGCCACGACGACGGCCACCCAGATCACGGTGGACATGCCTGCCTCCGGTTGCGTAAGCGTTTGTCCCCGTGCGCTGCCCCAGGGGCAAGCCTCGAAACCGGCCTTCACCGCTCGTGGTCCCCGGCGCTCTCCTGCTGCGCCCGCCACCACACGGACCGCCCGCCGGCATCTGAGCGGCCTCCCCGCCGCGTGCGGGCCCTTGGGACGCCGCCGTCCGAAAGGCGACGTCCGGCTCCGTCAGCTCCGGGTGGGGTCGAGGGCCCCGCGCGCCTCGGCGAGGAGCGCTCCAACAAGCGACCCCTCGGGAGAGGCCGGAACCTCCCTGAACCCCTCCTCGGGCTCATAGGCGATGTCCAGGCCGCCGGAGACCAGTCGATCGGCCCAGCGCAGCGCCGTATTGAGCTTGTCGGCGGGGATCACACGCCCCTGCGCGACCGCCGACAGGTTGCGCAGGTTCGTCGCCGGACCGGACTGGCTGTGCGCGCGCCTCAGCTTCCACGGGATGGCCCGTGAGTGGTCGAGCATCCGCTTGGAGAGCCCCGAGGCCCGCTTGGCCTGCAGGATCCCCGACTCGCTCACCCCGAACCGCGAGGCCAGTTCCGCGTTGGACAACCCTTCCCCGGCCAGCCGCCGAAGCTCCTCCTGGTCGATCAGCGCCTTGCGCCCCACATCCACCTCGTTCTTCACATGATCACATATGTCCGGCGGACACCATGGCGTACGCATGTCCGTCCGATCTGCGCTAAGGTTATGACGTCCCGCCCGAGAGGGCGAAGGGCAGACCGGGACGTAGCGCAGCTTGGTAGCGCACTTGACTGGGGGTCAAGGGGTCGCAGGTTCAAATCCTGTCGTCCCGACCAGATTTTCGCTGGTCGGCAAGGGTGTCTCTCGAATGAGAGGCGCCCTTTTCGCTTTTTGGGTGACCAACTGAGTGACTATCGCTCCGTTCGTGTGAAGATCCGGTCCATCGCCTCCGGGCCGTTGAGGAGCACCGGGCGGATCTGCTTCCGGTAGACCGCCTCTGTCACCGCCGTTCCGCTGTGGCCGACGAGGCGCGCGATGTCCCCCAGGGGGACGCCGCAGTCCGACAGCAGCGAGACGAAGCTGTGCCGCATCTCGCGAGGAGTCCAGTCCCAGCCGTCAGCCCGGCGTCTTTCACGATCTTCCGGAACGTCCGTCGTACGTTGTGGGAGTCCAGGGGAGTGCCGACCAAGGAGGCGAAGACGAGATCGCTCTCCTTCCACCTGGCGCCCGCCGCCTGTCGTTCCCCGTCCTGCTGTGTCCGGTGCTCCCGGAGGGCCTCGACGCACCGGCGAGGCAGCGCGAGGGACCTCCGGGACTTCCGGGTCTTGGTGTCGCCCCCTCCCGCACGGAGCGCCACACGGCGATCCACGGGGGAGCGTCGGTGCCCGGTTCCCCCGTGAGATCCACCTCCGACCAGACGAGCGCCCGCAGTTCCTCCGTCCGCGCGCCGATGAGAAGCGAGAGCACCACGTGCGTACATCCGTGTGTCCCGCTTGAGCTTGGCGTAGAGGGCATTGAGCCGGCCCCACCGCTACCTCCACACATTTCCCTCCGTAGTGCCTGGCCGCCCGGCAGCGCCAACTATCCCCCGCAGTACAAGGCCCCGGTCCCTGGAATGCGCCTTCAGGGGCCGGGACCGGACGGTGCGGCGGCGCATCAGGGGAAGTCCGCGCCGCCGCACCCGCCTTCAGGAGGTGAGCCGTGGCGGTGGGAACTCCGGTCGCACTACCACCGGCACCTCACGGCCCACGGCGGTGGTCAGCGAGGCCCCGTCAGGAAGCTCGCAGAAGACCACCATCTGACCGGCGGACCGGTCCGTATTGCCGGTAAGTGGCAGTTGGTCACTCACCCGCCCCCACACCAGCCCCGGCCGGTCCGGAGCCGCTTTCCAGTCCTGCGCCCGTACCGGAGCCATCCGAAACGGAGTGTTCTGTTCGTAGGCCAGCAGCAGGCCCCACCCGGCACGCACCTCTTTCGCAGGCCGGACATGGGCTTCCTCCGCCGCACTCACACTGGACCTGCGCTCAGCCTTGGTGCCGGGGGATGCAGGGCGCGCAGCCGGGCATACCGGCGAGCCACCCGCACCGCCGTCTGTTCTGGGTCGCCGCACCGGTTCGAGGCGTACACCGCCCGCCGCTCCTGGGCGTGCCAGCCGGCGCACCACCAGTAGCGGTCGCCGTTGGACCACACGATGAGCCCGGTCCAGACCGACACCAGCGCCAGCCCGTAGCCACCGTGCACATCGCAGGCGATGCCCTGCCGGGCCAGGGCATCGCGCAGCCGTTCGGCCGCCCGTACCGCCGGGCAGTCGTACGACGGCCTCGGCGACGCCGGACGAGACGCCCTGGACGGCGGGTACGGCGTCATGCCCGCCCGGTCCCGTTCTCTCTTCACCGCGTCGCCCCCAGCGCCCTGGCGATCAGGACCACGACCTGTTCCGGCTCTGCCCGGCTGATCGTCTGCGGAGCGGGGGAGGCAGGCAAGGAGATCACATAGCACTCGGTGCGCGGCCCCATGATCACGGTGGCTTGACGTCGGCCCACGGAGTCGATCACCACCAGCTCAGGAGGACGCCGGATCAGCCAGGATCGGACGGGAGGCTTGTCCGGCCACTGGGTGGTGTCCGGGCGGCCGGCGAACAGCCCCAGGCTGATCGTGTGGTCGAGACGGACACGGATGCCCCGCTTCTGGAGAAGCCGTTGCACGACGATCAGTGCTTTGCTCTGCCGGTCCACTGTCGTCTCATCACCGGAAAGGGGTGCGCGGCCTTTGGAGCCGTTCGTGGCGTTCATGGCTCCAGTCCTTCCTGGCCACGGAGCTGCCGGGCGAGGTCGGGGATGGTGTCGGCGTCGACCGTCTGGCAGAGACCGCGTTCCACCTCTTCATCGGTGAGGTGCCGGCCGTTTCGGGTGGCCCATAGACGCCCCTCGGAGCTTCGCCAGATGCACCAGCCGGGAAATGCCGCCTGGAGGTCTTCCAGAATCACGGGGGTTGACATGGAGTAAGCGTTGGTCGGTGAGAGTGACGAACCCACCTCGTTCTGGAGACGTCCAGGACGTTTCAAAGTTAGAGTCGAAAACGTCCCTGACGTCCTCGCTTCCCCGAGGTGAATAGTGGCCAATGTCTCCTTACACCGCGCAATGCTGGACGCGAAAGTCAACGATCAGCGCCTTGCGGACCATTGCGGGGTGGACGTCAAGACTGTGGCACGCTGGTTGCAGGACGAAGCGCGAATCCCGCATATGCGGCACCAGTGGGCCGCCGCTGAGATCTTGGGAGTTGAATCGGCAGTGCTGTGGCCAGAGGCGATCCGCAACACCGTGAAAACCGGCCCCGACCGGGAGATCCTGACCGTCTACCCCTACCGGTCGGCCTGCCCCAAGTCCGTCTGGCGCGGCCTGATCACCTCGGCCCGCAACGAGATCGTGTTCGCCGGGTACACCAACTACTTCCTGTGGCTGGAACACCCCAACCTCGCCAAGGCCCTCAAGCGCAAGGCCGAGCAGGGCTGCAAGATCCGCTTCCTGGTCGGCGACCCGGACAGCGAGGTCACCCGCAGCCGTGAGGAGGTAGAGAACGTCCCGCTGACCGTCTCCACCCGCATCCGCATCACCCTGTCGGAGATCGAACAGGTCCGCGGGGTGCCCGGCATCGAGGCGAGGTTCGGCGACGAGCACATCGCCATGAGCGTCTTCCGCTTCGACTCCGAGATGCTGGTGACGCCGCACCTGGCCAAGCTGGTCGGGCACGACTCGCCGATGCTGCACCTGCGCCGCTATCAGGACGACGGCCTGTTCGACCGGTTCGGCTACCACGCCTCCGAGCTGTGGAGCAACGGCCGCGACGTCTGGGCCGAGGAGTCGAAGGAGCACGCCGAGAGCCCGAGTCCTGGGTGACCAACTGAGTGACAACGACCACGGGCGGCGTCGGACGGCGGATCGCCGTGGATAGTTTGTGCAGGTGGGAGCGGGTATAGTCCATGATCCCGCCCCCACCGGCCTTGCCTGGGGGCAAGGGGGCGCAGGTTCAAATCCTGTCGTCTCGACCAGGTTTCAGCTGGTCGGCAGGGTGTCACCCGCAAGGGAGACACCCTTTCCGCATTCTGGGTGGCTGCTCCGTTCACGTGAAGATCCGGTCCATCGCCTCCGCGCCGCCAAGGGGCACCGGGCGGGCCTGCTTCGATAGACCGTTTCGGTGACCGCCGCCCTGACCGGCCCCGCGCCCGGACCTGCTGGTGCCGCGGGCGGAGGACGGCAGGGCGACGGTCTCAAGCACGCGGGAACCGCGGTGTGGCCGGTCGTGCGGGAGACGGGGGATGCCCGACGCCCTGTGATCTCGGAGCGGACCCGGGGGAGATGTTCCCCGATGGGACCATGCGCCACCACCGCGATCACCAACCATGGGAGTAGCCCCGCCGGCCGGCGGCTGCGATGACGGTCTCGTGATGGCGGGGTGACACGCGGGTGACGGCTTGGACCGATCCTGGCGGCAGAGGCTCTACGGCTACGGGGCTCTGCGGCTATGGGACGAGGGAGGCCGAAGGCCGATGACGACGAAATTCACCTATCCCGGTGTCTATCTTGAGGAGGTCGAGAGCGCGGTCCGTCCGATCGTCGGCGTGGACACGTCCATCACGGCGTTCGTCGGCCTGGCTCTGGAAGGACCGCGCACCCCGACGACGGTCAACAGCTGGACCGAGTTCGATACCGTGTTCGGCGGGGTGTGGGCCGGCAGCGAGCTGAGCTACGCGGTCTACCAGTTCTTCCTCAACGGCGGTGCCAAGGCGATCGTCGTACGGGTCGGCGCCGACACCCAGTACGCCGTCATCGATCTCGGCGACGGCGTCAAGCTGCGAGCCAGGGCGGCCGGTACGGCCGGCAACACGCTCACCGCGACCGTCAAGCACGACAGCGCGGACAGCAAGCACTACACCCTGACGATCAAGGTCTCCGGTACGGTGGCCGAGACCTACGAGGTGTCGGTCGACCCCAACCTGCGCGGGCGGTGGCTGGACCGGGCGCTGGACACCTCCCGGCTGGTCGGCCTGGCCGACGGCAGTCCGGCGGACAGGCTCCTGGCCGAGGTGACCGACAAGCCGGCGCCGGCGGTCGGTGACGTGACGCTCAATCCCGCCGACGTGATCGGCGACCCGGCCGGGCGCACCGGCATCCAGGCCCTGCTCGACGTACCGATCTTCAACCTGCTGGTGATCCCGCCGCAGCTCGCGCCTCCGGCGGCCGGGGCGGCCGACACCCGGGACACCCTCTGGGCTCCGGTGGTCGACGCGGCGGCCCGATTGTGCGTGGACCGCAGGGCGATGCTGCTGCTCGACCCGCCCTTCGCCTGGACCACCGCCGCCACCGCGACGACCGGGGCGCGCGCGGGGCTGCCGGTCACCGGCGTCGCCGGGCGCAACGCGGCCGTCTTCTTCCCGCGCGTCACGATCTCCGACCCGGCCGGAGGCCCCGACCTGACCGTGGGGCCCATCGGCACCGTGGCCGGGGTGTTCGCCCGGACCGACACCCTGCGCGGGGTGTGGAAGGCACCGGCGGGAGTGGACGCCTCGCTGGCGGGTGTGCGCTCGGAGACCGTGGCGCTGACCGACGCGGAGAACGGCGACCTCAACCCGCTGGGCGTCAACTGCCTGCGCAGGTTCCCCGTCTACTCGCACGTGCTGTGGGGGTCGCGGACCTGCCGGGGCAGCGACGAGGTGGGCGACCCGTGGAAGTACGTCCCGGTCCGCAGGCTCGCCCTGTTCATCGAGGAGACCCTGTTCCGCGCCACCAAGTGGGTGGTGTTCGAGCCCAACGACGAACCGCTGTGGGCGTCCATCCGGCTGAACGTCGGCGCCTTCATGGACGGTCTGTTCCGCCAGGGCGCGTTCCAGGGCCGGACCGGCCAGGAGGCGTTCTTCGTCAAGTGCGACAGGGAGAACAACCCCCAGGCCGACATCGACGTCGGCGTCGTGAACGTCGACGTCGGTTTCCAGCCGCTGAAACCCGCCGAGTTCGTGCGCATCCGCATCCAGCAGAAGCGTCCCGACGCCTAGGAGCAGCGACATGGCCCAGTTCTCCGTCAACACCACCCGCCTGGACCCGTACAAGAACTTTAAGTTCCGGGTGAAGTGGGACAACAAGTACGTCGCCGGGATCAGCAAGGTCAGCGCCCTGCGCCGGACCACCGAGGTGGTCGAGCACCGCGACGGCGGCGACCACTCCAGCATGCGCAAGTCGCCGGGACGCACCAAGTACGAGCCGATCACCCTGGAGCGTGGCGTCACCCACGACCCCGAGTTCGAGCTGTGGGCCAACAAGGTGTGGAACTACGCCAACGCCCAGGCGGGCCCCGACCAGCGCGACCGCGAGGTGGCACTGGCCGCCTTCAGGAAGGACCTCGTCATCGAGGTCTACAACGAGGCGGGCCAGAAGGTACTGGCCTACCAGGTCTTCCGCTGCTGGGTGTCGGAGTTCCAGTCGCTGCCGGACCTCGACGCCAACGCCAACGCCATCGCCATCCAGCACCTGAAGCTGGAGAACGAGGGATGGGCGCGCGACGTGAGCGTCCTGGAGCCCACCGAGCCGGACTTCTGAGGGGGGCCGTGACAGTGGTGGCCGGTGCTCCCGAGCTGCTCGACGCGTGGGAGGCGGGCTGGGACCGCACCCCGCTGGAGCGGGGCCTCGCCATGCTCGCGGCCGGTACGGGCCGTCCGGCGGCCGAGCTGGCCCGCCTGACCATCGGGCAGCGCGACCGGGCGCTGTTCGAGTTGCGCGCCGCGCTGTTCGGCCCCGCCCTGGACGGGGTCTCCAGCTGCCCGGACTGCGACACGGATGTGGAGGTGTCCTTCGACCAGGGGCAGCTGCTCGGCCCGCCGATGCAGGCGCCGTACCCGCTGCCCACCAGCGCCGACGTCGCCGCCGCGCTGGCCGACGGCGACCCCTGCGACGCGCTCGTCGGCCGGTGTTCCGACGCCGACGCCGAGCAGGTGGTGGCCGCCTGGGCCGCCGCCGACCCGCTGCTGGACGTCGAGCTGTGCCTGTCGTGCCCCGACTGCGGGCGGGCCTGGGCCGAGTCCTTCGACATCGTCAGCTACCTGTGGTCGGAGCTGGACGGCTGGTGCCGCCGAACCCTGCTGGAGGTGCACGACCTGGCCGCGGCCTACGGGTGGACCGAACCGCAGGTGCTCGCGCTGAGCGCCTGGCGGCGGCAGTGCTACCTGGGCCTGGTGAGGTCATGAGCGGCCTGGTCCAGCGGCTGCTCGCGCGCAGCCGGGCACCGGTGAGCGGCGTCCGCCCCCGCCCGGCCTCGCTGTTCGAGCATCATCCGCCGGTGACCCGCGCTCCGGCCGAGCCGCCCGTCCTCGACACGCCGGCCCCCGCCCCCGCGCGCAGGCCACCGGGCGTCCCGGACGGGCAGGCACTCCGGCGGGCCGTCGCCCGGGACACGGCTCATCCGGTGGACGAGCCCTACCGGGAAGGCGACTTCAGCGCGCGGCGGCTCCCGCACGGCCACGGCGACGGCCGGGTGCCCGCGCCGGTCGCCCCCGGGTCCGGCGCGCCGGACCCCGCCACCGCTGTCGGGCTGCCACCCGCCGAGCGTCCCCCCACTCCGCCCGTTCAGGGCCCGGCGCCCGCGCCGCCGTCCCCTCCGCCGCTCCTGCCGTTCTTGGCGCGGACCGCCGAAGCCCGGCGCGGGTCGCCACCCCTGCTCCGGGTCGCCGCGGGGCCGGTACTCGCGGCGCCCGCGTCCGCTCCGCGCGCCCCGGACGTGCCGGACACCTCGCCGCCGGCGGTGGTCGAGATCTCGATCGGGCGACTCGAAGTACGCACCCCGCCCGCCCAGGCAGCTCCGCAGCCCAAGCCGTCGCGCAAAGACCACGTATCGGTGCTGGAGACCTACCTACGCAGGCGGGGGAAGGGGGAGCTGACATGAGCAACTCGCTCGCCATCGCCGCCGTGACCGCCGCGCTGCGCGCCAGGGTCTTCAACCGGCTGGGCGGCCCGCAGGTGACCGTCGTGCCGCCGGACCGCGCGGCCGAAGCGGTCAACGGCGACCACGTGAACCTGTTCCTGTACCGCGCGGACATGCACCCCTCCTTCCGCAACGCCGACCCGCCGGGCTCGCCGCCGGGGGAGTCGCCCAAGCCGCTGCTGCCGCTGGTCCTGCACTACCTGCTGGCGGCCTACAGCAACGACGAGGGCATCGCGCACGAGCTGCTCGGCGCGGCCATGCTGGCGCTGCACGACAGCCCGACCCTGTCCGGCGAGGAGATCCTGGCCGCCACGACGATCCCGCTGGTCGGCAGCGACCTGCATCTGCAGCTCGAACACGTGAAGATCAGCTTCGAGTCGCTGAGCCAGGACGACATCGCCAAGATGTGGACCGCGTTCGCCACGCCGTTCAGGGTCTCCGCGTCCTACCAGGTGTCGGCGGTGCTCATCGACAACCCCGCCCCCGGCGCCGCGCCGCTGCCCGTCCTCAGGCGCGGCCCCGACGGCAGGTCGCCGGTCACCCGCCCGGACGCCGCCTCGCCCTTTCCCGCACTCACCGGGATCCGGTACGGCGTGCCGGACCGTCCCGCGGCGCTGCCCGGTGAGACCGTCACGCTGACGGTGCGCAACCTCCCCGCGGGGGGCCTCGTGGCCCACCTCCGCCACCTGCGGGTGTCCGCCACGGCAGACGTCCGGGTACCGCCACCCGGAGCCGCCGAGGTCGCCGTCGCGCTGCCCGCCGCGGGACTGCCCGCAGGCCCCTGGGCGGTGTCCCTGAGCCCCGTGACCACGGGCACGCCGACGAACGAGGTCCCCCTGGCCGTCGCCTCCGAGACCGTCGCCCTCACCGCCGTCCCGGCCGGAGGCATCCCGCCCCGGACCACGGTGACCGTCATCACCGCCCGGCCGGTACTGGTCGGCCAGCAGGCGGCCATCCTGGTGGGAGGCCTGCACCTGCCCGTTCCCCTGCTGACCGCCGACACCACCGCCCTGTCGGCCACCGCCGAGATCCCTCCGGGCACCCACAAGGTCCGCCTGCGCGTCGACGGCGTCGACACCGACATCGTGGACCGCGCCACCGGCACCTTCAAGACCGGCCCAACGGCAGAGGTGGTGATCCCGTGACCGGCACCCCCGACTGGGAGAAGGCCAACAACACCTACCTGACGGCATCGCTGGCCTGGCTGACCTCCCGCCTCAACGCCCTCACCCCGCGGTCCCCCGATCCCGGCGAGGGGAGTGCCCCCGACCGGACCTCCGCCCCCGTTCGGCCTCACGCCGCCGAACCGCCGCGTCGGAGGGAGACGGGGGAGCGCCGGGCCCGTGACCACTCCGCCGGCCCCTCTCCGGCGGATGGGGCGGACATCGGGGAGCTGGAGGTCGCGCGGGAGGCGGCCGCCGAGGTGGGTGAGGGGACGGCGCCGCCCGCTCTGGTGCAGATCGCGGGACGGTTGGGGCTGAGCGACTTCGAGCGGGATGTGCTGCTGCTGTGTGTGGCGCCCGCGATCGAGCCGCAGGTCGGCGGCCTGATCGCCGCCGCGCAGGGGGATTCGGGGGCGACCGCGCCCACCTTCGCGCTCGCGCTGCGGCTGTTCGACGACGCCCGCTGGGATGTGCTGTCGCCCGAGCGGGGGTTGCGGTTCTGGCGGCTGGTGGAGCCGGTCGGCGCCGGGGCGCGGCCGCTGGTGACCGCACCGCTGCGGGCCGACGACCGGATCGTCGATCTGGTCCGGGGGCTCAACCGGCTCGACGAACGGCTGGCCGAGCTGGTCGAGCATCGGCCCGACCCGGCGGCTGGGCTCGACCTGCCGCCCTCGTCGCAGGCCGTGGCGGACGCCCTGGTCGGTGCCGCGCTGACCGAGACGCCCGACGGGCGATTCCCGGTGATCCAGCTGCTCGGCGGTGACGAGCAGAGCTGCGAGCTGGTGGCCGTACGGGCCATGGCGCGATTCGACCGCGACCTGTACCACCTGCCGGTCGACGCGCTGACGGGCGCGGGGGCCGACGTGGACCTGGTGGCCAGGCTGTGGCAGCGCGACAGCCTGCTGCTGCCGATCGCCCTGCTGCTCGACGCGACCGACGCCGATCCAGGGGGCGCGGTGGTACAGCGCTTCCTGTCGCATGTCGGCGGGCTCGTCCTGCTCGCCACGCGCGAGGTGTGGCCGATCACCGGCCGGGCCACCTCGGTCATCGACGTCACCCGGCCGTCCCCGGCCGAGCAGGCCGAAGTATGGGCGGTCGCGACCGGGCTGGCCCTGGAAGGGGCGCCCCGCGCGCTGGCCGGCCAGTTCCGGCTGAGCGTGCCCGCCATCCACCGCATCGCCACCGCCCTGCGCCCCACCCTCGGTCCGCCGCCCGCGGAGGAGGCGGGAGCCACGGGCGGGGAGGGGCCGGAGCGGCTCTGGGCCGCCTGCCGCGCTTCGGCGCGCCCCCGGCTGGAGGCGCTCGCCCAGCGGACCGTACCGCAGGCCGAGTGGGACGAGCTGGTGCTGCCCGAGGAGCAGACGAGCCTGCTGCGGCAGCTCGTGGCGCATGTACGGCATCAGGCCACGGTGTTCTCCACCTGGGGTTTCGGGGAGCGCAGAACGCGGGGCAACGGGGTCACCGCGCTGTTCAGCGGCCCGAGCGGGACAGGGAAGACCTTCGCCGCCGAGGTCCTCGCGCGCGAACTCGGCCTGGACCTCTACCGCGTCGACCTGTCGGCCGTGGTCAACAAGTACATCGGCGAGACCGAGAAGAACCTGCGCCGCGTCTTCGACGCGGCCGAGGACGGGGGCGCGCTGCTGCTGTTCGACGAGGCGGACGCGCTGTTCGGCCGCCGCAGCGAGGTGCGCGACAGCCACGACCGGTACGCCAACATCGAGGTCAGCTACCTGCTGCAGCGCATGGAGGCCTACGAGGGGGTGGCGGTGCTGGCCACCAACCTGCGTGCCGCGCTGGATCCGGCGTTCCTGCGGCGGCTGCGGTTCGTCGTCGACTTCCCGCTGCCCGCGCACGCGGAGCGCCGGCGGTTGTGGTCGGCGGCCTTCCCCCCGGCCGTGCCGCTCGGCGAACTCGACCTCGACGCGCTCGTGGAACTGCCGGTCACGGGCGCGGCCGTACAGGCGATCGCGCTGGGTGCGGCGTTCCTCGCGGCGGGCGACGGCGAGCCCGTCGGCACCCGGACGGTACTGCGCGCCGCGCGGATGGAGTTTCGCAAACTGGGCCTGCCGCTGACGGTCCCGAACCGGGAGCGGGTGGGGCGATGACGCGCGTCGTGCTGCACATCGACAGGGTCGTGCTGGAGTCGGGGTCGCGGCAGGAGTTCCTGGACGCGCTGACCGAGGCCGTACACCATGCGATGGCGGGCGGCCCCGTCGGCGGCCCGTCGCGGCGGCGGTTGAGTGTGGACGCCGCCGACGGCTCCATGCCGGGTCTGGCGCGGGCCGTGGTCTCCGGGATCCAGGGAGCGGCGGGGGGTGGCGGGCGGTGAGCGCGCGGTTCGCGCCGGGGACGCCCGTGGTGCCGCGGGGCGGGCTCGTCCTGCTCGATCCCGGCACCGGCGTGGTGCTCAGGGTCATCACCCTGCAGTACAACCCGGATACCATCACCCGCACGCTCCAGCCCCAGGGGGTGGGAGCCGAGCCGGGTGACCGCAGCGAGGCGCTGCGGCTGCGGGGCCCGGCCCACGAGACCATCAGGCTTGAGGCCGAACTCGACGCGACGGTCCAGCTTGAAGACCCCTTCGCGCCGGGCAACGACGCCGTCGCCGAGCACGGCCTGCTGCCCGTCCTCGCCACGTTGGACCTGCTGGTGAACCCGACGGCCGACGCGCTGCTGGCGCAGGACGACGCCGCGCGCAACGGCGCCTTCGAGATCGCCCCCGTCGAGTCCCCGCTCACGGTCTTCGTGTGGAGCAGGGACCGCGTGGTGCCGGTACGGCTCACCGAGTTCACCGTCACCGAGGAGGCGTTCGACTCCAACCTCAACCCGATCAGGGCCAAGGTGTCGCTGTCGCTGCGTGTCCTCACCATCGACGACCTGGGGTTCACCCACCGGGGAAGCGGCCTGTTCCTGGGCCACCAGCGCCGCCGCGAGCAGCTCGCCGCGCTGCACCGCTCCGACCCGCTGAGCGCCCTCGGCCTCACCGCCCCGCCAGGAGGCATCTGATGTTCGCCGCGACCAGCCGCTACCACGGGATCGAGACCGCGATCCACCGGCCGGAGGGCGGGGAGCCGATCCCCTACGTCCGCCGCAGGTTCCTGCCCGCGCGGCGGACGCTCACCGTGGTCGCCGTGCACCTGGTCCGCGACGGCGACCGGCTGGACCGGATCGCGGCGCTGTACCTCAACGACCCCGAGCGTTTCTGGCAGATCGCCGACGCCAACCCGGTGCTCGACCCCGCCGAGCTCACCGCCCACCAGGGGCGGCGGCTGGATGTCGCGCTGCCCGCCGCGACCACGGGGAGCCTCCATGGCTTCTGAGCTGCTGCTGTCGCTCAGGCTCGGCGCGCTGCTGGCCGAGCCGGTGCCGCGCGAGGTGGTGGACGCGCTGCTGTCGGTCCAGGTCAGCGAGGGCGTGGGGCAGCCGGGCGGCTTCCGGCTGTCGTTCGGCGTCGGCAGGCGGTCGACGCTGTTTCGCGAGCTGTTGCCGCTGGGGGCGCTCGACCCGCCGGCCAGGGCGCAGGTGGTCGTGACGATCAGGGGCCGGTCCACGGTGCTGATGGACGGCGTCGTCACCCGGCACGAGGTGGTGCCGTCCGCCGAACCCGGCCAGGCACGGCTGACGCTCACCGGGGAGGACGTCTCCCGGATGATGGACGTGGTCGACTTCACCGGCGTGCCGTACGTCGGCCTGCCGCCGGAGGCGCGGGTCGCGCTGATCTGCGCCAAGTATCCGATGTACGGGCTCGTCCCGCAGGTCGTGCCGAGCGTCTTCCTCGTCACGCCGAACCCGCTGGAGTCCACCCCGGCCCACCAGGGCACCGACCTGGCCTACGTCAAGGCGCTCGCGGCGCAGGCCGGCTACCAGTTCTACATCGAGCCGGGGCCGGTGCCGGGCGTCAACTTCGCGTACTGGGGGCCGCTGGTCAAGGCCGGGGCGCCCCAGCCCACGCTGTGGGCCAACGCCGACGCGGTCACCAACGTCGAGACGCTGACGTTCACCTTCGACGGGTTCTCCGCGACCCAGCTCGTCGCGCTGGTCCAGGAGCCGAACACCAAGTTCCCCATCCCCATCCCGATTCCGGACATCACCCCGGTCAACCCGCCGATGGGCGCCCGCGGGCCGCTGCCGCTGAAGGTGTCCGTGGTCCGCGGCCTCGCCAAGCTCTCCCCCGTCCAGGCGGCCGGGATCGCCCTGGCCAGGGCCGCCGACAGCTTCGAGGTGATCTCCGGGCAGGGCACCCTGGACGTGCTGCGGTACGGTCAGCCGCTGCGCGCGCGCCGTCCCGTCACGGTGCGCGGCGCGAGCCTCGGCTACGACGGCGCCTATTTCGTCAAGAGCGTCACCCACGACATCAAGCGGGGCGCGTACACCCAGCAGTTCACCCTGACCCGCAACGCGTTCCTGCCGCTGCCATAAGGAGTCGCTATGAACATGGACGACCTGGGGTACGTCGAGTCCCCCGGCTTCTTCGGCCCGGCCGAGCGAGAGGACGCCGACCCGCCGGGCAGCAGGCGCTTCTACGGCAAGTACCGGGGCTCGGTGCTGGAGAACCACGACCCGCTGGGCAGGGGGCGGCTGCTGGTCAACGTGCCCGACGTGCTGGGTCTGCTGCCGTCGTCGTGGGCGATGCCGTGTGTCCCGCTGGCCGGGCTGCAGATGGGTATGTTCGCCGTGCCGCCGCCGGGGGCGGGCGTCTGGGTGGAGTTCGAGCAGGGCAACCCCGACCACCCCGTCTGGGTGGGTTTCTTCTGGGGCGGCCCGGCCGAGACGCCCGCCACCGCCAGGCTGCTGACCCCGAAGGCGCCCGCCTTCCTGGTCGAGACCACAGGCAAGAGCAAGATCGCCCTGTCCGACGCCCCGGTGGCGCCGATGAAGGGCAGCGGCGTGCTGCTGCAGTCCCAGTCGGCGGCGATCACGGTCGACACCGCGGGCGTGACGATCACCGCGGCGAACATCAACCTCGTCGGGCTCGTCAACATCAACAACGGCGCGCTCATCGTGAAGCCGGCCTGAGGGGAGTGTTGACGATGCCGGGTTTCCTCCTGACCATCGCGTCGCAGGTCACCTGCCTGCACCAGGGCAAGGCCACGCTCACCCCCGGCCAGACCCAGGTGCTGGCGGGGGGCGCTCCGGTGGTGACCACCGGCGACCTCGTCGCCGTCGCGCCCTGCGCGCTGTCCTCGGCCACCCCGCCGAGCCCATGTGTCAAGATCGACTTCTCCCTGGCGGCGTCCACCCGGGTCTTCGTACTCGGCAAGCCGGTCGTGCTGGAACCCGCGGGGCCGGGAACGGGGCTGTGCCTGTCGGCCGCCCAGGCCCCCCAGGGGACCCCGGTGATCACCTCGGTGCAGCTCAGGGCGGCGGGCGCATGACCATCCATCTGGACTTTCCCTTCCACATCGACGCGCACGGCGGATCGGCCACCACGACGGACGAGGACCACGTGCGTGACATGGTCGAGCAGCTGCTGTTCACCATCCCGGGGGAGCGGGTGAACCGGCCCGACTTCGGCACCGGCGTGCTGCGGCTGGTCTTCGCGCCCAACGGCGCCGAGCTGGCCGGGGCGGTCGAGTACACACTCCAGGCCGCCCTGCAGCAGTGGCTCCCCGACGACCTGCGGGTCGAACGCGTGGACGTGCAGGCCGACGAGGGGATGCTGCTGGTGTCGGTCGCCTACGTGCTGCTGCTGACCGGAGAGCCCCGCTCGGTCCTCGTCGAACGGAGGACCGGGCCATGACGGCGGACCGGGGCTGCCCGCCCCGCGAGAGGCGGGAGCGGGACCGCGCCGCCGGGCTGGGCGGCATCGCCGGGGTGCGGGCCGACAACGCGGCGCGCACGCTGCGGCTGCTGCTGTTCGGCAAGGCCCCCGTGCCCGCGCCGGGCGTGGAGAACATCTCCGTCACAGGCCCCGGCCGGGCGGTGCGGCCCGTCGGCGTCGAGGTGATCGGGTCGCGTCTGGCGGGCCGCTACGACGAGCTGGTCGTCCACCTCGACCGGCTGGGGGACCGCTCACCGTACGTGGTGGCGCTGGTCGGGATGGAGGGCTTCGATCCCCGGTACGGCCAGGCGGGCTTCACCTTCACCGGCGACTGCGGCGAGGAGGGCGACTGCGGCGCGACCGCGTCCTGCCCGCCGGGGGAGAAGGGCCAAGCGGTCATCGACTACCTGGCCAAGGACTACGCGAGCTTCCGGCGGCTCATCCTGGACCGGCTCGCCCTGACCTCGCCCGCCTGGACCGACCGGCAGATACCCGACCTGGGGATCACCCTCGTCGAACTGCTCGCCTACGTCGGCGACCAGCTCTCCTACCGGCAGGACGCGGTGGCCACCGAGGCGTACCTGGGCACGGCCCGGCTGCGCACATCGGTGCGGCGGCACCTGCGGCTGGTCGACTACCGGATGCACGACGGCTGTAACGCGCGCACCTGGGTGCACCTGGAGGTCGAGGAGGCAGGTGTCCTGCCCGCGGGCTCCTACCGGTTCGCGACGGCCGTTCCCGCGCTCTACGGACGCCCGATGGTGTCGGCCGGGGAGCTGCGCCGCCTCGCGCCCGGAGGCCACCAGGTGTACGAGCCGATGCTGGAGCGCGACCTGGCCGTGCGCCCCGCGCGCAACCGCATCCGGCTCTGGACCTGGGGCGGCGAGGAGTGCCGCCTGCCGCGCGGCGCGACGGCGGCGACGCTGGTGGACGGCTGGTGCGACGAGAAACGGTCGGAGCGGCTGCTCGGCCTGCGCCCGGGCGATGTGGTGATCTTCGAGGAGGTGCGCGGCCCGCTCACCGGTGTGCCGGGCGACGCGGACGTCACGCACCGGCAGGCCGTACGGCTGACCGGCGTGGACGAGATCGACGACCCGGTGTACGACCAGCCGCTGCTCCGGGTGAGCTGGGCCTGCGAGGACGCCCTGACGTTCGCCCTGTGCCTGGCCTCGGTGGGCGGCGAGGAATGCTGCCTCATCGAGGACGTGAGCGTCGCCAGGGGCAACGTGGTCCTGGTCGACCACGGCGGCACCGAGGCCGGCGCGCTGGCCGTACCCGAGGGGGATCTCGGCGCGGTGCGCTGCGAGGGGCCGGGGCGCCCCGGACGCGATCCGGTGCGGGCGCGCTTCGATCCGGTGCTGCCGCCCGCCCCCCTCACCCGCCGGGCGCCCTATCCCCTCCCGGCGGACGTCGCCGCCCGCCAGGCCCTGGCGCTGGCCCGCACCCCTGCCGGGGCGGTGCCGCGGGCACGCGAGGCGGCCCGGCTGGCCAGGCTGACCGCGCGGGCGCACATCGGCGTGCCGCTGGACGCCGCCGACGCCGCCGAGGTCAACGCCACCTGGGGCGGCGACGCCGGGCTCGACCCGTCGGACCCCGCCGTCTCCGGTCCCGCGTCGGCGGCGCTCACCCAGGACCCGCGCACGGCACTGGCCCAGCTCTGGCTCACCTCGGGCGGGGAGACGTGGACGGTACGGCCCGACCTGATCGGCAGCGGACCGGAGGACCGGCACGTCACGGTCGAGGTGGACGACGCGGGCGGCTCACGCCTGCGCTTCGGCGACGGCGAGTACGGCAGGCAGGTCACCCCGGGGCAGCGATTCGACCTGCGGCTGCGGGTCGGCAACGGGACGGCGGGCAACGTCGGCCCCGAGGCGGTGGCCCATCTGGTGGTCTCCCGTCCCACCGCGGTGCCGGTGACCGGCGTGCGCAACCCGCTGGCCGCCACGGGCGGGATCGACCCCGAACCCGTCGCGGACGCCCGCCTGCTCGGTCCCACCGCCTACCGGCACCGCCTGGAACGGGCGGTCACCGCCGAGGACTACGCCGCGATCGCCGCACTCCAGCCGGGGGTCCAGGGCGCGGCCACCGACCTCGCCTGGACCGGCGGCTGGTACGAGGCCGATGTGGCGGTCGACCCCCTGCGCGGCGGTTGCGGGGATGAGCCCACGCTGGAGAGGGTGCGCGCCCGGCTGGAGCAGGTGCGGCGGATCGGGCACGACCTGCGGGTCGACCCGCCCCGGCCGGTCGCCGTCGATCTCGGGCTCCGGGTCTGCCTGGCGCCGGCCGCGCCCCGCGCCGCCGTCATGATCGCACTGCGGGCCGGGCTCGGCGACGGGCCGGGTGGCGTGTTCGACCCCGACCGCCTCACCTTCGGCACCGGCCTGTACACGAGCCGGATCGTCGCCGAGGCGATGGCGGTGCCCGGGGTCGTGTCGGCGAGCGTCGTCCGGCTGGCCCGTGCGGCCTCGCCGGGCCCGGCCGTACCCGACGGTGGCGCCCTGGCCTTCGGCCCGCTGGAGATCCCCTCAGGGGGGACGTTGACGCTGGATCTCGTGGGAGGACGGTGAGCCGATATGAGCCGTGGTGAGGGGGGTGCCGCCGGGATGTCTCCGACATCGGCCGGATGTTGCGGGCGGTGTGCGACGGGGATGTCTCCGGCTACGGCCGGATGTTGCGGGCGGTGTGCCACCGGGACGCCGTCGGCGAGGGTCAATCCGCCCGGGCGGTCGAGCCTGAGCGTCCGCGTGGGCACCCGGGCGGCGTTCCTGGCGACGATGATCGAGCGGCTGGCGTCGTCCGAGCATCCGGAGCTGGCCGGGCTGACCACCCGCGCGCCTGGCGACCCGGCGCTCGCGCTGCTGGACGCGTGGGCCTGCGTCGGCGACGTCCTGGCCTTCTACCAGGAACGGATCGCCGACGAGGGCTATCTGGGGACAGCCAAGGAACGGCGGTCGCTGGTGGAGCTGGCCGGGCTCGTCGGCTACCGCCCCCGGCCGGGGCTGGCGGCCGGTGCCTGGCTGGCGTACACACTCGACCCCGACCCCGCCGACCCGGCCGTCCAGGTGCCGTACGGCAGCAGGGTCCAGAGCGTCCCCGACCCCGGCGGCAAGCCGCAGATCTTCGAGACGGCCGAGGACCTCCTCGCGCGCTCCTCCTGGGGCGCCCTGCGGCCCCGGCTGCGCCGTCCGATGTCGCTGACCCGCTGCAACGTGAGCGGCATACCGGTGGTGTACGTCGAGGGGGTCTCGACCGGGCTCGCGCCCAACGACCGCCTGCTGTTCCACTTCACCGACGGATCGCCCGTGCTGAGGGTCGTCGAGTCGGTGGAGACCGATCTGACCGCCCAGGTGACCGCCGCCACGCTGCGGTCGCTTCCGCGCGGCGCGGCCGACGGCGGTGACGAGGACGGTGACGGTGACGACGGGGAGGCGGCGTTCGTCCGGCTGGAGGTGCTGCGGGTGAAGGCGGGCACCTTCGGCGCCGCCGCCCCGCTCAAACCGGTGCCGGCCGCCTCCGGCCGTCCGATCGGCGTCATGGCCGCGGCGGCGGACAACCCGGACTGGGAACTCGACGAGAGCCTGTACGACTCCGACGCGGGACCGCGCACCCTGCTCCCGCTCGACGCCGACTACCCGCGCGTCCTCGCCGGGAGCTGGATCGCGGTGGTGTCCGGCGACGGCGACGTGGACGTCAGCCTGGTGAGAGAGGTGCGCACGCTGGGCCTGGCCCGCTACGGCGTCTCCGGCAGGGTCACCGCGCTCGTGCTGGCGTCGGCCTGGTTCCCCGCCCGGGACGGCGACGCCACGCGACACCTCACCGAACTGCGCGGCCACACCTTCCACGTCCAGGCCGAACCCCTGACGCCGGCCGACGAACCGATCACCGAGCCCGTCGCCGGCGGCTCCATCGACCTCGGCGTGGTGATCCAGGACATGCCCGTCGGCCGCCGGATCATCGTGGCCGGGACGCCGCAGGAGGTGGGCCGGCTCACCGCCGTGAGCGGTACGGATCTCCGCGCCGCCGCGGACGGTGCGGACCCGCTCGCCGCCGCCGGGGGCGAGGTCGCGCGGGTGCTCGCGACCCGCAGGGCCGGCTCCCACACGATCCTGGACCTCGCGGCGCCCCTGCGCGGCACCTACCGCCGCTCCACCGTCACGGTCTGGGGGAACGTCGTGCGCGCCACCAACGGCGAGACGAAGATCGAACCCGCCGTCGGCAGCGGTGACGCCGGTACGGCCGGCCAGCGCTTCGCCCTCGGCCAGCGACCGCTGACCTACGTCGCCACCCCCGACGCCGACGGCGCCGAGGCGGAGTTGACCGTCAGGGTCGGCGGGATCGCCTGGCACGAGGTCCCCGAACTGGCTTGGGCGGGTCCGCTGGAGCGGGCCTACCAGGTGAGCGTGGACGCCGAAGGCGGCGCGACCGTCGAGTTCGGCGACGGCGGGCGCGGCGCGCGACTGCCCACCGGCACGGGCAACGTCGCCTTCCGGTACCGGGTCGGCCTGGGCCGGGCGGGCAACGTGCGGGCGGGGCAGCTCAACCAGCTGCAGACCAAACCTCTGGGCGTCAGCGCCGTGACCAACCCGCTGCGCGCCGGTGGGGGCGCCGACCAGGACGCGGACCAGGCGTTGCGCGGCCGGACGCCGCTGCCGACCCTGGCCATGGACCGGCTGGTGGGTCTGCGCGACTACGCGGACTTCACCCTGGCCCGCGCGGGCATCGGCAAGGCCGAGGCGACCCGTCTGGTGGCGGGTGGGCGCGAGCTGGTCCACCTGACGGTGGCGGGCGTGGACGACGCGCCGATCGAGCAGGACTCCGACCTCCTGCGCGGCCTGCTCGCGGCCTGCCGCCGCTTCGGCGACCCGGGAGTGCCGGTCGCCGCCGCGCCGCGCACACTGTGGAACGTCGTGCTGGAGGCGCGCGTGTGGATCGACGCCGACCGCGCCCCCGAGCTGGTCGGCCCGCAGGCTCGCACGGCACTGGAGTCGGCGTTCGGGTTCGACGCCCGCGCGCTCGGTCGCAGCGCCTACCTCGCCGAGGTCGTCACGGTACTCCAGCGCGTGCCCGGCGTCACGTTCGCCGACGTCGTACGGCTGGGCGCCACCCGGGGCACCGCCGCCGCGGACGCCGCCTCGGTGACCGGGGTGGCCGACCGGATACCCGCCGGGCCGGCCAGGACGGCGGCCGACGGCGTCCACATCGACCCCGCCGACCTCGTGGTGATCACACCTGGTCTGGACGGGTTCGTCGTCCTGCACGTGGAGGTGGCCCGATGACCCGTGACGAGCTGGCGGCGCTGCTGCCCGCCGTACACCGCAGTCGTGACGAGGAGCGGGGTCACCCGCTGCGCGCGCTGCTGCGCGTCGTCGAGGAGCAGGTGCGCGTCATCGAGGACGACCTCGACGCCTGGTACGACAACTGGTTCATCGAGACCTGTGAGGACTGGGTCGTACCGTACATCGCCGCGCTGGTCGGCGTCGACGGGGACGGCGTGTCGCGCGCGGAGGTCGCCGACGCGGTGGCCGCGCGCCGCCGCAAGGGCACCGCCGCCGCGCTGGAACGGCTCGCGTCCGACAGCGCGGGCCTGCCGGCGCGGGCCGTGGAGACCTACCGGACGCTGGTGCGCGACCAGCACGTCCGGCACGTCCTCCTGGACCGGCCTGCCACCTTCGACGTGCGCGACGTCGTCGCCTGCGAGCGGATCGGCGGGCCCTTCGACACCGCCCCCAGGCTCCCCGACGTGCGCCGGATCAACAGCGAGCTGACCCGGGGGCTGCACAACATCCCCGGCCTGGCGCTGTACGTCTGGCGGCTGCTGTCCTTCCCGGTCACCCGGGCCCCGGCGTTCTGCGTCGACCAGCGCTACAGCCGGTACCTGGTCAACGTGTTGGGCATCGACACCCAGCTGTTCGCCCGGCCGGTGACCGGACCGGCGCCCGCCCACCTGTCGGGACCGGCCGACGTGCCGCAGCCGATCAGCCGCGAGGAGTTCGCCGCGGCCGTGACCGAGTACTACGGTCCCGGGCGCGCCCTGCAGATCTGGCGCGACACCCTCGACAACCCGGTTCCCGCGAGCCGGATCGTCGGCGCCGACCTGAGCGACTGGGGCTACCGCGCCCGGTCGGGTCAGGTGGTCGTGGACCCGGTGCTCGGCAGGATCGCCTTCCCCCCGGACGAGGCGCCGGAGGAGGGGGTCTGGGTGAGCTGGTGCCACGGCTTCGGCGACCGCATGGGCGGCGGCGCCTACGCCAGGGCGACCACGCCGGTCGGTACCCGCCGCCGGTACGTCGTGGGAGGCGGCGGGTACGGCTCGATCACGGCCGCGCTCCAGCGGTGGCAGGAGGACAAGGCCGAGGACCCGTCCCTGTGCGACGTCCTCGTGGAGATCGTCGACTCGGCCGACTACACCGAGGCGCTCCGCGTCGAGCTGGACCTGGACGACCGGCTGGAGGTGCGGGCCGCGCCGTACCAGCGCCCGGTCATCAGGTTGCTCAACCAGAAGGCCAACCGGTTCGACGCGCTCTCGGTGCGGGCCAGGTCCAAGAACCCGCCGCCGGGGACGGCGGCGGACTGCCCGCCACCGGCCGCGCGCCGCCCGCGCCTGGTACTCGACGGGCTCGTGGTGTCGGGCCGCAGCGTCGACATCACCGGGCAGGTGGGCGAGGTGACGATCAGGCACTGCACGCTCGTGCCCGGCTGGGAGCTGGATCACCGATGCGGGCCCCGCCACGGCGAGGAGCCGTCGATCGAGCTGCGGCGCACCACCGCCCGGCTGCGGGTCGAGCGGTCGATCGTCGGCACGATCTTCGTCGACCAGGACGAGACCGCGAGCGAGCCGCTCATCGTCGAGGCCCACGACTCGATCATCGACGCGACCGACCGCGAGCTGGCGGCCGTGACGGGCGTGGAGGCCAGGAACGCCTACGCCGACCTGACGCTGCGCCGGTGCACCGTGCTGGGCGAGGTGCGCGTCTACCTGCTCAGGCTCGCCGAGGACACCATCGTCACCGGCTGCCTGCACGTGGCCAGGCGAGACGTCGGCTGCGTGCGCCACTCCTACGCCTCCTACGCCGGGCACGGCGGCCCGCCGCGCCACCGCTGCCCGCCCGACTCGGAGAACCGGCTGCGGCCCAGGTTCACCAGCGTCAGGTACGGCACGCCCGCCTACTGCCGGCTCCACGAGACCTGCGCCGACGCCATCCGCGCGGGAGCGGGGGACGGCGCCGAGATGGGCGCCTTCCACGACCTGTTCCAGGCGCGGCGACTCGCCAACCTCGTCGACCACCTGGACGAGTTCATCCCCCTCGGTGTCGACGCCGCCGTCATCACCGCCACCTAGAGAGGCAGCCGTGCACGGGGACTTCTCCAACATCACCTTCTCACCGGACCGCAACTACTCGATGGTCTTCGACCTGCAGGGCAGGGTCGGTCTGGACGCCAACCGCAACGAGCAGGCCGCGATCCTGCTGCACCGGCTGCGCGGCGCGCTGGCCGACCTGATGGGGCCCTACGCCGGGCCCGCGGGGCCGCACCTGGGCTTCGCCGTCGACAACCCGTCCGCGGCCGACTTCACCATCGGGGCGGGGCGCTACTACGTGGACGGCATCGGGGTGGAGAACCCGGCCGGCACCTCCTACGCCAGGCAGCCGCACGCCGTGATGGACGTCGCGGGCGACGACAAGCTGCCCAGGGGCAGGTACCTGGTGTACCTGAAGGTCTGGGAGCGGCACGTCACCGAGGTGGAGGCCCCCTGGCTGCACGAACCCGCGCTCGGCCTGCACCACCCCGACACGAGCAGCCGCGCCCAGGTGGTCTGGCAGGTCCGCGCCGTACCCGTGCCGGCGGGCGACGTGTCGCTGGAGACCTGGGTCCAGGAGTGGATCGCCGCCGCCGCGTCGATGGAGCACACGGGAGTGCTCCAGGTGCGGGCCAGGCGTCCGCAGGAGGCCGACGACGACCCGTGCGCCGCGCCGTCCGACGCCGAGTACACCGGGGAGAACCAGCTCTACCGGGTGGAGATCCGCAGCGGGGGTACGGCTCGCGAGGGGGCGAGCTTCGCCTGGTCACGGGATAACGGCTCGGTGATCTACCCGATCCTGGCACGTGAAGGGCCCGTGGTCCAGGTGAGCAGCCTGGGGCGCGACCGGCACACCACGCTGGAGATCGGCCAGTGGGTGGAGATCGTGGACGACGCCGTCTCGCTCCGCCGTGAGCTCGGCCTGCCCCGCCCCGCGCCGCCGCTGCGCAAGGTGGTCGACCTCGACGTGGACCTGTCGACCGTGACCCTGGACGCGCCGCCGCCCCCGACCGAGCGTGGACGCCACCCGTACCTGCGCCGCTGGGACCACACGCCGCCGGACAAGTCCCCCGACGGGGCCGTCCCGGTGACCGAGGCGTCCGCGGCCAGGAGGGACGCGGGATGGATCCCGCTGGAGCGGGGTGTCGAGGTGCGGTTCCTCACCGGCGAGCGAGGCAATCCGCACCGGTACCGTACGGGCGACTACTGGGTCTTCCCCGCCCGCCGTACGCTCGGCGACGTGATCTGGCGCCACCCGCAGGGCAGCGGCCCGCACGGCGTGGCCTACCACTACGCGCCGCTGGCCGTCGTCCAGGGCGACGGGGTCACCGGCTGGCGGACGTCGTTCGCCCTCCCGCTCACCCGCGGCCTGTGACGGCCGGTCATGGCGGTCAACGAGCGCGCCAGACGCCCCGGGCCCGTCCCCCCGCGGGTCCCGGCCGCCGCGCGCAGGGAGCTAGCCCGGCGGGGCGAGCAGCTGGACCCGGTGACGCGCACGGCCATGGAGGAACGGTTCGGGCATGATCTCAGCGAGGTCAGAGTGCACTCCGACGGCCCGGCCGCGCGGTCGGCGCGCGAACTGGGCGCCCGCGCGTACACCGTCGGTGAGCAGATCGTGTTCGGCCCCGGCAGGTTCGCCCCGCACACTCCCGACGGCAGGCACCTGCTCGCCCATGAGCTGGCCCACGTCATCCAGCAGCGAGGCGGCGCGGGTCCGCATCCGACCCGCCATGCCGGACTTGAGGCCGCGGCCCACGCTGCGGCCCAGGGAACCGGTCCCGCGGTCGTGCGCGGAAGCGCGGCGGTCGGCCTGGCCATGGCCGAGGAGACGGGCGGTCCCGCGAACCCGGAGGACGTCGCGGCGTACGCCCGGCTGAGGGAATTCCAGGACGCCGCCGACCTGCGGGCGTCCGAGCTGATGGAGGGCGTCGTCCGGAAGAGCCTCGACCGGTGGGAGGCGGCCCAGGCGGCGAAGGCCGTTCAGGCGGAGAAGGAGGGGAAGGGGGCGGCCGTCGACCCGCGCACCCCCGAAGAGCGGCGCGCGGCGGCCGAGGGGTCCATCCGGGGCGACGTCACCGTCGCCATCGGCTACGCCGTGGACGAGGAGGGCAACCTCCACCAGCTCGTCACCACCACCAAGGGCAACCGCCGCAAGCTCGTCGACCTGGGACCGCAGGAACAGTGGGTCAAGGCCGTACGCGGGACACGCCAGAAGCCGGAGCCCCCCGCCCCCAAGCCCAAGCCCAAGCTCACCCTCGTACCCGCGCCCGCGCAGGCCGTACCCGCGCCGGGCTCCAAGCCCGCCCCGGTCCCCGCCACGCCCACCCCCGCCACGCCCACCCCGGCCGTGACCTCCGCGCCCACACCCGCGCCCGGGTCGGCACTCGCGCTCGCCCATGAGCCCGAGCCCGAGTCCGCACCGAAGTCCGAGCCGGTACCCGCGTCGGGGGTCGTGCCGAAGACCGATCCCGCGTCCACCAAGGCGCCCGAGGTCGCGCCCACGTCCGGTCCGCACCTCGTCGACCAGCACGAGGGCGGGGACACCGCCGGGGAGGACGGGCTGAAGCGCAGGCGTACGGCGCAGCAGGCGCTCAAGGACGCGGAGGCGCGCCTGGCCGCCCACGCCGCGAAGTACGGCCTCAAGCTCGTCGCGGTCGGCGCGAGCTCCAACATATGCCCGCACTGCGCGGCCAAGCTCGGCGTGGCCGGTGCCACCACCGGCACCGCCCGAGCCAAGGACCCGCTGCGCGAACACGTCCCGTCGAACACCACCCCGGCGCTGGAGGCGATCAAGAAGCTTCCGCCCAAGCCGCCGGGACCCGAACCCGTCGTCGAGAAACGCCGCCCCACCCGGCCCGAGGGGGCCCCGCCCGGCGGTTCCGGAGCATCCCCGGCCCCGGCGAAACCGCAGGCGCCCCCGCCGCGGAACACGGAGGCACCGCAGGCGGAGGGGGGAGAGGCGGGGGAGGCCGACGCTCAGATCATTCAGAGGGCACAGGCGAGGCCCCAGGCGCCCCAGGCGCCCCAGGCCAAGCCGAAACCGGACACGCCGCCGCAGGTGACCGCTCCGCAGAAGACGGGGATCGCGGCTCCCAAGGCGGAAGCGCCCAAGGCGGCGGTCCCCAAGGCGGAAGCGCCCAAGGCGGCGGCTCTCGGGGGAGAGAAGCCGAGTGTCGAGACCTCGGGGGACCTCGGCAAGGTGACCAGGAGGCGGACCGCTGAGGAGAGCGGCGGGGCCGGGCGGAAGGTGACGACGACGGCGACCACCGCGGGGTGGGGGGAGGTCTCGTCCAAGACCGAGCGGTTCCAGGAGAGCGGTGGTGCCGGGACCAGGAGCGCGACCGGGACGGCCGTGACGCGGGGGGAGGGCAACCTGGCGGTCACCGGGAGCAGGGACGTCACCCGGGGGACCTTCGACGAGGGGGGCAACCTCCAGAAGGGGACGCAGACCGGTTACAAGGCGGGAGGCGGAGTCGTCGCGGGCCCTGAGGGGGTCGGCGGGCTGGGGTCGGCGAGCGCGCAGCGGACCACGGCGTACGGCAAGGGCTTCACCACGACCAGGTCGATCGCCGGCAACGCCCGGGTGGTGGTGAACGCCACGCGGGTGGAAGGGGCGGATCCGCCCCGCTACCAGCTGACGGTGACCATCACGGTCGGCGCGTCCGGCACACTGGGCGGTGGAGCGGGGCAGAGGGGTACGGCGAGCGGGTCGGTGTCGCTCACCGGGTCGATAACCGGCACCTTCGTCCACCGGTTCACCGCCGAGGAGACCGGACGCTACCTCGGGGATCTGGCCCGCGAGGGGGCTGGGGGCGCGGAGAAGGAACTGCGGGTCGTCGATCTCGTCGCGCGCGGGGGCGTCGCCGAGGCGCGGCGACTGCTCACCACCCTGGGCGCCGCGTCGTCCGCCGGGGAGGCCGCCGGGCTCGCCGAGGGCGACCAGGCGACCCTGGAGGTCCAGAAGGGCGCCGGCGGCTCCCTCGGCGCGACCTCGGCGGGCAGGTCGCCCGTCGGCGCCGAGGTCTCCTACAGCAGGAGCAGGTCGCTCAAGCGCACCGTGGCGCGTAAGGACGGGGCCGTGCTCGTCACGGTCGAGGTGGTGTCGGAGACCGCCGGGTCCATCGGGGCGTCCGGCTCCTCGGGGGTCGTGGGCGGCGGCCTCGGCTACGGCAGGAGGACATCGGAGGGCCGATCGGTCACCTTCCGCCTGAACCCCGGCGATCCGGACTACCGGCCCAGGTTCGACCGGATACTCGCGGTCGACGACGCCGCCGGGCTGGGCGCTCTCGCCTCCTTGGACCCGGCCAGGGTGGAGGGCACCGGATTCAGCACCGGATGGTCGACGACGCTGACCCCCAAGGTGAGCATCGCCGGGGCGGAGGCGTCGATATCGACCACCCACGCCTACGCGGAGAAGGTGGTCGCCGACGCCGAGGGCAGGCGCAGGCAGTTCACCGGATCCTCCGGCGGTGGCATCGACGTCGGGGTGGCCTCGGGTCCCAAGCTCGGCTACCGGACCGAGCAGGCCGTCACCGCCGCGGTCGGCCCCGACAAGAAGGCCACGGGTGACGTCAGCACCACGACGTCGGAGACCGACCTCGGCGCCTCGGCCCGCGCACTGGCCTCGGCCGCGGACAAGACGCCCATCGCCGGTGCGATCGGGCTGGTCACCGGTGGCACCAAGCTGCTGCAGTCCCGCACCGAGGTGATCGGGATGAAGCTGTCGGACGACGACTTCGGAGCCATCGCGGCGGCCTCCCGGGAGCGGGGCAGATGGGACCGCGCCTTCCGGGGCCGGGTGAACCAGAGCTTCCAGGAGTGGCAGCGACTGGGCCGCAGGATCGCCGCCGGCGGCGGGGACCGGGAGGCGATGAGCCGCGCGCTCGCCCAGTACGCCGCCGAGAACGACCAGGCGTCCGACGCCGTGCAGGCGGTGGTCCGCCCGCAGGGCCAGGCCGAGGGCGGCGTGCGCTACGACTGGCCGTCCGAACTGGCCAAGGAGCGGGAGACGTTCGAGACCGTCGTGGTGGGTGACCGGGTCGCCCGGCTCAGGGCCCGCGCCGCCGCCGGAGCCTTCGAGGAGGCTCAGGCGGGCCTGAACGCCGACAACGCCAGGCTCGCCAAGGCGGCCGGGGCCATCACGGCCGCAGCCGAGCAGTTCTCCGATGTGGCGGCGGTGGCCGAGATGCTGCGCAGGATCGGCGGCAAGCAGACGGAGATCCGCGCCGAGCTGCGCAGGCTGAAAGCGGCGCTCGCGCCGGGCGAACCGGCGGCCAGGCCCGCAGCCGCGATCGGGCCCACCCCCGACGTCCAGGCGGCGGAGGAGCGCAACGCCAGGATTCAGAGCCTGATCCCCGCCGCGCTGACGCTGCGCGAGCGCGAGACGGCGATCTTCGCCGAGGTGCGCAGGGAACTCGACCATCCGCCGTGGTATCGAGGCCCGGACGTCATCTCCGTCATCCAGGCGCTCAACAGGCTCAGGCCGCTCTACACGCAGTGGGACGCGCTGGTCGCCGAACTCCGCGCCGTCATGCGCGAGCGCGGTGAGGACGGGTCACGCGCCGACGGCTACGGCCCCGACCGCAAGACCTGGGAGGCGCTGCGCCGTCATCCGGAACTGACCAGATACGGCTGAGCCGTACTGAATTTCGCAAAGAGGGACGTTTTTGGACGTCGTACGACTATCGCCGGAGCGTTACTCGGATAAATGCAAATGTTACGGTGATGAATGGGTTATATGGCCGGTGCAAGGTGGGGTTCATGGACGAGCGGGCGGACCTGTTCGTGGTCAGAGTCTGGTTCGAAGGGCCAGGCCATGACCGGTTTCGTGCCCGAATCATGGTCTCCGGACTGAATTCCGAGGCGCCTCCCGTCTCCTTCGTGACCGCCAGTCAGCAGGAAGTCGTCGAAAAACTCCGAGAATGGCTGGCCGAAGTGGCGCTCTATTGACAGCCTTCTCTTGGCAGCATAAAACCATGGAACCCGTTCGTGTATGGGAGGGGCGCCCGATGGACAGCACACCTGCTGTCGCGGCGTACGATGCGCGGCCGGAGGGGTCAGCCAGCCTGCGTCTGCTGGGCGCCTTCGAGGTGTCGGCACGCGGCGAAACGGCGGGTGCGCGGTGGGGCGACCTGCCGCACAGCGCCCGGCGGCTGGTCGCCTTCCTCGGTCTGCACGGCACCGCGACCCGAGACTTCGCCGCAGGCAGCCTGTGGCCCGACTCCACGGAGGCACGCGCGCAGGCCGACCTCCGCACCACCCTGTGGCGGGCCGGCAGGGCCTGCCCGGGGCTGATCGTCGCCGGTGGCCCCTCCATGCGACTGCACCCGCGCGTCCGGGTCGACGTCGACGAGCTGCAGGCGTTGAGCAGGCGGCTGCACACGGGACAGCCGGGACAGGCCGAGGCGGACGGCCCCTGGCCGCCGCCGTACGGCGTGCTGCTGCCCGGCTGGTACGACGAATGGGTCGTCGTCGTCCGTGAGCGCGTCCGCCAGCTCCAGCTGCACACCCTGGAGGCCCTCGCCGAGCAGCAGCTCGGCCGCGGCGCCTACGGCCGGGCGCTGGACCTCGCGCTGAGCGCCGTCGAGTACGAGCCGCTGCGGGAGAGCTCCCAGAGGCTGGTCGTCCGCATCCACCTCGCCGAGGGCAACCTCGCCGAGGCGGTCCGTGCCGTACAGGCGTTCAAGAAACTGCTCTGGCGGGAGATCAGGGTCCGGCCGACCCCCGAGTTCCTGCGCCTGGTCGACCTTGTGGTGCCGCGCTGAGCGGGAGCAGGTCCAAGACCGCTCGACCCCGGCCCGCCCTCGCCGGGCATCTCGCCGGTGCGCTCATGTGAGAAGGGCGATGTGGCGGGTGACGGCCGAGGCTGGGACCAGCCGGGTACGGGCCCGCCTGAGGAGCGTAGCCGTCCGGTGCGGAGCCGCTCACGGAGCACGGCCCGGCCCGTGCTGAGCAGGACTTTTGTGGATTCCGGACCGCTTTTGGCCGCATAGGCTCTGCCACGACGCCTCCAGGGGAGACCCGGGGGACGGCCCCGGTGTGACCGTGGCTGATCGGGTCCGCTCGGGGGTCACCCCAAATGTCATACCGGGCGTGTCTGGCCCGTTCTTTCGGCGCGCCATACGGTCACCCAAACGAATCCCCGATGCGCACAGAAGAACCTGGAGTACCCCATGTCAACCCTTGCCATCAGGAACGTGACGCTTCTGGACGGGACCGGTGGCACCGCCCGCGCCGCCTCGTCGGTGCACGTGACCGACGGGCGGATCGGCTGGGTCGGCGACGCGTCCGCGGAGCCGCAGGACGTGACGGTCAGCCAGGTCATCGACGGTACCGGCCGGACCCTGCTTCCCGGCTTCATCGACAGCCACGTCCACCTGTGCGCCGACCCGGAGCGTCCGGGCCGCTACGACCCCCTCCAGGTCAGCACCGAACGCCTGGCCATGGAGGTCCTGAGCCACGCGCAGGACGCCCTGCGGGCCGGGGTCACGACGCTCGCCGACTGCGGCGGCCGCGACTACGTCACCCTCGACGTGCGCGACGCGATCCTCGCCGGTTCGGTCCTCGGCCCGCGGATCATGACGACCGGCCTCGGCATCTCGATCACCGGTGGGCACTTTCACTGGTATTCGATCGAGGCCGACGACGTCGCCGAACTGCGCAAGGCGACCCGCACGCTCGTCAAGCGCGGCGTCGACTTCATCAAGCTCTTCGGCACCGGCGGCGGGTCGACGATGGGCTCGAACCCGGCCCTCGCGCAGTACACCGTCGAGGAGTTTCGCACCGTCATCGAGGAGGCCGAGCGCGGCGGGATCCGGGTCACGACCCATGTCCACGGCACCCCCGGCATTCGCAACGCCGTCGAGGCCGGCATTCACCGCCTTGAGCACGTCCAGTTCTTCGACGCCGAGGGCGACATCCGCTTCGACGCCGAGCTGGCCGGGCAGATCCTCGACGCCGGCATCCCGATCAGCCTCGGCATGGCCAAACGGTGGCGCACCGAGCAGGCCATCGACGGGTTCCTCACCCCGCGTCAGCTCCAGCAGCGAGACCTGCGCGACAAGCGCATTCAGGTGCTGCGCAACTTCCGCGAGGCGGGCGTCAAGCTCGTCGCGAGCACCGACGCCGGTATGACGATGACGCCCTTCGACGACCTGCCGCACCTGATGTCGTTCCTGACCTCCCAGATCTCGATGACGATCCCCGAGGTGATCCACTCGGTCACCGGGCGGGCCGCCACGGCTCTCGGGATCGACGCGGACCACGGGACGATCGAGGTCGGCAGGCTCGCCGACCTGGTCCTGGCCGACGGCGACGTCTCCGTCGGCCTTGAGCCGCTCTTCGGTGAGCTCGACGTCTTCCGGGCCGGGCGCCGGCTCGTCCACCGCGGCCGGCTCACCGGACCGGCCACGCGTCACGCGATGGACACTGCAGACCAAGAGGCACCCTGATGACCAGGGTTCCCCGCTTCCTGAGCCTGCTGCTGGTCGCCCTCGCCGGAGCGACGATCATCGGTTCGCTGCAGCGTGACGTCTGGACCGACCTCGGTCCGGGCCCGGGTTTCTTCCCCCTCGTCGTCGGCGGTCTCCTGCTGGCCCTGTCGGTGGCCCTGACCGTCGAACTGGTGCGCGCCCCCGACGTCGCGGCCGAGGCCGCGACGGACGACCCGGCCCCTGAGGTCGACGGCTCCCGTCCGCCCGCCACGGATGGGCGGTCCTTCACGCCCGTCCCCGGCGACACCACGGGCGGTCCCTCCGCGGACCTCGACCCGGATGTCACCCACGTCGCGATCCGCGAGGCGCGGGAGAGACCACGCACCCCGTTCGGGGGCGTTCCCGGCCCGGTCCTCGTCGTCTCGGCGCTCGTCGTGTCGCTCATGCTCATGAGCGTCCTCGGCTTCCGGATCTCGATCGGCCTGCTCGTGTTCTTCGTACTGGCCGTCGTCGAGCGGATGCGTGTCCTCCACGCGCTGGCGCTGGCGCTGGCGATCAGCCTCGGCTCGTTCTACCTCTTCTCCGAACTGCTGGACGTTGAGCTTCAGACCGGCATCTGGGGGCTGTGATCCATGGACTCCCTCGGTTACCTCATCGACGGCCTCGGCACCGCGCTGGAGCCGTACAACCTGCTCTTCGCCCTGATCGGCTGCCTCATCGGCACCGCGGTGGGAGTCCTGCCCGGTGTCGGGCCGACGGCCGCCACGGCGATGCTCATTCCGATGACCATCGGGCTCGATCCGATCGCCGCGATCATCATGCTCTCCGCGATCTACTACGGCGCCCAGTACGGCGGCACGATCACCTCGGTGCTCATCAACACCCCCGGTGAGGTCGCCTCCGCGGTGACCTGCATCGACGGCTACCAGATGGCCAAGAAGGGGCGCGCGGCCACCGCGCTCGCCGTCTCGGCGGTCGGCTCGTTCATCGGTGGCACCATCGCCAGCTTCGGCCTCGTGCTGCTCGCCATCCCCCTGACGAGCATGGCCCTGAAGTTCGGTCCGCCGGAACTCTGCGCCCTGATGATCTTCGGGCTCACCCTCGTCGTCGGACTCGGCGGCAAGTCCCTCAAGCGCGCGGTGATCGCGGCCTGCATCGGTCTGCTCATCGGCCTGGTCGGCATCGACCCGGTCGCGGGTGAGCCCCGGTTCACCTTCGGCATGCCCGAGCTGCTCGACGGCCTCGACTTCGTGCCGGTCCTGATGGGCCTGTTCGGCGTCAGCGAGATCCTGCTCAACCTCGGCGGCGGTGGCAGCGCGCAGGGGCCGCAGCGGGTCGCGAAGCGCACGGAGTGGCGCGTCGTCGGCAAGTCGATGCCGGCCATCGGCCGCGGTACCGGTCTGGGCTTCCTCCTCGGTCTTATCCCCGGGGTCGGCGCCGCGGTCCCCACCTACCTGTCGTATGCCCTGGAGCGCAAGGTTTCCAAGCACCCCGAGCGCTTCGGCAAGGGTGCCGTGGAGGGCGTCGCCGGCCCGGAGACCGCCAACAACTCCTACGCCAGCGCCTCGATGATCCCGCTGTTCACGCTCGGCATCCCCGGCTCGGCCACCCTGGCGGTGCTGATGGGCGCCTTCCTGATGAACGGCCTGAGCCCGGGTCCGCTGCTGTTCAGCGAGCACCCGGACTTCGCCTGGGCCGTCATCGCGAGCTTCTACGTCGGCAACGTCATCCTGATCATCCTGAACCTGCCGCTGATCCCGATGTGGGTGAAGATCCTCAAGGTGCCCTACAAGGTGCTCTACCCGCTCATCCTGGTCATGGCCATCGTCGGCTCGATCGCCCTGCGCGGCGAGGTCTTCGACGCCGGTGTCATGCTCTTCTTCGGCCTCGTCGGCGTCGCCTGCCGCCGGCTCGACATCCCGCTCGCGCCGATGTCGCTCACGCTGATCCTCGGCCCGATGATCGAAAAGAGCCTCCGGCAGAGCCTGTCCCTGTCCCAGGGTGACTTCTCCATCTTCTTCAGCCGTCCGATCTCGCTGGCCCTGATGGTCCTCAGCGCCGTGGTGATCGGCGTCTTCGCCCTGAATCTGGTGCGCGGCGACAGCCGCGTCGAGAGTGAGACCTGAACCGATGTCTGAACTCGCTGGATTGTCGCTGGCCCGGGTGGGTGAGTTGATCCGTGACCGGGAGGTCTCCCCGGTGGAGGTCACCGTGGGTGTTCTG
>NZ_JBSGCR010000044.1:0-36249 GCF_053601935.1 Streptosporangium sp. NPDC004631 | reverse complement strand
CGGCCCGCTTTGACGCGGCGGAAGAACGCGGCGAACGCCCTGTCGAGACGGCGGAGCGTCTGCTGCTGCGAACCCGCCGACCAACGCCCCTGACCATCCGGGTCCGCCCTGCGGATCTCCTTCAGCTCCGCCGACTGCTCGCCGTAGCGGACACTCACCCCCGCCCTGCGGTAAGCGGTGCGCCGGTGCTCCAGCGCGGCGTTGTACAAGACGCGGTGATCGTCCAGGCACGCGGTGAGCGCGGCCGCCTGGTGGCGGGTCGGGCGCAGCAGGAACCTGTAGGACCTACGCACGGCCGCCCCCCTGGGCAGCGCCCTCGCACCGCGTCTCGACGTGGCGCCGCACCGTCCGCGCGGACACCGCTCCGGCGGTGGCCGCGAAGTGCGACTGTGACCACAGGGCGGGCGGCCGGGAGCGCAGGCAGGGGAACCCGGCGCGCAGACGGCGGGAGGTGAACCCCTTGAACCGGCCGGCCACGTACCACGGCGAGCTCCCCGGGCGCGGCCTGACGGACGGCGCACGCGGCCGGGCATCACCTCAAACGCCACGCTCTCCCGGCCGTGCTCGTCGGCTCTGGCGCGGATCAGCTCCTTCAGGCGGGCCCTCACCCGGCCGCCGAGAACCGGGCGGCGACACCTCGGGCACCACACCACGCGGTATCCGAGGCCGCACGCCGCGCCGGGGAAGGTACGCACCTGACGGGTCACACGACCATTACAACAATGACGCACACCTGACGCACGACGAACGGAGATCTCATGCGCGGACCGGACAGGTCACCACACGCCCGGGCCCGGGCGGCCCTTCCGCCCCCGACTCCCCCGTCGCCCAAAGTCGACGGTCCCCTCGGGAGGACCTGATGGCTCTGGGTCGCCCGTCCGTCCTTCCCGATCGTGTGCCGACCGTCCGCGAGCTTCTCGCGGCCGGTGGCCGGTCGTTCTCCTTCGAGTTCGGTCCACCGAAGACCGACGAGGGGGAGCGGCAGCTCTGGCGGGCCATCCGGGAGCTGGAGGCGCTCCGTCCCACCTTCGTCTCGGTCACCTACGGCGCGGGCGGCGGCACCCGCGACCGCACGGTCGAGATCGTGGAGCGGATCGCCCACGAGACCACGCTGACCCCGGTGGCCCACTTCACCGCCGTCAACCACTCCATCCGCGAGCTGCGCCACCTGGTCGGCCGGTTCGCCGGGGCCGGGGTGCGCAACATTCTCGCGGTGCGGGGCGACCCGCCCGGCGACGTGACCGGCGAGTGGGTCCGCCACCCCGAGGGGGTGCTCTACGCCGAGGAACTGGTCCGGCTGATCCGCCAGTCCGGCGACTTCTGCGTCGGAGTGGCCGCCTTCCCCTACAAGCACCCCCGGTCGGCCTCGATGGAGGCCGACACCGAGCACTTCGTGCGCAAGTGCCGCGCGGGCGCCGACTACGCGATCACCCAGATGTTCTTCCGGGCCGAGGACTACCTCCGGCTCCGTGACCGGGTGGCCGCCAGGGGCTGCGACACCCCGATCATCCCCGGCATCATGCCCGTCACCCAGATGAGCACGATCGCCCGGTCCGAGCAGTTGTCGGGAGCGCCGTTCCCGTCCGAGGTGGCGGCGAGGTTCGAGGCCGTCGCCGGTGATCCGGCCGCCGTCCGCCGGCTGGGCATCGAGCACGCCGCCGAGCTGTGCCAGACCCTGCTCGACGAGGGCGTGCCCGGGATCCACTTCATCACCTTCAACCGCTCCAGTGCGACCCGCGAGGTCTTCCAGGCCCTCGACGTCGCCCCGGAGCCCACCCGTCTGGCCGTCTGACCGCGCGGGCTATCCCCGGGGGCGGGAGGCCGGGGATAGGGGGAGCACGGCTCCGACGATCGCGTACCGTTCGTAGCCGCCGGGGAAGACGAACCGGGTGAGCAGGTCCGCGAAGCCGATGCTGCGGTAGAGGTGCCGCGCCGCGGTCGCCTGGTCACGGGTGGACAGTACGGCGGTGCGCTCCGGGCGCCCCTCGCACAGGCCGGTGACCATCGCCCGGCCGATGCCCTCGCCGTGATGGTCGGGGTGCACGTGCACCTCGGCGATCTCCAGGGCGTCGCCGAGCCAGCCGTTCGCGCTCTCCGCGCCGTTCTGCTCGGTCATCGCCCGGCGGACGACGTCGTGCCACCACTGCCCGGGTGCGCCGTGGAAACCGTAGGCGACTCCCACCGGCGTCCCGTCGGCGCGCTCGGCGAACAGGCAGGTGAACCCCGGGTGGACGGCGTGGTTTCCCATGATCGCCTTCCGCCCGGTGAGCTGATCGGCGGGTGGGCGCATCGCCGCCGTGTAGATGTCGAGGACCACGTCCAGCCGCGCGGTGAACTCGTCGGGGCCGATCCGTCGCAGGCCGATCACGCAACGCACCCTAGCAGGGCCGACCCGGCGGGGGCCGTCCGGCGGGATCCAAGCGCTGTTGGGGATTTCGCCAAGTATTTCGCATATCTCAGGCCGGTGGGCCGAGCCGGGCGGGGATCACCGCTCCACCTCCACCGGAGTCCCGCCGGTGACGCGGACCAGTTCGGCGAAAGAGGTCGGGAAGACCGTGTGCGGGTGACCGGCAGCCGCCCAGACCACCTCGTACCTGTCGAGCCAGACGTCCACCAGTGTCCTGATGGGGGCGGGGTGGCCGATCGGGGCGACGCCGCCGATGACCTGCCCGGTGGCCACGCGGACGAAGTCGGGGGTGGCCCGCCGTACCCTCGCCGCGCCGGTCGTCTCCGCGATCAGACCGGTGTCCACCCGGTGGGCGCCGCTGGTGAGGACGAGTAGGGGTTCCCCGTCGGCGTCGAAGATCAGGCTGTTGGCGATGGCGCCGACCTCGCAGCCGAGCTGCGCGGCGGCGGTCGCCGCGGTCGGGGTGGCCTCGGCGAACACCGTGATCTCGCCGGCGACTCCGTGCTCGCGCAGGGCGGCGGCGACCTTCTCGATGTTGGGATGCAACTTTTCGGGCACCCGGTCACTCTAAACAGTTTGCCAATGGATTACCTCTTTATAACCCTTGATGGGAGATGAGAGGTTCGTGCGCTATGGTCCGTTGGTCTGGGCTTTAGTGATACAAGGGGATGATTTCAGGTGGGCGTTGGACGGCGGCTCGGAGTGGCCGCGCTGATGACGGCGGGAGCCGTGTTCCTGTCTTCCTCCGGCTCCGCTCTCGGCGTCGCGAACGCCCGGACCGGCACCGTGACGGCCCCGGTCGCCGCGGCGTGGGCCGGGACCACCGCGTTCGTCGCACCCGGTAAGACGCTCAGGCTGGGAGCCAGGGGAGCCGTGGTCAAGGTGCTCCAGACCAGGCTGAAGGAGCTCGGCTACGAACCCGGCAAGATCGACGGGCAGTACGGCGGGGCGACCCAGGCCGCGCTCTGGGCCTTCCAGAAGGTCAACCTGATCCCCCTGACCAGCACCGTGGCGCGCCGGACCTGGAACGCTCTAGAGAACCCCCGGAACCCGAGGGTGCTGGTGCCGAAGGGCAGGCCGACCAGGGTCGAGGTGAACCTCACCCAGCAGGTGGTGGTCCTCTACGTCGGCGGCCGGGTGAGGCTGGTCAGCCACATCTCCTCCGGCAGCGGGATCCCGTACTGCGAGACGGCCACCTGGGAGGGCAGGACCCAGAGGTTCTGCGGCGACGCCCGCACGCCGACGGGAGACTTCAAGACGACCTGGCGCAGGAAGGGCTGGCACAAGTCCTACCTGGGACAGCTCTACAACCCGATCTTCTTCAACGGCGGCATCGCCTTCCACGGCGCGCTGTCGGTCCCGCCGGCGCCGGCCTCGCACGGCTGCGTGCGGCTGCCGATGCACGTGGCGGGCATCCTGCCCGGCCTGCTCGGCACCGGGGTGCCGGTGCACGTGCGGGGGAGATTCGTCCGTTAGCCGCACCCGTCGGCCGCGCCCGGTGGCGGCCCGGCCCGGGACGGCCCACCCCAACCCGGGCCGGGCCGGGACGGCGCCGGACTACGAGGAATCGGACAGTCGCAGGTGGCGGACCCCGGGAGATCTCGATCTCCCGGGGTTTTGCCGTCTCACGGAAGATCGAACTTTTGTTCGTGGGCTTACTTGACACTATGCGTGATCGAATTTATGTTCGATGTAATGACGTGAGATTTGCGGCTCGCGTCCAGGGCGGCCCCCTGCCCCCGCCGTCGGCCAAGACGGTCGGACCAGGTCGGGGCGGACGGGGAGAGGGGAAGCTCCTCGTCCGGCCGTCCGGCGATTTGTCGGTGGGGTCTGCGAGTGTTGACCTGACCGGCGAAATCGCCGGGAGCCGCTGGTGACCAAGGAGGCTGAGGCACGTGACACCCTCCCCCTCGTGATCGAGGGGGATCCCCGCGGTCACCCGCGTGGGGGTCCTGCTTCACCGCCGGTCGCCCGCCAGAGAGGAGAGTCTCTCGTTGAGGTCTTACCCCGGCTTCACCGTTCCGTCTCTCCGCCCGCCCGGCGGCGAGGACACCGCCGGCCACACGTGCGGCGGCCCGGTCACCGCCGTCGCCGGGCACCCCACCGAACCGCCCGGCACCGCGCAGCGTTTCCTCCTCCGCCCGAAGGCGGAGGTCTCCACGCTCAAGGAGATGTGATGATCCCTCGGCTCAGCGATTCCGACGGGCCCCGGCTGTCGTCCACGGTGCGGGCACACCTGACCGACGCGCGTGACTGTCTTGAGGAGGCGGCCGCCGCGCGGACCTCCGCCGGTCGTTACGTCGCCGCCCACCTGGCGGCGCTCCGGGCCGCGGCCGCGATCCTGGCCGCCAGGCCACGCCCGATGGACGGCCGAAGGCGCAGGCTGCGCAGTGCGTGGGAGCTGCTTCCCGAGGCCGAGCCCCGGCTGGCCGAGTGGGCGCCCTATTTCGAGATGAGCGCGGCCAAGCGCGCCTCGGCCGAGGCGGGAATGACCCGGGTGGTGTCGGCGCGGGACGCCGAGGAGCTGATCTCCGAGGCGGAGCGGTTCGTCACCGCGGTGGAGGGGCTGCTCGGCCTGCCCGCCCAGGCCACGCTGCCGACCCGCGTGCCCCTGGCGGGCTAGAGGTTTCCGCCCGCGGGCCGGCGGGGTCAGAGCGCGGCGGCGACCGCCGCGGCGACGAAGACGACCTGCAGGGCGGTGCGGGAGGGCAGTGGGGTCGCCGGTCGCCCTCCGAAGGTGATGTCGCGACGGGCGGCCGAGACGTTCGCCGGGAACATGGCGAGCATCAGCAGGGCCAGGCAGGCGGCGGCGATCCGGGTGGTCGGCGGCAGCAGCAGGCCCACCGCGCCGGCGAGTTCGAGGACGCCGGTGACCGTGACGAGCAGGGCCGGGCGCGGCAGGGACGGCGGGACCATGGCGATCATGTCCTCGCGGAGCCTGCCGGCGAAGTGCGCGACGCCGGTGAGCACGAACATCAGCGCGAGCCCGCCGCGCAGCGCGGGCTGCCAGCCGTCGAGCGCGTCGAGGCCGGCCAGGCCGAGGAGACGGAGAATCGCGAATCCACCCACCAGGGCGATCAGAGGTGCCATGTCAACTCCTAATCTTGTCATTGGCAAGATAGGGAGCCGTGGGGTAACTTGTCAATGACAGGATTACCTCCGGAGGGGACGAGAGAGATCAATCAGCGGAGTTACCACCACGGCGACCTGCGGCGGACCATCCTGGCGGCCGCGGCCGAGGCGATCACCGAGTCCGGGCCGTCCGGCTGGAGCCTGCGCGAGCTGGCACGCCGCGCGGGCGTCTCGCACGCCGCGCCCGCCCACCATTTCGGCGACAAGGCCGGGCTGCTCACCGCGCTCGCCGTCGAGGGCTTCGATCTGCTCGCCGGAGTCCTGGCCGAGGCCGGCGGGGACATCCTCGACCTCGGAACGGCGTACGTGCGCTTCGCCGCGGCCCATCGGGCGCACTACGAGGTGATGTTCCAGCCCGGCCTCTATCGCGCGGACGACCCCGAGGTGACGGCCGCGCGAGCCCGCACGTGGGCGCTCCTGGAGGACGGGCTCCGTGCGCTGCCGGGAGGCGCCCCCGCCCCCGCGGCGCTCGCGGCGTGGTCGATCGTGCACGGCTTCGCCGGGCTCTGGCTGAGCGGGGCGTTTCCCGAAGACGTGGGCGACGACCCGGAGGCCGCCGCGCGCCCGGTGATCCGGCTGCTGTTCGACCGCTGACGGGGGTCTCCGTCTCCCCGGGGCGGAGAGGACGTCAAAAGATCTTCAGCGGTCCCTCAGGCGGCGGAGGAGGCCGCGGGGCAGGCGGCGCGCTGGCGGAGCAGGAGCATGGCGGCGTCGTCGCTCAGCGGCCGGCCCACATGGCGGAGCAGGTCGGCCCGGAGGGCGTCCAGCGCGTGCTGCGGGTCGCCGCCGTTCAGTAGATAGGCCCTGGCCGGCAGCGGATAGAACTGGCCCGTTCCATCGCGGGCCTCGATGACACCGTCGGTGTAGAAGAGGACCTGGTCGCCGGGCTCGAACGGGATCTGGTGCGGTTCCGGTTCGCTCGCCTTCAGCGAGCCCATGCCCAGCGGGAGTGCCTCGTCCGGCGGATCGGCGAACCAGCGCCGGCCGTCGGCGGCCAGCACCATGGGCGCCGGGTGGCCGCAGTTGATAACGGTGATGGAGGTGTCCCCGGTGATCTCGGCCAGCTCGGTGATCTCGGCCAGGATGGCGGTGACGAACTGCTCGCCGGAGAGCTCCCGGGTCAGGGCGTTCTCCAGCCGGGACACCACACCCTGGAGTTTGGCCTCGTCGTGGGCGGCCTCCCGGAAGGCGCCGAGCACCACCGCGGCGGTCTCCACGGCCTCCAGGCCCTTGCCCTGGACGTCTCCCACGATGACCCGTACCCCGTGCGGGGTGGTGACCACCTCGTACAGGTCGCCACCGATGCGGGCCTCGGCGGTCGCCGAGGTGTAGGAGACGGCCACGCCGATCCCCGGCCCCGCTCGGCGCGGCACCGGCCGCAGCAGCACCCGCTGAGCGGCCTCGGCCACCGAGCGGACGTCGGCGAGCTGCCGCTCGTGGCGGAGCCGTCCGGCACTGGCCAGCACGCTGGCCATGGTGACGCCGAGGATCGCCACCATGGTGATGTTGGTACGGGGCATCCAGAGGATGTCGTTGTAGAGGCCGAGCACCACGCAGAGCGCCATGGCGACGACGCCGATCACCGTGGTCCTGCCCAGGCCGCAGGCCACGCTGGCGAAGGCCGGGCCGAGGGCCAGCAGTGGAAGGAGGCCGTAGGTCGGGCCGGAGCCGAAGTCGACCAGGGCCACCAGGGCCATGACGACGAACGGCAGAAGTCTCAGGGTCTCCTGGGTTCTGCCGGCCCCGACGGAGGTCAGCAGCCGCAGGAAGGCGCGGGTCTTGGTCGACCCCAGTGCCGCCCTGGCCGCGGCGAGGCGGCCCTTCGGGCGTGTTTGAGAGTGATCGTGGCGATCCTCTCCCCGGGCCATGTCCACCACATCTCGTTAAATGCCATGTTTGCCTTTTCCTACCACAGCGATGGTCATCCGTGGTGGGGTGCGGGTCATGTTCTAACGAGAGAGCAAGACCTCCGGCAGGTGGGCACGCCGCGCCAGGGCGTACCCACGAGCGGACGGGCGGTCAGAAGGACTCGACGGCTCGGCGTGCCTCGGGGTCCAGAACGCCCCAGCTGATGAGCTCCTCGGTGAGCTCACTGGGGGACTTGTCATAGATCACGGCCAGCGAGCGCAGGTCCTCCTGGCGGATGGACAGCACCTTGCCGTTGTAGTCGCCACGCTGGCTCTGGATGGTGGCCGCGTAACGTGCCAGCGCACCCGCCTTCTCCTTGGGGAGCTGGGCAAGGCGCTCAAGGTCGATCACAAGCTTCGGTGTCGGGCCGAGCGGACTCGGCGCGGTGCCGCCGGGCAGCAGTTCGCCGACCGGCACACCGTAGAAGTCTGCCAGTTCGGCCAGCTTCTGCACCGTGACGGCGCGGTCTCCGCGCTCGTAGGAGCCGACGACAACGGCCTTCCAGCGACCGCGGGACTTTTCCTCTACCCCGTGCAGGGACAAGCCCTGCTGGGTGCGAATGGCGCGGAGTCTTGCACCCAGCGACTTGGCGTATTCAGACGGCATCCTGTGGCCCCCCGGCTCGGTTATGTACTGCTTTCAGTTGATTGTGCTCCCTCGCAACTTATGCCCCAACCACCGGGTTGGCGCCCGGGGTAGGCACCTTCGGTGACCGAAGCGTCGGGCTTTACCCGATAACGTCGCGAGGTGTGGTTACGGACAGTGACGGTAAAGCTGTGGGCGCCTAAGGTCAAGCTGATTGGAAAAAAGATGGTGAATCCGATCCGATGCGGTCCGCCTCAAACGCCGTGCTTGTCCCACTGCACATAGTGAATCATCATGGTTTCTCGGGCTTCCGAGGGGATCCGGGCTTCCTGGGGGGATTCCTGGGCAGCATCATCACCGGGCACGGCGCCGAGCGTATGATCTTCAGGGAGACGTCACCGAGGAAGACCCTGCGCAGAGGTCCGGTTTCGCTGGAGGCGCAGACCACTATCGATCCCTCGCAGTCGGTGCCGGCCAGTGCCGCCGCCACGTTCCTGCCCTCCAGCACCCGCACCTCCACCTCGACGTGCCGCCGCCCTCGGGTGACCGCCCTGAGGTCGGCCGCCACCTTCTCCCTGAACCGGTTGAGCATCTCCTCCTCGACCTTCTCCTGCCGTCCCCCGCTCACCACCAGGGTGATCAGCCGCAGTGGAACGTTCATCTGCGCGGCCAGGGTGAAGGCCTGCCGTACCGCCTCGTCGGAGGCGGGGTCGCGCCGGTAGGCCATGGTCAGCCGCCGGAGTCTGGACGGCGGCTCGTCGGCGTATCCCCGGGGGGCCAGCGCCACGGGCACCGGTGAGGCGTGCAGGAGCTGGTCGGCGGTGCTGCCGATCCGGATCCGGCCCCGGCCGCCTCCCGGGGCCGAGCCGATGACCACCACGTCGGCCTTGATCATGCCGATGAGCTGGACCAGGCCGCGCCCGCTGCCCCGATGACCGCGGAAGACGTACTCGATCGGCACGTCCGTCACGTCCGTCAGCGCCTTGCGTGCCTGCTCCAGGGTCTCGGCGGCCTGGCCGGCCACGTAGGCCCGCCACTCGGCGTCGATCTTGCCGGGGCCGGGGGTGGGCCAGGCGGGCGCGTGGATGTGGGCGACCGTCAACCGGGCGCCGGTCTGCCTGGCCATCCGCGTGGCCAGCGCCAGCCCGTCCCGGCCCCGCTGCTCGGGGATGAATCCGGCGAGAATGTGTTCGATCTTCATCGGACGCTCCGGTTGAGGCGCGAGTGGCGATAGCCGTACAGGAAGTAGGCGGCCAGGCCGACCACCATCCAGATCGTGAAGGCCAGCCAGGTCACGCCGGCCAGCCCCAGCATCACGACCACACAGCAGATCACTCCCAGAATCGGCGTGACGGGGAAGAACGGCGTCCTGAAGCTGCGGGGCAGGTCGGGCTGGGTACGGCGGAGCACCAGCACACCGACGTTGACGATGGCGAAGGCGAACAGGGTGCCGATGCTGGTGGCCTCGGCGAGCTGGCCCAGTGGGATGAACCCGGCGAGCACGGAGACGAACGCGGCGACGATGAGCGTGTTGGCGACCGGCACCTGGCGGCGCGGGTTCACCCTCTCGAAGATCTCCGGTATCAGGCCGTCGCGCGACATCGCGAACAGGATGCGGGTCTGGCCGTACAGCACGGTGAGGACCACGCTGGCGATGGCGACGACCGCGCCGAAGGAGATGATGACGCCCGGCCAGGTGGCGCCGGTGGCCTGGTCGGCGATCAGGGCGAGGCTGGCCTCGGTGGTGTGCGGGTTGAACTCCTGCCAGGGCATGGCGCCCACGGCGGCCAGCGCCACCAGCACGTAGACGACCGTGACGACGGCCAGGGAGAGGATGATCGCCAGGGGCAGGTCCCGCTTGGGGTTCTTGGCCTCCTCACCGGCGGTGGAGGCCGCGTCGAAGCCGATGTAGGAGAAGAAGACCTGCGAGGCGGCGGCGGTGATGCCGGCGACGCCCATCGGGGCGAACGGTGTCAGGTTGCCCGTGCTGAAGGCGCTGAAGGCCACGACGCAGAAGAAGGCCAGCACCGCGATCTTGATGAGCACGAAGACCGCGTTGGCGCTGGCGCTCTCGGAGGCGCCGCGGAGCAGCAGCCAGGTGGCCAGCAGGACGATCAGGATGGCGGTGAGGTTGAACACGCCGCCCTGGTCGCCGGGGGAGTGGGTGATGGAGGCCGGCAGCTGCCGGCCGAACAGGTCCTGGAGGAAGTGGTTGAGATACTCTCCCCAGCCGACCGCCACCGCCGCCACCGAGACGGCGTACTCCAGCATCAGGCACCAGCCGCACACCCACGCCACCAGCTCGCCCAGGGTCGCGTAGGCGTAGGAGTAGGACGATCCGGAGACCGGGATGGTTCCGGCCAGCTCGGCGTAGGAGAGGGCCGAGAACAGGGCGGTGATCGCCGCCATCACGAAGGCGGCGACCACCGCGGGACCCGCCTTCGGCACCGCCTGGCCGAGGATGACGAAGATGCCGGTGCCGAGCGTGGCGCCGACGCTGAAGAGGGTGAGCTGCCACAGGGTCATGGTCCGGCGCAACTCGCCGCCCTCGCCGTGGCCCCCCTCGGCGACGATCTGCTCGGCCGGCTTGGTGCGGAACAACCGTTGCGCCACGGAAGTCATGTATTGCCCCCTCGACTGGGCCTGTGTGTTGATGATCCGTCGTGTCGGGGGGCCGGCCAGCCCCCTTTCCCGCCGGAGGGCGGCGGGAAAGGGGGCTGTGCGGTCTACGGTGTGCGGTCTGTGCTGTGTGGTCGGTGCGTGTGGACTGTCCTGTGCGGCCCCTGCCTGCGGACCACGCGGGTTGCCCGGCTACAGGGTGCTGGCCAGCGGCCAGGTGGCGTTGGGGGTGACGATGGTGCCCGCCCTGCCCTCCAGGATCTGTTCGGCCTCGTCCAGCCTGCCGATCGCGGCCATGTCGCCGGTCGTCTCCACGAACCGGCAGACCGCCTCCACCTTCGGTCCCATGGAACCGGCGGGGAAGTGTTCCGCGCGGAGCTGGTGGGGCGTGGTGTGGGTGATCTCCTCCTGCTGCGGGGTGCCGAAGTTCCTGGCCACCCGCGGTACGTCGGTGAGGACCATGAAGACGTCGGCCTCCAGCGCCTCGGCGAGGATCGAGGCGGTCAGGTCCTTGTCGACAACCGCCTCTATGCCCTGCAACTGACCCTTGTCGTTGCGGATGACCGGAATGCCGCCCCCGCCGGCGCAGACCGTGATGATGCCGTCGCGGACCAGGCGGCGTAGCAGGCGGGTCTCCACGACCCGCTGCGGGGCGGGGGAGGGCACGACCCTGCGCCAGTATCGGCCGTCGGGCTTGACCGTCCAGCCGTACTCCCCGGCGAGTTTCTCGGCCTCCGCCCGGTCGTAGACCTGGCCGACGAACTTCGTCGGGTTGTCGAAGGCCGGGTCCACCGCGGAGACCAGCGTCTGATTGATCGTCGAGGCGACCTGCCGGCCCGGCAGCGCGTTCTGCAGGGCCTGCAGCATCCAGTAACCGATCATGCCCTGGGTCTCGGCGCCGATCGTGTCCAGGGGGTAGGGCCTGGTCAGGTTGGGGTCGTTGGTGCTCTCCAGCGCCAGCACGCCCACCTGCGGGCCGTTCCCGTGGGTGATGATCAGTTCGTGTCTCTCGGCCAGCCTCGCCAGTGACGCGACCGCGACACGGACGTTCTCCTGCTGGACGTCCGCGTCGGGGCTCTGCCCCCGCTGCAGCAGTGCGTTGCCCCCCAGGGCGACCAGAACGCGCATCTCTCAGTCTCCCGGGGTCGCGAAGGCGATGGGTGCCTTGACGGTTACGGTGGTGTGCATGCCCCTCAGTTCCCCGAGGTCGTGAAGGCGGCGGGTGCCTTGGTGGTTACGGTGGTGTGCATGCCCTCAGTCCCCCAGGGTCGCGACCATGACGGCCTTGATGGTGTGCAGGCGGTTCTCGGCCTGGTCGAAGACGATCGAGCGCGCCGACTCGAAGACCTCGTCGGTGACCTCCAGCGCCTCGTGGCCGGTCTTTTCGAAGATCTCCTCGCCGACCCTGGTCTCCCGGTTGTGGAAGGCCGGCAGGCAGTGCATGAACTTCACACCGGGGTTTCCGGTGGCCTTCACCACCCCGGCGTTCACCTGGTAGGGCATGAGCAGCTTGATGCGCTCCTCCCAGACCTCCTTGGGCTCGCCCATGGACACCCACACGTCGGTGTAGAGGAAGTCCACGCCCTTGACGCCCTTGGCCACGTCGGAGGTGATGGTGATCCTCGCCCCGGTCTCCCCGGCGAGGTCCCTGGCGGGCTTGACGACCTTCTTCTCGTCGGGCCACAGCGCCTCGGGCGCCACGAGCCGCACGTCCATGCCGAGCATCGCGCCGGTGACCAGGAGCGAGTGCCCCATGTTGTTGCGGGCGTCGCCCAGGTAGGCGAAGGCGACCTCGTGCAGCGGCTTGTCGCTGTGCTCCTGCATGGTGAGCGCGTCGGCGAGCATCTGGGTCGGGTGCCAGTCGTCGGTGAGGCCGTTCCAGACGGGGACGCCCGAGTGGGCCGCGAGCTCCTCGACGTTGGACTGCTTGCTGCCCCGGTACTCGATGCCGTCGAACATCCGGCCGAGCACCCGCGCGGTGTCCTTCACCGACTCCTTGTGGCCCATCTGGGAGCCGGTGGGGTCCAGGTAGGTGACGTGGGCGCCCTGGTCGTGGGCGCCGACCTCGAACGCGCACCGGGTGCGGGTCGAGGTCTTCTCGAAGATCAGGGCGATGTTCTTGCCCCTGAGCCTGGGCTCCTCGTTCCCGGCGTACTTGGCGGCCTTGAGTTCGGCCGCCAGCCTGATCAGGAACGTGAACTCGTCCGGGGTCAGGTCGAGCTCCTTGAGGAAACTGCGGTTGCGCAGGTTGAATGCCATGTGTGCTCCCCGGTGAGAGAAGAGATCAGGCGCCGTCGCGTTCCAGCGGGCAGCTCATGCACCGGGGGCCGCCACGGCCGCGGCCGAGTTCGCTGCCCCGGATCGTGATCACCTCGATGCCGTTGTCACGCAGGTAGTTGTTGGTGGTGGTGTTGCGCTCGTAGGCGACGACCACGCCGGGTTCGAGGGCCAGCACGTTGCAGCCGTCGTCCCACTGTTCCCGTTCGGCCGCGTAGACGTCCTGGACCGGGGTGAGGATCTTGATCTCGTCCAGGCCGACGGCCTGGGCGATGGCCCGGTGCATGTCCTCCGGAGCATGATCGGTGATTTTGAGCTCCTTCTCGGTGTCACCGGGCTCCACCGTGTAGGAGGGCAGCATGCCCAGCCCGGCGAACTTGGTGAACACCCCGACGTCCACGTTGGTCATCACCGTGTCCAGATGCATGAACGCCCGGGCCTTCGGCATGTTCAACGCGACGATCTTCTCCGCGGCGCCCTTGGCGAACATGCTCTGCGCGAGCATCTCCACCGCCTGGGGCTGGGTGCGCTCGCTCATCCCGATCAGCACCGCCCCGTTGCCGATGACGAGCACGTCACCGCCCTCGATGGTGGCCGGCGCGCACGCCATGCCGGGCATCCAGATGTTGAAACCGTCCTCGCCCGGCCGGTTGTAGCCGGCGGCGAACAGCGGGTGATAGCGGTAGACGGCCTCGTAGTTCACCGTCTCGCGCTGGCGGGCCTTCTTCCGCATCGCGTTGATGGAGACGCCGTCGTAGATCCAGCAGGAGGTGTCACGGGCGAACAGGTGGTTGGGCAGCGGCGGCAGGACGAAGTCGTCCGTGGCGAGCGTGTGGAAGGCGAGGCTCTTGGGATCGGTGCCCCGCTCCACCAGCTCGCGTTTGGTGATACCGCCGGTGAGGTACTGCTGGAGTTCGGTGGAGTCCATCGCGTCCAGCGCGTTGCGGAGGGCGTCGACGGCCATCGGCCCGTAGAAGCGCTCGTCGATGACGTGGTCGAGGATGTACTTGCGGGCCTCGGGGATGTCGATCGTCTCGCGCAGCAGGTCGGCCAGCATGTAGACGGTGACACCGTGGTCGTGCAGCACCCTCTGGAACTCCTCGTGCTCCTCCAGCGCGCGCTGCACCCACAGCACGTCGTCGAAGAGGAAGTCGTCCTTGTTCGACGGGGTGAGCCGCTTCAGGGCCAGTTCGGGTTTGTGGAGCAGGACCTGACGGAGCTGGCCCACTTCGGAGTCGACATGAAAAGCCATTTCTCTTCCTTCGTCGTCGCTGACGGGGGGTCCGTTGACAGGGTCGTCGCTACTGGGATCGTCCGGAGGATGAGGGGGTGACTTCGTCCCCGGGACCGTACTCACCGCGTTTCGCCTTGGTCCAGATGTAGACAGGGATACCCACCAGGAGCATCAGGAAGCCGATGAAGATGGCCTCCATGCCCGCGCCGTACGTCATCCAGAAGGCGAACAGGATCGCCACGGCGGTGATGGCGAGGTCACGGCCCAGCCGGGTCCCGCTGACCCGCCGGGCGCGGGTCACCAGCCAGAACAACTGAGCACACCCGGAGAAGAAATAGGGGATGACGGTGGTGAAGGTGGCGATCAGCAGGATCTTGTTGAAGCCGTTGGTCGTGCCGAAGTAGTTGTAGACGGCGACCAGGGAGGTCAGGAATGTGCCCAGGACGATGCCGACCCAGGGCACGCCGCGGCGTGACTCCCTGGCGAAGGCGCCGGGGAACAGGCCGTCCCTGGCCGCGGCCATCGGCATCTCCGCGACCAGCATCGTCCAGCCGTTGATCGCGCCGATGCCGGAGACGATCGCGCAGGCGGCCATGATGCCGCCGCCGATGCCGCCGCCGAACATGTTGTTGATCGCGTCGGCGAACGGGGCGCTGGACGTGGCGAGGGCCTGGTGCGGGACGGTGCCGAAGATGGCGACGGTGCTGAGCATGTACATCGCGGCGCAGATCAGCACGCCGTAGACGCTGGCCCTGCCGATGTTGCGCGCCGGGTCCTTGATCTTCTCGGCCACGATGGTGACGCTCTCGACGCCGGAGTAGATGAACAGCGCGAGCGCGCCCGCGGTGGACAGGGCGCCGAGCCAGTTTCCACCGGTGGCGTTGAACGGGCCGAAGTTGCCGCCCCGGATGAAGAACAGGCCCACCACGGCGACGAAGATCAGCGGGATGAACTTCAGCACGGTGGTGACCACCGCGAAGGCGCCGATGTTCTTCACGCCGCTCAGGTTGACCAGAGCCGGGATCCACAGGGCCACCAGCGCCAGCGCGATCTGGGCGCCGGGGGAGTCCCAGTGCAGGAAGTAGTTGACGTAGTTGACCCAGACGACGGCGATGGCGGCGTTGCCGATCCAGGCGGTCAGCCAGAACGACCAGGCGTTCCAGAAGCCGGGGAACTCGCCGAAGGCGTCCTTGGCGTAGGCGTAGGGGCCGCCTCCCGCCGGCAGGCGCGCACCGAGCCTGCCGAACACCATGGCGAGCGCGATGGCGCCGATCGACACCAGGCCCATCGCCAGGATGCTCACCGTGCCGTACACGGCGAGCGAGGCCGGCAGCAGGAACACCCCCGTGCCCACGATGTTGCCCACGATGAGGGAGATCGACGCGGGGAGACCCAGCTTGCCGTGTTCCGAGGCGATGACCTCGGCCGCCTCGTCGCGGATCACTCCCTCTTCGGCGGCGGTGCGTCCTCGCGGACGCTCACCATGAGAATCCCCCATCTGGTGCCCTCCGGCATGGATATCCCATATTGCCCAGATTTAGTGGCAATACCACATGAGGTCCCCGGCGGTAGAAGGGATGAAACCCCACGTCAGGGTGGATGGCGCCCCGTCCCCGGGGAGGGGTTCGGGGCCGGCCTCCGTCCGCTTCCGGTTCGAGCGGGGGCGGTGGGGGAGGTGGGGACGATGGGGCCGGCGGCGGGGGTCGGCCCCGGGAGAAGCGGGGGTCAGCCCCGGGGGAAAACGCGGGTGGTGGGCCCCGAGCCGGGACCCGTTCCCGCGACGGCGGGAAGTGCCACCGCCATGATCGTCATGACCGCGCCGAGCAGTACCACCGGAAACACGCGCCGGCGGGACGGCAGGGTCTCGGTGATGATCGCGCCGGTGGCGAAGGACGCGAGGGCGCGCGCCAGAGCCGGGTCCTCGGCGTGGAGCCGGTCGGCGATCCCGCCGAGGGCGCGCTTCTCGCGAGTGGACAGGCTCATGCGACGGTCCTCCGATGGCAGGCGATGATGCAGAGGATTTTAATGGCCTTTTGTCCCTTTTTGCCAAGCGAATGGGGTAGATCTTCCCGGTGGCCGTTCCTCTCATCCTCGTCCGTCGATTCATCCCTCGTCCGTCGATCGGGACAGCGCCTCGGCGCCGCTCGCGATCTCGGTGAGCTCGGTGGTGATCTCGGCCTGGCGCGCGGAGTTGGCGCGGCGGGTGAGCTGCCCGATGAGCTCGCGGGCGTTCTCGGTGGCCGACGTCATCGCCTGCCGCCTGGCGGCGTGCTCGGAGGCGCTGGACTCCAGCAGCATGCCCCAGATCCGGCCCCTGACGTACTGCCGCAGCAGCAGGTCGAGCACCGCCCCGGCCGAGGGCTCGAACTCGTACGGAGGCGGGGCGCCGGTGGGGTCCCCGGCCTCTCCGCCCATCTCCCTCTCCTCGATCTCCAGGGGCAGGATCCGGTGCGCGCGGGTCTGCTGGGCCAGCATGGACACGAACTCGGTGAACACGACGTGCACCTCGCCCACCCCGCCCGCCCTGGTGGGCATGTCGAAGGCGTCCACCAGCGTCTGGCCGATCTCCGCGGCGACCTCGTAGGCCGGATGGTCGGAGAGGCCGACCCACTCCCGCTCCGTCCTCCGGTGCCGGAAGCGGTAGAAGTCCACCGCCTTGCGTCCGCACAGGTAGAACACCGGTTCCTTGTCCTGCGCGCGCAGGAGCGCGGCCAGGGCGTCGCTCTGGCGCAGCACGTTGTTGTTGAAGCCGCCGCAGAAGCCCCGGTCGCTGCTCATCAGCAGCACGGCCACCCGGGAGGTGTCCGGCCTGAGGTTGAGCAGCGCGTGGTTCATGTGGGTGCCGTGGCTGATCAGGATGGAGGCCGCCCTGGTGATCTCCCTGGCGTACGGCCTGGCGGCGTCGAGGCGCCGGCGGGCCCCGGGGATCCGGGAGGACGCGATGAGCTCCTGGGCTCGCGTGATCTTGGCCGTCGAGGTGACGGACCGGATGCGTGCGCGGATCGCGCGGAGTTCGGCGCCCATGGTGTTCTCCCCGAGGTCTGCTCCTGGCCGGGATGCCCCCTTCCCCGCGGCCCTGCCCCCCGGTGGTCCGGCGTTACCTCCGGAAGGGGGCCGGATTTCGTCAATCGACCGCCCTGTCGGGGGTCATTGCACCTCAGATCGTCATATGTCGTGTTTTGATGATGTTCGGGGATGAAGGGGGCGATTCTGAGGAGCCGCCCCCCGGCTGCTACCGTGAGGCGTCGGCTTCCTTTAAGCCCCGTCCTGTGAGGCGGGAAAGGTGGTGTTCTCTTTGGCTGATCCTGTTTCGCATGCCCGCGGCGGCGCCCGCGCGGTCCTTGAGGGACCTGACATCAACCGCGCGCTGATCCGCATCTCCCACGAGATCCTTGAGCGCACCAAGGGTGCCGAGGACATCGTCCTGCTGGGCATCCCCACCCGGGGCGTCTACCTCGCCCGCCGGCTCGCCGCCTACCTTGAGCAGTTCGAGGGCCGCCCGGTGCCCTTCGGATCCCTCGACGTGACGATGTACCGCGACGACCTGCGCCTGCGGCCCGCCCGCGCGCTCGGCCGCACCGAGCTTCCCGCCGACGGCATCGACGGCAGGACCGTCGTCCTCGTCGACGACGTCCTCTACTCCGGCCGCACCGTCCGCTCCGCGCTCGACGCGCTCAACGACCTGGGCCGCCCGCGGGCCGTCCAGCTCGCGGCCCTGGTCGACCGGGGCCACCGCGAGCTGCCCATCCGGGCCGACTACGTGGGCAAGAACCTCCCCACCGCCAAGTCCGAGATCGTCAGGGTCTACCTGGAGGAGAACGACGGCCGTGACGCCGTGCTGCTGCTGAAGGAGGACGACAAGTGAAGCGGCACCTGATCTCGGCGGCGGACCTGAGCCGCGACGACGCCCTGTTGATCCTGGACACCGCCGACGAGCTGGCGAAGATCTCGGACCGCTCGATCAAGAAGCTGCCCACCCTGCGCGGCCGTACCGTGGTGAACCTCTTCTTCGAGGACTCCACCCGCACCCGGATCTCCTTCGAGGCCGCGGCCAAGCGCCTGTCGGCGGACGTCATCAACTTCTCCGCCAAGGGCTCCAGCGTCTCCAAGGGCGAGTCGCTGAAGGACACCGCGCTCACCCTGGAGGCGATGGGCGCCGACGCCGTCGTCATCCGGCACGGCGCCTCCGGAGCGCCGTACCGCCTGGCTGGCTGGGTGCACGGCAGCGTCGTCAACGCGGGCGACGGCACCCACGAGCACCCCACCCAGGCCCTGCTCGACGCCTTCACCATGCGCCGCCGCCTCGGCGCGCTGGACGGCAGGAAGGTCACGATCGTCGGCGACGTTCTGCACAGCCGGGTGGCCCGCTCCAACGTGCTCCTGCTGGCCACGCTCGGCGCCCAGGTGACCCTGGTCGCCCCGCCGACCCTGCTCCCGGTGACCGTGGACTCCTGGCCGTGCGAGGTCTCCTACGACCTCGACGCCGTGCTGCCCAAGTCGGACGTGGTGATGATGCTGCGCGTGCAGCGCGAGCGGATGAACGCCGCGTTCTTCCCCACCGAGCGCGAGTACAGCCGCCGCTACGGCCTCGACCGCGACCGCGTCGCCAGGATGCACGACAACGCCATCGTGATGCATCCGGGGCCGATGAACCGCGGAATGGAGATCGCGGCCGAGGTGGCCGACTCGCCGCGCTCGACCATCGTCGAGCAGGTCGCCAACGGTGTGACCACGCGCATGGCCGTCCTGTACCTGCTGCTTGGCGGCGCCGACCTCGGGGGAGAGATCCAGTGACCAGCATCGTCATCAAGGGCGCGAGCATCCTCGGCGGAGAGCCGGCCGACATCCTGATCCGGGACGGCGTCATCGCCGCGATCGGCGGAGAACCGAGCGGCGACGAGACGCTCGACGCCCGGGGTCTCATCGCGCTGCCCGGCCTGGTGGACCTCCACACCCACCTGCGCGAGCCCGGCCGCGAGGACGCGGAGACCGTCGAAAGCGGCACCCGCGCCGCGGCCCTGGGCGGCTACACCGCGGTGCACGCCATGGCCAACACCGACCCGGTCGCCGACACCGCAGGCGTCGTCGAGCAGGTCTGGCGCCTCGGGCAGGAGGCCGGCCACTGCGACGTCCGCCCGGTCGGCGCCGTCACCGTCGGCCTCGGCGGCGAGCGGCTGGCCGAGCTCGGCGCGATGGCCGACTCCGCCGCGCGGGTCCGCGTCTTCTCCGACGACGGCAGGTGCGTCTCCGACGCGGTGCTCATGCGCCGCGCGCTGGAGTACGTCAAGGCGTTCGACGGGGTGGTCGCCCAGCACGCCCAGGAACCGCGCCTGACCTCCGACGCGCAGATGAACGAGGGCGCGGTCTCCGGCAGGCTCGGCCTGACCGGCTGGCCCGCGGTCGCCGAGGAGGCGATCATCGCCCGTGACTGCCTGCTCGCCGCGCACGTCGGCTCCCGCCTCCACATCTGCCACGTGTCCACCGCGGGCTCCGTGGAGATCATTCGCTGGGCCAAGTCGAAGGGCTGGGACGTCACCGCCGAGGTGACCCCGCACCACCTGCTCCTCACCGACGACCTCGTGGAGAGCTCCCCGGTGGGCTCCTACAACCCGATCTACAAGGTGAACCCGCCGCTGCGCACCCGCGCCGACGTCGCGGCGCTGCGCGAGGCCCTGGCCGACGGCACGATCGACTGCGTCGCCACCGACCACGCCCCGCACCCGGTCGAGGACAAGGAGACCGAGTGGGCCGCCGCGGCCATGGGCATGATCGGCCTGGAGACGGCGCTGTCGGTGGTGCAGGAGGCCATGGTCGAGACCGGGCTGCTCGACTGGGCCGGTGTCGCCGAGCGCATGTCCTACGCCCCGGCCAGGATCGGCCGGGTCCAGGACCACGGCCGGCCCATCGAGGTCGGCGCCGTGGCCAACATCACCCTCTACGACGCCGCCGCGCGCGCCGAGGTCGACCCCGCGGGCTACGCCTCCAAGAGCCGTAACACCCCCTACGAGGGCAGGACCCTTCCCGGCCGCGTCGTGGCGACCTTCCTGCGGGGCAGGCCGACCGTCCTGGACGGAAAGCTCGCGTGACATCCCCGCCCGGTGCCCGGTGGGGCGTACGGGCTCCAGGGGCCGGCCGTGCCCGGCACGCCGGGGTCCGGCCCCGCTACCCGTACGGCGCGCCGTCGTCCCACATCATGGAGACGCGCCCCTGTCGCGCGCCAGATATTTCATACTTTGCGGAGCAATGACCGAGATGATCGGGGTATGTGAGTGACCGCAGTGCTAGTGCTGGAAGACGGCCGAGTCTTCCAGGGGAGCCCTTACGGCGCCGAGGGTGAGACCTTCGGCGAGATGGTCTTCAACACCGGGATGACCGGCTACCAGGAGACCCTTACCGACCCGTCCTACCACCGCCAGATCGTCGCGATGACCGCACCGCACATCGGCAACACCGGGGTCAACGACGAGGACCCCGAGTCGTCGCGTGTCTGGGTCTCCGGCTACGTGGTCCGCGAGCCCGCCCGCGTCTCCTCCAACTGGCGTGCCACCCGCTCCCTCGACGACTGCCTCAGGGAACAGGGCGTCGTCGGCATCGCCATCCCCGGCACCCGCGCCCTCACCCGCCACCTGCGCGAAAGAGGCGCCATGCGGGCCGGGGTCTTCTCCGGCCAGGCCCTCGCCCCGGTCGAGGAACTGCTGGAGCGGGTCAGGCGCAGCCCCGTGATGGAGGGCGCCGACCTCGCCGAACAGGTCTCCACCGCCGAGCCGTACGTCGTCCGGGCGATCGGCGAGAAGCGGTTCACCGTGGCGGCCGTGGACCTCGGCATCAAGGCGATGACCCCGCACCGGATGGCCGAGCGCGGCTGCGAGGTGCACGTCCTGCCTGCCTCAAGCACCGCCGAGGACATTCTCGCGCTCAACCCGGACGGCGTGTTCTTCTCCAACGGCCCCGGAGACCCGGCCACCGCCGACCGGCAGGTCGAGGCGGTGCGCGGGATCCTCGCGGCGGGCAGGCCGTTCTTCGGCATCTGCTTCGGCAACCAGATCTTCGGCCGTGCCCTCGGACTGGGCACCTACAAGCTGCGCTACGGCCACCGCGGGGTCAACCAGCCGGTCCAGGACCGCCGCACCGGCAAGGTGGAGATCTCCGCGCACAACCACGGCTTCGCCGTACGGGCACCTCTGCGGGGGCGCTTCGACACGCCGTACGGCCCGGCGGAGGTCACCCACGTCAACCTCAACGACGACTGCGTCGAGGGGCTGCGGCTGATCGACCGTCCCGCCTTCAGCGTCCAGTACCACCCCGAGGCCGCCGCCGGCCCGCACGACTCCGCCGGCCTCTTCGACCGGTTCTGCGCGCTGATGGAGGAGACCGGGGGACGGGCGACAGGCGAGATCACGAACACGACGGAGGGAAGCAGCGGTGCCTAAGCGCACGGATATCCAGTCGGTGCTGGTGATCGGTTCCGGGCCGATCGTGATCGGGCAGGCGTGTGAGTTCGACTACTCCGGCACGCAGGCCTGCCGGGTGCTGCGCGCGGAGGGCTACCGGGTGGTGCTGGTCAACAGCAACCCCGCGACGATCATGACGGATCCGGAGTTCGCGGACGCGACGTATGTCGAGCCGATCACCCCGGAGATCGTGGAGAAGATCATCGAGCGGGAGCGGCCGGACGCGCTGCTGCCCACGCTGGGCGGGCAGACCGCGCTGAACACCGCGATCGCGCTGCACGAGGCCGGGGTGCTGGACCGCTACGGCGTGGAGATGATCGGCGCGGACGTGGCGGCGATCCAGGCCGGGGAGAACCGGGAGCTGTTCAAGAACATCGTGGCCAAGGTCGCCGCCGAACGGGGCCTGAACGCCGCCTCCGCGCGGTCGGTGGTCTGTCACACCATGGACGAGTGCCTGGCCGCCGCGGAGGGGCTGGGGTATCCGGTGGTGGTGCGGCCGTCGTTCACCATGGGCGGGGTCGGCTCGGGGTTCGCCCACGACCAGGAGGGGCTGCGGCGGATCGCCGGGGCGGGACTGGACGCGTCTCCGACCACCGAGGTGCTGCTGGAGGAGTCGATCCTGGGCTGGAAGGAGTACGAGCTGGAGGTGATGCGGGACCGGGCCGACAACGTGGTGATCGTCTGCTCGATCGAGAACGTGGACCCGATGGGCGTGCACACCGGCGACAGCGTCACGGTGGCTCCGGCGCTGACCCTCACCGACCGCGAGTATCAGAACATGCGGGACGTGGCGATCGCGGTGATCCGGGAGGTGGGGGTGGACACCGGCGGCTGCAACATCCAGTTCGCCGTCGATCCGCGCACCGGGCGGATGGTGGTGATCGAGATGAACCCCAGGGTGTCGCGTTCCAGCGCGCTGGCGTCGAAGGCGACGGGGTTCCCGATCGCGAAGATCGCCGCGAAGCTCGCGGTCGGCTACACGCTGGACGAGATCCCCAACGACATCACCGGCGTGACCCCGGCCTCCTTCGAACCCACGCTCGACTACGTCGTGGTCAAGGTGCCCAGGTTCGCCTTCGAGAAGTTCGCCGGCGCCGACCAGACGCTGACCACGCACATGAAGTCGGTGGGCGAGGCGATGGCGATCGGCCGCTCGTTCGCCGAGGCGCTGCAGAAGGCGCTGCGGTCGCTGGAGAAGAAGGACGCGGTCTTCACCTGGACCGGCCCGCCGGGAGACAAGGACGCGCTGCTGGAGGCGTGCCGGACTCCGCATGAGAGCCGCCTGGTGACGATGCAGCAGGCCGTCCGGGCCGGCGCCACCGCGCGGGAGCTGTACGCGGCGACCGCGGTGGATCCGTGGTTCGTGGACCAGCTGTTCGCGATCGACGAGGTCGCCGCCCAGGTGCGCGAGGCCCCCCGGCTCACCACCGAGCTCCTGATCACCGCCAAGCGGTACGGGTTCAGCGACGCCCAGCTCGCGGGGTTGCGCGGGACGGAGGAGGCGCGGGTGCGGGATCTGCGCCACGAGCTGGGGGTGCGGCCGGTGTATCACACGGTCGACACCTGCGCCGCCGAGTTCGCCGCCCGGACCCCGTACCTGTACTCCACCTACGACGAGGAGAGCGAGGTGCCGGCCGGTGACCGGCCCAAGGTCCTCATCCTCGGCTCCGGGCCCAACCGGATCGGCCAGGGCATCGAGTTCGACTACGCCTGCGTGCACGCCTCCTTCGAGCTGTCGAAGGTGGGCTATGAGACCGTGATGGTCAACTGCAACCCCGAGACCGTCTCCACCGACTACGACACCTCCGACCGGCTGTACTTCGAGCCGCTGACGCTGGAGGACGTGCTGGAGGTGGTGCACGCCGAGCAGCGCACCGGCCCGGTCGCCGGGGTGATCGTCCAGCTGGGCGGCCAGACGCCGCTGGGTCTGGCACAGGCGCTCAAGGACGCGGGGGTACCCATCGTGGGCACCTCGCCGGAGGCGATCCACCTGGCCGAGGAGCGCGGAGCGTTCGGCCGGGTCCTGGCCGAGGCGGGGCTGCCGGCGCCCAAGCACGGCACCGCGGTCACCGTGGACGAGGCGGTGGAGATCGCCGGGGAGATCGGCTATCCGGTGCTGGTGCGGCCCTCCTACGTGCTGGGCGGGGCGGGCATGGCGATCGTCTACGACGACGCCACGCTGACCGCCTACATGTCCAAGGCCGGCGCGGCCAGCGATCATCCCGTGCTGGTGGACCGGTTCCTCGACGAGGCCGTCGAGATCGACGTGGACGCCCTGTTCGACGGGGAGGAACTGTATCTGGGCGGGGTGATGGAGCACATCGAGGAGGCCGGCATCCACTCCGGCGACTCGGCGTGCTCGCTGCCGCCGATCACGCTGGGCGGCCACGACATCAAACGCATCCGCGCCGCGACCGAGGCGATCGCCCGGGGGGTGGGGGTACGCGGCCTGCTGAACGTGCAGTACGCGTTGTCGGCCAACATCCTCTACGTGCTGGAGGCGAATCCGCGGGCGAGCCGGACGGTGCCGTTCGTGTCCAAGGCGACCGCGGTGCCGCTGGCCCGCGCCGCGGCCCGGGTCATGCTGGGCGCCACCGTGAGTGAGCTGCGGGCGGAGGGGATGCTGCCGGCCGACGGGGACGGGGGGTCGCTCCCGCTGGACGCGCCGATCGCGGTGAAGGAGGCGGTACTGCCGTTCAACCGGTTCTCCGGGGTGGACACGGTGCTGGGACCGGAGATGCGCTCCACCGGCGAGGTGATGGGGATCGACGAGTTCTTCGGCACCGCGTACGCCAAGTCGCAGGCGGCGGCGTACGGGTCGCTGCCGGTGAAGGGACGGGCGTTCGTGTCGGTGGCCAACCGGGACAAGCGGGCCATGGTGTTCCCGGTGAAGGCGCTGGCGGACCTGGGGTTCGAGATCCTGGCGACGGAGGGGACCGCGGAGGTGCTGCGGCGGAACGGGGTCCGTGCCCGGGTGGTGCGCAAGCAGAGCGACGGGCCCGGTGCGGGAGGCGAGCCGACGATCGGGCGCCGGATTCTGGACGGCGAGGTGGATCTGATCGTGAACACGCCGTTCGGCAGTCCGGGACAGTCGGGGCCGCGCCTGGACGGATATGAGATCCGCACCGCCGCGGTGGTGCGGGGGATTCCGTGTATCACCACGGTGCAGGGACTGGCCGCCGCCGTACAGGGCATTCAGGCCATCGTCCGTGGCGACATCGGCGTACGGTCTCTCCAGGAGCACGCGGAGCGGCTGAGGGGACGAGCGAGCGGAGCGGCCGGCGAGGGATGAGCCGTCCGTGGAGAGAGTGAGGAGCCGTGCGCGACCATGGGTCCGTGCGGCTGAGGGGACGAGCGGGTGGCGCGGTCGGTGAAGAATGAGCCTGTCCGTGCAGGGAAGTGAGGGGCCGGGCGCGAGCGTGGGCACGACACGCCTGCGATGCTTGTGCCGTAAGCGGAGGTGAGAGCGACGCCTGTTACTCCGGTACAGGTGACGGGCACGGTGCTGACGACGCGCCGGGTCGACGCCTATCATGCGCTGACCGTGGTCGCGCCCGGCATCGCCGAGCGGTTCCGGCCCGGCCACTTCGTCGGGGTGGCGGTCGGCGGTTCGCAGACGGCGATGCTGACACGCCGGGCCTTCTCCATTCACGATGTCAAACCCGACTACGGTGGCACGGTGGAGTTCGTCTTCACCGTGGGCGGTCCCGGCACGGCCTGGCTGGCCGAGCGCCGCGCCCGCGACACGCTCGATCTGGTCGGGCCGCTCGGCCGGCCCTTCCCGCTGCCGCGTGACCCGGTGACCTGCGTCATGGTCGGCGGCGAGTACGGCTCGGCGACGCTCTTCGCCGTGGCCGACGCCCTCCAGGGACGCGGCTGCCGGGTCGACTTCGTGCTGGGCGCGGTCTCCGCCGACCGGGTGTTCGGCGCGCTGCGGGCCCGCAGGATGGGGGAGACCACCACCCTGACCACCGAGGACGGCTCCCTGGGCATGCGCGGAAAGGTGACCGACGTGCTGCCCGGTGTGATCGCCGACGTCCGGGCCGACGCGGTCTACGCCTGCGGTCCGATGGAGATGCTGCGCGGCGTCACCGCCGTGGCGGTCGAGTTCGACATTCCGGTCCAGGTGGCGGTTGAGGAGCGGATGGCCTGCGGAATCGGCGTGTGCATGACGTGCGTGCTGCCGGTCATCGGGGACGACGGGGTGACCCGGATGCTGCGCTCGTGCGTCGAGGGGCCGGTCTTCCGGGGCGAGCGCGTCCGCTTCGACGACGTCGGGACGATCCCGTTTGACGCGCTCGGGGCGCCTGGTGGGGGATCACGGAATGTCAGTTGACATGCGGACGTACCTGGGGCACGTGGAACTGGTCAACCCGATCATCACGGCCTCGGGGTGCGCCGCCTCGGGCTCCGAGCTCGCCCAGTTCTTCGACCTCGGCCGGATCGGCGCGCTGACCACGCGATCGGTCACGATGGCCCCCAGGGCGGGCCGTCCGACGCCCCGGATGGCCGAGACCCCCTCGGGCATGCTCAACGCCGTCGGTCTCCAGGGGCCGGGCGTGGACGCCTTCCTGGAGCGCGAGCTGCCCTGGCTCTCCCAGCGGGGCGTGCGGACCGTGGTGTCCATCGGCGGCGGCACCGTGGCCGAGTACACCGCGCTGGCCCGCAGGCTCACCGACGCCCCCGGCGTGACCGCCGTGGAGGTCAACCTGTCCTGTCCCAACATCGAGGACCGGGGCAGGGTCTTCGCCCGCGACGGGGCGGCCTCCGCCGAGGTGATCGCCTCGGTGCGTTCGGTGATGCGCTACGACGTGCCGGTGGTGGCGAAGCTGTCGCCGGACGTGGTGGACGTGGTGAGCGTCGCCCGCGCGTGCGTGGACGGCGGCGCCGACGCGCTCTCAATGATCAACAATCCGATCGGCATGTGCATCGACACCGAGGCCATGCGTCCCTCGCTCTCGGCGGTCACCGGCGGCCTGTCGGGACCGGCGATCCGGCCGCTGGCCGTGCGCTGTGTGTGGCAGGTCCACGCCGCGCTGCCCAGCGTGCCCATCATCGGCATGGGCGGCGTGCTGACCGGAAGGGACGCCTTCGAGATGGTCCTGGCGGGCGCCTGCGTCGTCGCAGTGGGCACGGCGCTCTTCCACGACCCCTACGCCTGCCTGCGCGTCCTGCGGGAGCTGGAGGAGCTTCTGGCGGCGCGGGGGTTCCACCGGCTGGCCGACGCCGTCGGGCTGGCCCATCGCCCGCCGGGGGCTTCCACCCGGCACCGGATAGACCTGGAGGAGAGTTCCCTGTGACGCCCGCACCCATCGCCGTCGCCCTGGACGCACCCGACCTGGAGACCGCGGCCCGCTGGGCGAGCCTGGTGACGCCGCACGTCAGCACGGTCAAGGTCGGACTCGAACTGTATCTGCGTCACGGCCCTGAGGTGATCCCCTCGATCCGCGGGGCGAGCGGGGTCCAGGTGTTCCTCGATCTCAAGCTCCACGACATCCCCAACACGGTCGCCGGGGCCGTCCGGGCCGTGGCCCGGCTGAAGCCGGCCATCCTGACCGTCCACGCGACCGGCGGGCCCGCGATGATCAGGGCGGCCGTGGACGGGCTGCCCGACGGCCGGATCGCGGCCGTGACCCTGCTCACGTCGCTCTCGGAGGCCGACCTGGAACGGATCGGCGTCGCGGGTCCCTCGGGCGACGCGGTGCGCCGCCTGGCGGTCATGGCCGTCGGCGCGGGCGCCCAGGCCCTCGTGTGCTCGCCGCACGAGGTCGCCGCGGTGCGGGCGGAGGTCGGCCCGGACATCACTTTGATCACCCCCGGCGTCCGCCCCGCCGGCGCCGAGACTCAGGATCAGGCCAGAGTAGCGACTCCCGAGCGGGCTTTCACCGATGGGGCCGATCTTCTGGTGATCGGCCGCCCGATCACCGGCTCGGCGGACCCGGGAGCGGCGGCGGCGGGAATCGCCGCGACGCTCCGGCGGATGTCCGCGGCGGGCGGGCGGAGCCCCCGAGGGGGCCTGTGACGAGGGGGCGTAGGAAACGCGGAGTTGAGCGTAGTTTCATCGACGCGCCGCGACTTTCCCGCTACACAAGGTGACGAAGTAGATTTTCTAAGAGAAGAAACTGGTCTTGACGTTGCTTGAAACGCGATGACCAGCTAGTTTCCCTTCCCGTCCGAGTACATCGACAGGAAATTCGAGGTGACCCGGCGTGGCTCTTCCTCCCCTTACCCCTGAGCAGCGCGCCGCAGCCCTAGAGAAGGCTGCCAAGGCCCGCCGAGAGCGTGCCGAGGTTAAGAACCGCCTGAAGCACGGCGCTATCTCTCTGGCTGAGGTGCTCAAAGACGGGCAGGCCGACGACGTCATCGGCAAGATGAAGGTTTCGGCCCTTCTGGAGTCGCTCCCCGGCGTGGGCAAGGTCCGCGCCAAGCAGCTGATGGAGCGGCTTGGCATCGCAGAGTCCCGCCGTGTGCGGGGTCTCGGCGCCAACCAGAGGGCTTCGCTCGAGCGTGAGTTCGGCGGGGCCGAGAGCTAGTCTCGGTTCAGTACACACGCTCACCCCGCATCCGCGGGAACGGCATCACGGGGGGTTTTGGAGTTGACCGGAACGTCGTGGCCCGACGAGAGTCGGGCCCCGGAGACGACCGCTGAGAGCGGGTCCGGCGGCTCCGCATCCCCGGTCGCAGGTCCGGAGGGGGCGAAAGCCTTCCCCGGATCGACCGGCAACCGCCTGACGGTCCTCTCAGGGCCGTCAGGCGTCGGCAAGTCCACGGTCGTCGCCGAGCTTCGGCGGGCACACCCCGAGGTGTGGCTGTCGGTCTCGGTGACCACCAGGAGGCCCCGTCCGGGGGAGACCCACGGGGTGGAGTACTTCTTCGCCGACGACGAGGAGTTCGACCGCCTCGCTGCCTCGGGCGAGCTGCTGGAGTGGGCGGAGTTCGCCGGCAACCGGTACGGCACGCCGCGCGGCCCGGTGCTCGACCGCCTCGCCGCGGGGGTGCCCACGCTGCTGGAGATCGACCTGCAGGGGGCGCGTCAGGTCCGTGCGACCATGCCCGAGGCACTGCTGATCTTCCTGGCCCCGCCGAGCTGGGAGGAGCTGGAGAAGCGTCTGCGCGGCCGGGGCACCGAGCCCGAGGACGTGATCGCCCGCCGCCTCGCCGCCGGCCGGATCGAGATGGCCGCCGAGCAGGAGTTCGACCTCACCCTGGTGAACACATCCGTCGAGGACGTATGTCATCGGCTGATAGCCTTATTGGCTGATGCTCCCGAGGCTTCGAGCCCCGGACGTTCACCTAGCTAGGGGAAAACACAACGTGGCAACGAACGCGGCCTATTCCGAAGGCATCACCAACCCGTCGATCGACGCGCTGCTCGACATCGTCGACAGCAAGTACAGTCTTGTGATCTTCGGTTCGAAGCGGGCCCGTCAGATCAACGCCTACTACTCCCAGCTCGGCGAGGGCCTGCTGGAGTACGTCGGCCCGCTCGTGGAGACCCACGCCCAGGAGAAGCCGCTCTCCATCGCGCTGCGCGAGGTCAGCGAGGGCCTGCTCACCTCCGAGCCGATCGAGGGCTAGTCCCGCCGATGCGGACGCCTGGCGAGGGCGCGGCGGCCACCCCCGGAGCCCACCCCCCCGAAGCACTCCCGGCCGGGACACCGCCGACGTCCGGCGACGCCCGCGACGGCGCCCCGGTGACCGTGGAGCCCCGGGGACGCGACCGGCGTCGCGGGCCCGCCGTCGTTCTCGGTGTGAGCGCCGGCATCGCCGCCTACAAGGCCTGCGAGCTGCTCCGGCTGTTCACCGAGTCCGGGCACGACGTCCGGGTCGTCCCGACCCGGGAGGCGCTCCGCTTCGTCGGCGAGCCGACCTGGGCCGCCCTGTCGGGCAATCCCGTGACGACCGACGTCTGGGACTCCGTGCACGAGGTGCCCCACGTCCGGATCGGGCAGGGCGCCGATCTGGTGGTGGTCGCCCCCGCCACCGCCGACGTGCTCGCCAAGGCCGCCCACGGGCTGGCGGGCGACCTGCTCACCAACACCCTGCTGACCGCGCGCTGCCCGGTGGTGTTCGCCCCCGCGATGCACACCGAGATGTGGGAGCACCCCGCCACCCGCGCCAACGTCGCCACGCTCCGCGAGCGCGGCGCGATCGTCGTCGAGCCCGCCGTGGGCCGCCTGACCGGTGCCGACACCGGCCGAGGGCGGCTGCCGGATCCCGAGGAGATCTTCGAGGTCTGCCGGGGGGTCCTGTCGGGGCGCCCGGCGGACCTGGCCGGGCGCCGTCTGGTGATCTCCGCGGGAGGCACCCGTGAGGCCCTCGATCCGGTCCGTTTCCTCGGTAACCGCTCCTCGGGCCTGCAGGGCTACGCCCTGGCCCGTACGGCTCTCGCCCGCGGCGCGGAGGTCGTCCTGGTCGCCGCCAACGTGGCCCTGCCCGACCCGGCCGGGGCCACGGTGATCCGGGTGGGGTCGGCGCTGGAGATGCGCGCCGCCGTGCTGGACGCGGTGGGGGGTCCCGAGCGGGGAGCCGACGCGGTGGTCATGGCCGCCGCCGTCGCCGACTTCCGGCCCGCCGCGCGGAGCGACTCGAAGATCAAGAAGTCCTCTACCGACCCGGACCCCATCTATTTGGTGAAAAATCCGGACATCCTGGCTGAGCTGGGGGAGCGGCGCCGCGAGGGGCTCAAGCCGTACCCGCAGGTGATCGCCGGGTTCGCGGCCGAGACCGACGACGTGCTCGCCAACGGGCGGGCCAAGCTCGCCCGCAAGGGCTGTGACCTGCTCGTCGTCAACCAGGTGGGAGAGAACCTCGCCTTCGGCACCCCGGACAACGAGGCGGTGGTCCTGGTCGCGGACGGGGAGCCGGTGGAGATCCCGCGCGGCCCCAAGGAGGCCCTCGCCGACGTGGTCTGGGACCTCGTCGCCGCGCGCCTCACCTGAGCGGGCTCGTGGGGCCGCGGTGGGGCCGGAGGCGGGGACGGGGCGCTGACCGGGCATGTTCCGGGAGGCGCGGGCCTTCGGCTCGCCGCGTTCGAGACGGTTTCGCGGCGCCGCTCCAGGTGGGGCTACAATTCGGCGAGCGCTACTGGTGTCGTGTCGACGCCAGAGCCCCCAGACGCCAGCAGCCGCTGCATGAGGAGCCACTGACTTGTCCCGTCGCCTGTTCACCTCCGAGTCGGTCACAGAGGGCCACCCGGACAAGATCGCCGACCAGATCAGTGACGCGATTCTCGACGCCATGCTCAAGGGTGACCCCAAGAGCCGCGTCGCGGTCGAGACGCTGATCACCACCGGTCAGGTCCACGTCGCCGGAGAGGTGACGACGGAGACCTACGTCGACATTCCCGGGCTCATCCGGGAGAAGATCCTTGAGATCGGCTACGACGCCTCCCACAAGGGCTTCGACGGCGCCTCCTGCGGCGTGTCGGTGTCCATCGGCGCGCAGTCCCCCGACATCGCCCAGGGTGTCGACGACGCCTACGAGACCCGTGAGGGCGAGGTCGCCGACGAGCTCGACCGCCAGGGCGCCGGCGACCAGGGCCTGATGTTCGGCTACGCCTGCCGTGAGACCCCCGAGCTGATGCCGCTGCCGATCCAGCTCGCGCACCGCCTGGCCGAGCGCCTGTCGCAGGTCCGCAAGGACGGGACCGTTCCCTACCTGCGCCCCGACGGCAAGACCCAGGTCACCATCGAATACGACGGCGACCGCCCGGTCCGCCTCGACACCGTGGTCGTCTCCACCCAGCACGCGGCCGAGATCGACCTCAAGGAGATGCTCGCGCCGGACATCAAGGAGCACGTGGTCGACCCGGTGATCGCCGGCCTGGAGATCGCCACCGAGGGCTACCGCCTGCTGGTCAACCCGACCGGCCGCTTCGAGATCGGCGGCCCGATGGGCGACGCCGGCCTGACCGGCCGCAAGATCATCGTTGACACCTACGGCGGCATGGCCCGTCATGGCGGCGGCGCCTTCTCCGGCAAGGACCCGTCCAAGGTGGACCGCTCCGCGGCTTACGCCATGCGCTGGGTCGCCAAGAACATCGTGGCCGCCGGGCTGGCCGACCGCGCCGAGGTTCAGGTCGCCTACGCCATCGGCAAGGCACACCCGGTCGGCGTGTTCGTCGAGACCTTCGGCACCGAGAAGGCCGCGATCGACAAGATCCAGGAAGCCGTGCTCAAGGTCTTCGACCTGCGCCCGGCCGCGATCATCCGCGACCTCGACCTGCTGCGCCCGATCTACTCTGCGACCTCCGCCTACGGCCACTTCGGCCGGGCCGAGTTCTCCTGGGAGGCCACCGACCGCGCCGACGCCCTCCGCGCCGCCGCCGGTCTCTGACCGTCCCGCCAACGGCCCCCGTGGACACCCCACGGGGGCCGTTGGCATGGGTGATCGAACTCGCCGCGGCCCGCGGCGCGACCCGGGGAGTCGCCGCCCGGGTTCCCGATCCACCCGTCCCGCCTCACCGGGCCGGTCCGGAGAGCCCCGGGGAGACCTGGGAGAAGACCCGGAACCGGCGAGGTGACCCCCGGCGTGCCGTGCCGGTTCCACGGGTCGCCGGGGATCCTTGACCACCACCCGCCGTCCCTGGAGCGTCAGTCTCTGTGTAACTTCTCTTATGGAGATCTTGGGGGAGAGGCGTGGTCAGGAGGCCGGGAACGGGTGAGCTGCCCGCGGAGGTCACGAGCTTCGTGGGACGCAAGGAGGAGGTCCGCCAGGTCAGGCGGCTCCTCCAGGTCTCCAGGCTGGTCACCGTCACCGGTGTGGCGGGCATCGGCAAGTCCCGGGTGGCCGTCAAGGCCGCGTCCGGGGTGCACCGGGCCTTCGCCGACGGCATCAGGTTCGTGGAGCTGGCGGGGGTGAACGACCCCGGCCGTCTGGAGCAGGCCGTGTCCCACGCGCTCGACCTGACGGACCCGTCCGCCCTGCCGGACGCCGAGGCCCTGGCCGAACACCTCCGCGACCGGCGGACCCTGTTGATCCTCGACACCTGCGAGCACCTGGTGGACGCCTGCGCACGGCTGGCGCAGACCCTGCTGGAGAGCAGCCCGCAGCTGCGGATCCTGGCCACCAGCAGGCAGTCGCTCGGCGTTCCGGGCGAGCACATCGTGGCGCTCCCGCCGATGGTCCTGCCGGACCCGCGGGTCCTGGACTCCCCGGTCGTGCTCTCCCGCTGTGACGCGGTGGCGCTGTTCCTCGAACGCGCGAGGGCCGTCGACCCCGGCTACACGCTCACCGCGGGGAACGCCAGGGAGATCGCCGAGATCTGCGCCAGGCTCGACGGCATCCCGCTCGCCATCGAACTGGTCGCCGTCCGGATGCGCGCGCTGACGCTCGGCCGGATCAGGGAGCTCCTGGACGACCGGCTCTGGCTGCTGTCGGGCCGTACGGCGGGCGGACGGCACCCGACCGTCGGCGCCACCGTCGACTGGAGCCACGGGCTCTGCACCGCCGACGAGCGGCTGCTCTGGGCCCGGCTGCCGGTCTTCGTCTCCGCCTTCGACGCCGCCGCGGCCGAGGCGGTCTGCGCCGACGAGGCGCTGCCCGCCGAGCGGATCCTGCCCGCCCTGCTCGGCCTGGTGGACAAGTCCATCGTGATCCCGGTGAAACGGGACGACGGCACGGTCTACCGGCTGCTGGACATCATCCGGGAGTACGGCGCCGCCAAACTGGTGGAGATCGGTGGCCCCGGGGACGGGGAACGACTCCGCCGCCGCCATCTGCGCCACTACTTCGAGCTGGCGCTCAGGGGCAAGGCGTCCGGCCGGCACGGCGACCAGCTGGAGACCTGGACCCGGGTCAGGCGGGAGTGGCCCAACATCCGCGCGGCCCTCGACCTGTGCGTGGCGGATCCGGCCCTGCGGGATACGGGCCTGATGATGGCCGCGGCGCTGTGGTACCTCTGGGTGGCCTGCGGAATGCTCAGGGAGGGCCGCGACCAGCTGGAGCGGCTGCTCGCCCGCACCCCGCCGGGAGGCCAGCCGTGGTCGTGGGGGATGCTCACGCTCGTCTACCTCGCCAACGCCCGAGGCGACCTGGACGAGGCCCGGCTGCTGCTGGCCCGGTGCGGGCGTCACAGCCCGCCCGACGGGGACCTGGTCCAGCTGGTCCTGCTCAAGATGACCGGCACGCTGGCCTTCGTCGAGGGCGACCCGGGGCGCGCGGAGCGGATGCTGGGCGAGGTGATCGAGCGGCTGCGCCCCCGCAGGGAACTGCCGGAGGTGCTGCTGCCCGCCATGGTCGAGCTGGGCACGAGCCTGGTCTGGGGCGGGGAGGCGGCCGAGGCCGGGCGGCTCTTCCTGGAGTGCCGGCGGCTCTGTGACGAGCTGGGGGAGACCTGGGCGAGCGCCTACGCCGACTACGGACTGGGCCTGGTCGCCTGGGCCGAGGGTGACGCCGCCCGGGCGGCCGGACACGCGCGCGACTCCCTCCGGGTCAAGCGGCACTTCTCCGACGCCATGGGGATCGTCTTCTGCCTGGAGCTGCTGGCCTGCGCCGCGGCGGACGACGGCGACCCGGTCAGGGCCGGGCGGCTGCTCGCCGCGGCGCGCGCCGAACGGCTCGACAAGGGCCTGCTGGGGCGGGGCCACCCGGTGGTGATCGAGGAGAGTGGCCGCTGCGCCGAACTGGTCCGGAGGCACCTGCCGCGCAGGGAGGCCGAGCAGGCGGACCGAGAGGGGGCCGCGCTCGGCCTGGAGGGGGCGATCGCCTACGCGCTCGGCGAGGAGGCCCCGGGGGGCTTCGCCGTACGGCACGACCCCCGCTGGGCACCGCTGACGCCCAGGGAGCGGGAGGTCGCGGAGCTGGTCGCCGAGGGGCTGACCAACCGGCAGATCGCCTATCGGCTGGTGGTCGTCCAGCGGACCGTCGACTCCCACGTCGAGCACATCCTCGCCAAACTCGGCTTCGCGGCGCGGGCTCAGATCGCGGCCTGGGCCACCAGGCGGCGCCGGGGGCACGCATAACCGCCGCCTGCTAACGTTTCCGCGGACTCGGAGGGTAAAAATGGCGCGGCGGCCGGGAAATCTGCCTGTTGACCTGTCCAGTTTCGTGGGACGGGCCGAGGAACTGGCCGAGGGGCTGCGCCATCTGGGCGAGGTCAGGCTCATGACCGTCACCGGCCCCGCCGGCGTGGGCAAGACCCGTACGGCCCTGCGGCTGGCCGGCAGGCTGCGCCGCCGGTTCGGCGGCGGCCTCTGGCGGGCCGAACTGTCCGGCACGGCCGACCCGGTGGCCGCCCTCGCCGAGGCGCTCGGCCTGCCCGGGGCCTGCTCGGCGCCGGAGCTCGCCGCGTGGCTGGGTGACCGGCGGCTGCTCGTCGTGCTCGACACCTGCGACCATCTCGTCGGCGAGGTCGCCGAGCTGGCGGCGACCCTGGTCCGCGGCACGCCCAGGGCCGTGGTGGTGGTCACCGGCCGCCGGCCGCTGGGCCTGCCGGGAGAGCGGCTGCTGCAACTCGCGCCGCTTCCGCTCACCTCGGCCGTGCGGCTGTTCGAGGACCGGGCCCTGGCCGTGGACCCGGGCTTCGCGCTGACCCCCGTCACCGCGCCGGTGGTCGCCGAGATCTGCGGCAGGCTGGACGGGCTGCCTCTGGCGATCGAGCTCGCCGCCACCCTGGTGCGGTCGCTGTCGGCCCGGGACCTGCTGGAGGGGCTGCGGCACAGGTTCACCCTGCTGACCGGGGTCAGCAGGACCGCGCTGCCTCGCCACCGCGACCTGCGGGCCGCCGTCCAGTGGAGCCTCCGGCTCTGCGACGCCGAGCAGCGCGAGCTGTGGACGCTGCTGTCGGCGCTGCCCGGCCCCTTCGACCTGGCCGGCGCCGAGCGGGCCGGCCGCGCGGCCGGGTTCGCGGCCGAGCGCGTCGCGCCGGTCCTCGCCGGGCTGGTCGAGCGGTCGATCGTGCTCCGCGAGCCCGGAGGGCGGCTCCGGATGCTGGAGGCGTACCGCGAGATCGGCCTGGAACCGTCCGGTGACCGGTGGCGGCCCGCCGCGCAGCAGCCGCTGCGCGGCGCGGGACGCATACCGCGCCCCCGCCAGGCCGGGCGGGGGGCGCGGCCGGTCAGCGGCGCCCTGAGCGCCCGGGAGCTCCAGGTGGCCGAGCTGATCACCGAGGGGCTGTCGAACCCGGAGATCGCCACGAGGCTGGACATCGCCAAGCGCACCGTGGACGCCCACGTCCGCAACATCCTCGCCAAGGGCGGCCTCGCCTCCCGCACCCAGGTGGCGGCGTGGGTGGCGGAAAGCGATTATCAGCCGTCCATATAGGTACATCGCCCGATGCGGGGGCATTAGCTCGGCGGCCATGATGGGAGCGGCCAGTGGGACACCGTGTACTCCAGCGTTCCGCAGCGTCAGGCGGTCACGAGGGAGGGGTCCCCTTCCGCCTGAAGTGATGTTGGGGTGTTTCCTGTGTCGGGCGTGACCCACTGGCCGACCACCTTCCCCGCCCGGCGCGACGCGTCGGCCGGCCGTCTCCGCACCGGGTGGTGAACCGCCGGTCGGTTGTCTTCCCCGTCCGATCCGGTGGGCAGGCCAACTCACCGCTCGATGCGGTGGACGGGCCGGCCCGCGGCGGCGCTCGCCCTTGCGCTCGCCCTCGGTCATCCCGCCCCAGAAGCCCTCCTCACCGCGGCGGG
>NZ_JBSGCR010000043.1:0-38726 GCF_053601935.1 Streptosporangium sp. NPDC004631 | reverse complement strand
GCGCAGCCACTCCTTGATCTCGGTCAGGTGCGCGCCCATCGGCCGGGGCAGCGCCTCCGGCGCCACGCCCAGCGCCATGCCCAGATGCTGGTTGATATCGGCGTCGATCGCGACCACCGGCCCGCCACGACGCGCGGTGTATCTGGCGAACAGCGCCGACAGAGTCGTCTTGCCACTACCGCCCTTACCAACGAATGCCACCCTCACGACGATGATCCAATCTGATTATGAAAATCATTGCAAGACCTGAGAGTGATTATCATGCCACGGCCGAGCCTCGCGTGGGCCGGTTATGGCTGCGGAGAGTGAGGGGCGGGCGATGGTCTGACTGATATTGATGCTTTTCTGATTAATAGTGATGTTTTGGGCGATTGTGGTGGATAAATCCGGAGGATTCTCCGGGTCGCCTCCCGCCGGGATTTTCGTGGTGACGCCGGCCCCGGGCACGGTCAGCGGCCCGGATCGTCTGCCTGCCGCCGACCGTGGCCGGTGTCGCCGGGCTCAGGGCCTTCCGCCGGTCGGCGCGGGCCGCGCGGCCCCTCCGGCGCGTCGCGCGGCAGCCGGAGGGTCTCGGCGCTCCGCGCCTCGTCCTCCTTTCGCGGATCGCCCGGGTCGCCCAGGTCGTGGAAGCGGGTGGTGAACCAGGAGGCGAAGGAGGCGGTGACCACGCCCAGCAGGCCGATGCCGCCCAGCATGAGCACCCCGCCGATCCATCGGCCCCTGGCGGTGACCGGATAGACGTCGCCGTAGCCCACGGTGGCGATCGTGCTGATCGCCCACCACGCGGCGTCACCGAAGCTGTGGATGGTCGCCCCCGGCGCGCCGCGCTCCACATGCAGTACGGCGAGGGCCGAGGTGAGCCCGAACAGCAGGGCGGTGAGCCCCGCGTAGGCCGCGACCTGCGCCTGGAACTCCAGCCTGCCCCGCCGGCGCCGGATCGACGCTCTGCTGATCATGCTCACCGCCCGGAGCGGGCAGAGGGTGGGCACAGCCAGGATCACCAGCGCCAGCCAGTTGCCCCGCAGGAACGCCCGGCGGTCGGGGGTGAGCGCCAGCCGTACGACGACGTCGACGGCGAACAGCGTCCAGGTGCCCAGCAGGACCGCCCGGCACACCGCGGCCCACGGGTGGGGGAGGCCGGGTGCCAGCACCAGCGCCGCGAAGGCGGCCAGGAAGGCCAGGGAGGCGAGGATCAGCGGAATCTCGCTCGCGCCCTCCCAGCGCCGCAGCCGGGAGGGGACGCTCTCGGGGTGGGACGGCCGCGTGGGGACACCTCCCCGACGGGGCGGTTCGCCCGCCGCCGGGGCCTCCCCCTCATCTCGATGCCTGCCCGTAACGGACATGGTAGTTACGGGCGCCGGGCGAAGTGGTGGCGGGCGTCTGTGGAGGGAACGGGGGTCGCGCGGAACGTCGCCGCCGGGTTCCGGCGATCAGGATATAGCGACATACCAAACCGTATGGCATGGTAGGGGCGTGGCGACAGAACAGGACTGGCTGGACGAGGGGCTCGCGATTCTGGCCGCCCAGGGGGTTCCGGCGCTGACCATCGAGCTGCTGTGTGAGCGGCTCGCGCTGACCAAGGGGTCCTTCTACCACCACTTCCGGGGAATGCCGGCCTACCGGGTCGCGCTGCTCGACCACTTCGAGGCCCGGTTCACCACGGCGTTCATCGACACGGTGGAGTCCGGCGCGCCGGTCCCGGCCGCGGTCCGGCTGGAGAACCTGCTCGACCTGGTCACCCGGGCCGTCGCCCCACCCGGCCTGGAGGTGGCCGTGCGGGCGTGGGCGCAGCAGGACGACCAGGCCCGTGCCGTACAGGAGCGGGTGGACCGGCGCAGGATCGACTATCTGCGAGCCCTGTGGGAGCGGCGCGGCGGTGAGGACCCCGGCACCATGGCGCTCCTGCTCTATCTGATCCTCGTCGGCGCGGGCCACCTGGTCCCTCCGCCGACGGCCGGGGAACTCCGCACCGTCTACGACCTCGCCCTGCGTCCCTACCCTCCGGCCGGGAGCGACCATGCCGCGAAGCGCTGAGCCCTCCCGGCTCCGCACCCTGACCGACGGCCTGCCCCGGCTCCGCGCGCTGGTCGAGGGCGCCGACCACGTGGACGTCAAGACCGTCGAGGGGGACCTTCCCCTCAGACGGTTCCTGTGCGGGCTCCTCTCCTGGCAGCCGGGCTGGGTGCGATTCCTCTACCGGATCCGGGCCGTGTTCGTGCGGCTGCTCGGCATGCGGCAGGAGGGCGTGCCGTCCGCCTCGGGGATCCGGCCAGAGGACATCTCGTTCACCCCCGGAGACAGGGCCTCGTTCTTCACCGTGGTCGACGCCGAGGAGGACCGTTTCCTCGTGGCGGGCGTCACCGAGTCGCATCTCACCGCCTACCTCGCGGTGGTGGCCGAGCCCGGACGCTTCCACGTCGTCACGATCGTGAGATATCACCGCTGGACCGGTCCGGTCTACTTCACCGTCATCCGGCCCTTCCACCACCTGGTGGTCCTGAGCATGGCGAGGGCGGGGGTCGGGGGAGCGCGTCCCTCGTGAACGCGGGCGGGGGTGATCTCGCTGAGCGGGGCCTCCTCGTGCGCGCGCAGCGCGCTCCACACGTCGGCCGGCGGGCCGGCGGCCCCGGGGTGGCCGGCCCGCCGGGAGAGCTCGGGACCGCATGCCGGTCAGTTGCGCACCTGCTCCAGACCCCAGCGGCGGCGCAGGGTGGTGTCGGCGGTCTCGAACAGCAGGTCGACGCCGATGCCGATGATCAGGATCACGATCATCGTGGCGAGCAGGCCCGCCGAGTCGGCGAGCTCGCGGTCGTAGTAGAGCCGCTCGCCCAGCGAGGACTGGTGGGCGATGATGACCACCAGCTCACCGGCCATCAGCGAGCGCCAGGCGAAGGCCCAGCCCTGCTTGAGCCCGGCGAGGAACGACGGCAGCGACGCGGGCAGGATCACGTGCCGGTACAGCTGCAGGCGGCGGAAGCCGAGCACGTGACCCGCGCGCAGCAGGATCGGCGAGGTGTAGTCCACCCCGGTGATCAGGCCGTTCGCGATGGACGGCGCGGCGCCGAGGATGACCACGAAGGTGATCGCGCTCTCGGTCAGCCCGAACAGCAGGATGGCCAGCGGGAACCAGGCGATCGACGGCATGGTCTGCAGGCCGGTGATGAGCGAGCCGAAGGCGGCCCTGAGCACCCCGACCCGGGACACCAGGGCGCCGACGGCCAGCCCGACCAGCACCGACACGGCGAAACCGGTGACCGCGCGGCGCATCGTCACCGCGACGGCCTGCCAGTATTCGGGGGTGGACAGGCGCTCGCCGAGCTTGCCGAAGGTCTCGGCGGGGCCGGCGAAGACGTACTCGGGCCAGCGTCCGCTCCACACCACGACCTGCCAGATCGCCAGCACGATGCCGACGGCCACGACCATCGGCCAGACACGGCCCCAGACGCGCCCGGCCCGTCCAACGCTCCCGCTCCCGCCCAGTTCGAGGGCGTCCAGACCGGCGAGCCGCCGGGCGTGGAGGTCCGAGGAGTCGGTGGGGGAGCCAGCGGGGGACGCCTGCTCAACGGCCATGGCGGAGCACCTCTTGACGCAGCCGGTCGGTGATGGCGGCGGCGAGCGTGGCGACCCGGGGTGAGTCGATGACGCGGGGGCGGTCGATCCCGACCGGGAACTCCTCGGCCACCCGGCCCGGCCGGCTGCTCAGCAGGACCACCCGGTCGCCGAGCCGTACGGCCTCGCGGACGTTGTGTGTGACGAACAGCACGCTGAGCCCGCGCTTCTGCCAGATCCGTTCGAGCTCGTCGTGGAGCAGGTCGCGGGTCATCGCGTCCAGCGCGCCGAACGGCTCGTCCATCAGCAGCACGTCGGCGTCCTGGGCGAGCGCGCGGGCCAGGGAGACCCGCTGGCGCATACCGCCGGACAGCTCGTGCGGGCGCTTGGCGCCGAAGCCGCCCAGGTGGACGATCTCCAGGAACTCCGCGGCCCTGTCCCGCCGCTCCTTTCTGGCCACGCCCTGTACCCGCAGGGCCATCTCGACGTTGGCCGAGACGGTGAGCCACGGGAACAGCGCCGGTTCCTGGAACATCATGGCGATCTTCCGGCCCTGGGTGTCGATCCGGCCGGTGGTCGGCCTGTCCAGCCCGGCGACCAGCGAGAGCAGCGTGCTCTTGCCGCAGCCGGACGCGCCGAGCAGGCTGACGAACTCGCCCGGCCGGACGGAGAGTGAGACGTTGTCGAGAGCCGGCAGCCCGTCCCTGCCCTGGCCGTAGATCTTGGAGACGCCGTCCAGCCGGACCGCGGGCCCGTCGCCCTCGGTCCGGCCGGCCGCCCGCTCCGTGAGCGGAGTCGTCATGTGCCCTCCTGGTGGTTGTCGGCCGGGCGGTTATCTGTCGGCTACCTCTGCCTGGCCGCCGGCCTTGAGGATCTCGTTGAGGGACCTCAGGTCGTAGATGCCGTTCAGGTCGACCGGCTCCAGCAGCCCGACCTTGACCGCGTGGTCCGCGCTGCCGATCAGTGAGGCGGCGATCGGGTCGTTGGTGAAGGTGATGTTCTTGAACGCGCTGTCCAGGACCTCCTGCTTGAGCGGCTTGCCGCTCAACCTCTCCAGCGCGGCGTTCACGGTCCTGGCGGCGTCGGCCGGGTCGGCGTTGATGGCGGCGTTGGCCTCGACGTGGCCTTCGAGAAGCTGCTTGACCGCCTCCGGGTGCTCGGCGGCGAACTCCTGGCGGACGATCAGGTGAGTGATCACGAACTGCCTGCCGGGCCAGAGGTCGCGCTCGTCGACGAGGATCCTGCCCTTGCCCTCCAGGACCAGGCGGCTGGCGAACGGCTCGGGCACCCAGGCGCCGTCGATGTCGCCGGTGGCGAAGGTCTGCAGGGTCTGGGAGTTCTCCTGGGGGACGATGTGCACGTCGCCGCCGCCCTTGGTGTCGGTCCGCAGACCCTTCTCCCGCAGCCAGTGGCGCAGGGCCACGTCCTGGGTGTTGCCGAGCTGCGGCGTGGCGATCTTCTTGCCCCTGAGGTCCTCGGCGCCGTTGATCCCGGGCTTGACGACCAGGTAGACGCCCCCGGAGGCCGCACCGGCAATGATCTTGATTGCCCTGCCCTTCGACTTGGCCCAGGCGTTGACGGCCGGGTTGGGGCCGATGTAGGTGGCGTCGACGGCGCCGGAGAAGACCGCCTCGATCGCGGCCGGCCCCGCGTTGAAGGTGCTGGTGGTGAGCTTGGTGCCGCCGAGGTGCTTGGCGAACAGGCCCTTTTCGACGCCGACCAGCGCCGTGGAGTGGGTGATGTTCGGGAAGTATCCGAGCCGGACCTCCGCGAGGCCGTCCCCGCCGCCGGAGGCCGTGGTCCCCGGCGTTCCCGAGCTCCCGCAGGCGGTTGCCAAGGTCGTGAGCGTCAGTACGGCCAGCGCCGCCACCACCCCGCGAACCCCGCGAGCGTTCATGCCTACTCCCTAATTCCTACTTAATAAGTCGGTTAGGTGCATATAAGGGCTCGGCGAGGGTGTGTGTCAAGCCGGAAAGTCCGCAGTGGGAGGCACCGTTACCGCTTCGTACTCTTCCGTGCGGCCTCGGTGACCATCTCGGGGATCGATCGGGCGGACGGGTGCCCGGTGGATGCTCGACGGTGACGTGAGGGGGGCTCAGCGGGGGGGACTCGGTGGGGGGCTCGATGAGGCCGGCCGTGGCCGGCCGCGGGGCGTCAGCCGCAGATGGCGTCCAGGCTGGCGGGCCTGTCCGCGCTGTGCCGGTGGGCGTTGCCCGAGGAGCCGGAGGTGGCGGAGGACGCGCCGGCCGACCTCGCCAGTACGGCGCCGACCTTGCGCTTGATCAGGTCGTAGTCGGGGTTGCCGGTGTCGATCAGCGGCGGGACGAACTGGAAGCTTCTGATCTTGGAGCTCTTCACCTTCTCCGACAGCTCGATCAGGTTCGGCAGCAACTCCTGCGGAATGTCGGTGGAGACCGCGTTCTTCGCGGCGTCGGTCAGCCTCTCGAAGCTCTTGAGCACCGTCACCGGATCGGCCTGCTTGGTGACGGCGTTCATCAGGCACTTCTGCCGGCCCATCCGGACGTAGTCGTCGCTGTAGGTGCGAGCCCTGCCGAACCAGAGCGCCTCCTCACCCGACAGCCTGCGGGTGCCCGGCTGGATCAGGCCCTCGTTCTGCCTGCCGTACACGATGGGGTCCTTGACGGTGAGCCGCACCCCGCCCATCGCGTCGATGATCTTCGCGAAGCCGAACATGTCGACCATCACGTAGTGGGTCACGTCGAGCCCGGTGAAGTCGCTGATCGTCCTCTTCAGCAGCGCCGGGCCGCGCCGGCCCTTGGCGGCGCCGGGGACCATGGCCGGGTAGTCCTCGGCGTACTGGAAGACCTCGTTGAGCATGCCCGGCGTGTACGGAGGCTCGCCCTTGAAGCCGTAGGGGAAGCGGTCGTGGGCCGGACCGGGCGGCATCGGGACGTTCTCCAGGTTCCTGGGCAGGCTGAACAGGATGGTCGCGCCGGTCCTGGTGTCGACGCTGGCCACGGTCATGCTGTCGGTGCGCACCCCGGGCCGGCCGGCCGCCGCGTCCGCGCCGATCAGCAGGATGTTGAGCCGCTCGCGGCCCTTCCACGGGTCCACCGGGATCGGGATGGCGCTCTCGGCGAAGACGGAGGTCACCATGCTCTGGGAGAGGTAGGCCAGCCGGGCCGCGTAGGCCATCGGGGCCACGATCAACGCGCAGAGCAGCCCGACCGCGACGGCCGACAGGTAGCGGGCCGGAGCGGTCGGCGACTCCGGCCGGACCAGCTGGTAGGAGCGGATGACCACGGCCACCGTGACGGCGGCGAAGAGCAGCGCGCCCAGCGCGAGGGTCCAGAGCCAGATGGGCTGCACGGCCAGGGAGAGCAGTTCCGGCCGCGCGGTGACGAGGGCGACCGTGATCGCGGTGACGATGATCGCGTAGACGCCCATCAGCACGGCACCCGTCGCCCGCCGGCCCACCCACAGATGCGCCAGGCCCCACAGCACGGCTGATCCCAGTGTGAGCGCCAGGCCCGACCTGACGCTCAGACGACTCCTGTTACCTGCCATCTGCTCAACATCTCCTGTCCGTAGACCCCCCATGTTGCAGATTAGTAACGGTTTTCGGGTGAATGGACTATGTACCCTCACGACGCGCTGAGAAGCCTGAGTCAAGATTCAGTGCGTGGATGTCCGACGGTTCCGGGGGTTACCGACCCCCAAATCACCGTCAAGAAGGACACCTGCCGGGTTTTACCCGGCGGAGAGGGGGATTCCCAGGTAAGGCTGCGAGGGAGACCCTGTGCGAAGAACGATCAGCGTGATCCTCATCGTGCTCGGCTGCGTTTCGGCGCCGCTCGCCCTGGTCGGATTCTGGGTGACGGAGGAGATCGGCAACACCGATCGCTACGTCGAGACGGTGGCCCCGCTGGCCGGAGACCAGGCCGTCCAGAACGCCGTCACGGAGCGGATCACCGCCGCGATCATGCGGCCGCTGCGGAAACTGGACCTCTCCGTCTCCGACGCCTCGGTACGCGGGGCCGTGGACGCGGTCGTCGGCGGTGAGGACTTCCCCGCGGTCTGGGTGCGCGTCAACCGGGTGGCGCACCGGCAGGTCTCCGCGATCCTCTCCGGCGAGGGCAGCCCCCTGCTTTTCGCGCGGGGCGGGACCGTCACCCTCGATCTCGCCCCGGTGTACGAGCTGGCCAGGCGGGGGCTGGTGGACGCCGGACTGCCGGTCGCCGCACGCCTTCCCGACCTGCACCCCATGGTCGAGCTGTTCTCCTCGGCGGAACTGGAGAGGGCACAGACCGTCTACGCCTGGCTGACCAGGCTGAAGCGGGTCCTGCCGATCCTGTCGGTGGTCCTGCTCGCGGCGGGGGTGCTCCTGGCGAGGAACCGGGAGATCGCCCTGATCGGCGCCGGACTCGGCCTGGCCGCCGGCATGGCCGTGCTCGCCGTGGCCCTGGCCGTCGCCCGCGGCGTCTACCTGCCCACCCTCGACGGCGGAGGGGTACAGGCCGACGCTCTGACCGCGATCTTCCACGCGCTGACGGGTTTCCTCCGCGGTGGCATGCGCTTGATCTTCGCGGCCGGCCTGATCCTGGCGGGGACGGTCTTTCTCCTGCGCCGCAGACGGGCCTCCCGCCCCGGCCCGGCCGGTACGGGGCCCGCAGCGGGGACGCGGATCTGACGCGTCGCCCGGCTCACCGGAACGGCGCGTCACCGGTCCGCTTGGCGGTGCGTCACCACCGTGCGGCGCCCGCGAACGAGGTCGCGGCCGGACGGTAGCCGAGCCGGTCGCGGGCGGCGGTGATGTCCAGGGTCCGTTCCACGGCCAGGTGCCCCACCGCGTAACGGGTGAGCCGGGGCGGATCCGCCCGCCGGAGGAGCCGGAACGCCGCCTCGGCGGCGACGGCAAGCGGCTCCACGAGCGAGAGGGGCAGATAGTACGGCTCGGCGTCGATGCCGCGCTCCTTCAGGATCGCCCGCAGGGCGTCGTCGAGGACGACGGGTTCGGCGTCCGTGACGTTGAAGACGCCGTGCCCGACGGGACCGGCCGCGGCGAGCAGGCAGGCCTGGACGAGGTTGTCCACCGAGGTCAGGCTGATCCGCTGGCGCCCGTCCCCCACGGCCAGGAGCCTGCCCTTGCGCACCGCTCCGAGAACCCGGGGGAGCAGGGTCGTGTCCCCCCTGCCGTAGACGGCGTGCGGCCTGAGGACGACGGCCCTCTCCAGCGCCCTTTCCGCGGCGGCCTTCGAGGCGCCGTAGGCGTTGACGTACCGATCGGCCGGGGCCGTGTCCTCGGCGGCCATGACGGTCGGCCGGAACGGGTCGTAGACGCTGGCCGTACTCACGTGCACGAACCTGGCCCGGGGGAAGGCCGCCGCGGCGTTGCGGGTGCCGTCCACGTTGGCCGCCCAGATCTCCTCCGGAGGCCCCCAGTCGGTGACGCTCCCGGCGCAGTGGATCACCGCGTCCACCTCCGGCGGTTCCGGCCTGTCGCCCAGGAGATCCCAGCGCGTGTACGGCGCGCCGCCCACGTGTCCGGGCTCCACGGCCGGCCTTCTGCCGAAGGCGGACACCGTCCACCCCTCGCGTACGGCCGCGCGGCAGACCGCCCCGCCCACAAACCCCGACGCCCCCGTCACCCCGACCCTCACCGCCCCCTCGCCCTCCTCCCCGAGTCCGCGGGGGGCGGGTTCGCGTCTCCGCCCGGCCGGGTCCGCGGGGCGCCGGGCCGGTGGCCGTACCGCTCAGGCACGGCGGGCGACCAGCTCTCGCAGAGCCGCCCGGTCGAGCTTGTCGGCGCGGCCGGAACGGGGGAAGGCGTCGAGGGGCTCGATGCGGTCGGGCAGGGCCGAGGCGTCCACGATCTCAGGAAGGGCCTTCCTGAGCAGGCCCTCGTCGTAGTCCCCGGCCGGGATGACGGCCAGCACGACCTCCTCGTCCCCGGTCTCAGGGTCGGCGAGTCCGACGATCGCGGCCTCGGCCACGCCGGGCAGGGCGGCCACGGCGGGTTCGTAGAGGCCGGGGTAGATGTTCACCCCGTCACGGAGGATCATGTCCTTCTTCCGGCCGAGCAGGACCAGCCGGCCCTCCTCAAGACGGACCAGGTCGCCGGTGGCGACCTCCCGCAGAGGTTCCTCGCCGAGGTAACGCCGGGCGAGGTGCGGCCCGGACACGAACAGCTCGCCGTCGTCGGCGATCCGGACGCCCACCCCGGGAAGGGGCGCCCCCAGGAGGTCGCCCTCGGCCTGGGTGAGCTTCTCCCGGGCGGAGGCGACCGCGATCGGCAGTGCCTCGGTCATCGCGTAGACCGACAGCACCTCCGGTCCGGCCTCCATCGCCCGGCGGAGCACGGCCGGGGGCGCGGGCGCCGCGCCGAGCAGCAGGTAGCGCAGCGTCTCCGGCAGCCTGGGCGTCCGGCGCAGCAGCCGGTCCAGGTGCACGGGGACGGCGAAGGCGTGGGTGGCCCTCCTGGTGGCCAGCTCGTCGGCGAGGTCGCCGTTCCCCGGCAGCGACCAGGTCGCCCCGGCCAGTAGCGCGGGAAGTCCCAGCATCAGCTGGTCGGTGTGGACGATGTCGCCGGGTCCCAGCGGGAAGGCGCTCCGGAACAGCTCCAGTCCCGCGGCCAGCGACCCTCGGGTGTGCACCACTCCTCGTGGACGCGCCGTGGTTCCCGAGGTGAAGATCACCGCCGCTGCCTGATTTGCTGAAATTTCGGATATGTCCGGCGCCTTGGCGTCGGACATATCCGCCGGGCCGGTGACGGGGTGAAGGAGGCGGGAGAGACGTAGGGCGCCTCGGGGGACTCCCGGGAGCCAGGGGCCCGTGTAGAGGTGACGGACCGGGCGGCCGGGGAGGGGGTCGCGAAGGTTCGGCAGCAGCAGGCCCCGGCGGCGGGCCAGGCCCTTGAGCGGCCCGCTCAGCGTGTAGAGCAGGGACTCGGCGATCACCCAGCTTGGCCGGGTGGCGGCCATGCGGGCGGTGAGCACCTCGGGGGCCAGCCCGGGGTCGGCGAGCACCAGCGTCCCGCCGGCGGCCACCGCCCCCAGCGCGAGCGCCACCGCGTCCACCCCCGGCCGCACCGCGAACAACACCCCGTCCCCGGACAGTCCGGCCACCGCGTCGGCCCGCGTGGCCGTCGCGTCCGGCTGCCCGGTCGCCGTGCCGGTCCGCGCGGTCGCCGTGCCGGTTTTCTCGGTCACCGCACTCTGCTGCTCGGTCACCCCATCGGGCTGCCCGGTCGTCGCGCCGGTCCGCGCGGTCGTCGTGCGGAGCCGTCCGGTCATGGCGTCGCGGACCGCGTTCACCCGGCGGGCCAGCTCGGCGTAGGAGATCTCCCGGCCCCGGCCGTCGATGATGGCGGTCCGCTCCGGCTCCCCCTCGGCGATGGACATGATCCCGGTGATGACGTCGTTCATGCCGCGGTGATCCACAGGTGTTCGTAGGTGGGGATGAGGACTCCTCTGGCCGCGCGCCGCCGTACGACACGCACGTGGTGGGAGAGCAGGACCGAGGTCACCGCACGGATCTCGGCGAGGGCCAGCGGATAGCCGATGCAGAAATGCGGACCGGCCCCGAACCAGAGCCGGCGCAGTTCGGGTGGGTGCCCGCGCGACGGGTCGAACGGGCCGTAGGCGCGGGCGCAGTTGTGCGTCACGATCAGCACCCGGTCACCGGGGCGTACCGGCACCCGGCCGACCCGCGCGGGCGAACCCACCGAGCGCAGCATCACCGGTGTCGGCGTGGTGACCCGCATGGCCTCCTCGATCACCCGGTCCAGGTCGTCCACCGGCGTCCGGTGGTCGTGCAGGAGGGCGATCAGCCGGGGCACGAAGGTGGCGACCGTCTCGGTGCCGGTCAGGAAGAAGGCTCCGGCCGCGCCCCGGGCCTCGGCCGCGGACAGGCCCTGCGCCCGCATCCGGCCCATGACGGTGGACTCGTCTCCGGCCTCGTAGGCCGCCTGCGCGATGTCCCCGATCCCGTCCAGCACGCGCCGGGCGGTCGCCACCTGCCGGCCGGTCAGCCGCCGCGAGCGCAGCGAGACCATCGAGACGACCCGCTCCCCGTCCGCGAACAGCTCCCTGGCCCGCGCCTCGGAGATCTCGCCCAGCCCGATCACCCGGCAGATCACCGCCCCGGCCATCACCCGCATGGCGTCCACCAGATCGACCGTCTCACCCCGTCCCAGCCGTGCCGAGAGGTCGTCGAGCGGCTCCCGCAGGACATCGGCGACCAGCGCGGAGACGTACGCCGAGGTGAACAGCGGCATCAGCTTGCGGCGCAGTGCCAGATGACCCGGGCCCTCCATGTTGAGCAGCACCGAGGGGCCGAGCACCGGCGTCCACAGGTCCCCGGGCGATCCGGGGCCGTCCTTGCGGAACCGCTCGTCGGTCAGTACGGCCCGCGCGGTGGCGGCGTCGTTCACCACCACCCCGAGCCGGGGGACCCGGACCACCGGCCCGAGACGGGCCAGCAGCCGCATCAGCGGGTAGACGAAGGGGTGCGCGGCCAGGTGGAGCCGGGTCTCGTGGTTCACCGGATGTCGATCACTTCGGGCCGGTAATGGTGGTCGGCGTACCAGGCCAGGGTGCCCGCCAGGCCGTACGCGCGCAGCCGGCGGACCGAGCCGAAGACGACCACGTCGCGGCGCGAGCCGTACGAGGAGGTGACCTTGCGGACCCGGTTCACCAGCGCGCGGTCCTCGTGCGTCTCCTCGATCGCGGTCCTGGGAAAACCTCCGGCCCGCTCGTACAGCGAGGCGGTGACGGCCAGTGTCGCGCCGGGCATCATCACGTACGGCCCGAGGTACTCCGGTGACCGGTTGCTCGGCCTGAAGCGGCCGAACGCGGCGGCCACGTCCACCACGAGCGGGATGAAGCGCCGCTCCCAGAACTTCAGCGGGAACTCGTCTGTCCTGGGCAGCAGCCGGCCGCCGACCATCTCCAGCCCGTCGCCGAACGCGCGCCGGATGTTGCGCACCCAGTCGGGGCGGGGGAGGCAGTCGGCGTCGGTCCTGGCCAGGTGGGTCGCGCCGTGCGCGATAGCGTGCCGCATGCCGGTGTCGGAGGCGGCGCCGGTGCCCTTCCGGGACTCGGTGATCACCTGTACGCCGTGCCGCCGGACGATCTCGGCGGTGTCGTCGGTGCTGACGTTGTCCACCACGACGAGCGTGAAGTCGCGGTCGTCCTGGTCGGCCAGCGCCCGGAGGGTCGCCTCGATGCCCCCGGCCTCGTTGTAGGCCGGAACGATCACCCAGAGGTCCATCACATCTCCACCAGCATCACGCCCGTGCTGATCCCGCCGCCCAGGCCGAGGAGCGCCACCCGGTCCCCCGGTTTCCAGTCGCCCAGCGCGAGCTGGAGGGGCAGCGTGGCCGAGGCGCAGTTGCCGTGCTCGGGGAGGCTGACCACCAGCCTGTCGTCGGGGATGTCGAGCACTGTGGCGAGGAAACGCAGGTACGGCAGCGCCACCTGGTGCACCGCCACGACGGCGAAGTCGTCCCAGCTCAGGCCGGTGCGCTTGAGCGCGTTGAGGAAGAGGTCCGGGCCGACCCGTTCGAACGCCTCCTTCAGCCGCCGTCCGTCGCCCCGGAAGTAGGAGTACTCCGGGTCGCGTGGGTGGGTGGAGCCGCCGCCCGGCAGGGTGCCGATCGCCCATGCCGTGGAGTCGGCGGAGAAGTCGCGGTAGAAGATGCCGCGTTCCGCGTCCGCGCTCATCAGCACCGCGGCCCCGGTGTCCGACAGCGTGTATCCGGCGAAGGAGTTCACGAACTCCGTCCGGTCCCTCACCTTCCACCGGATCGCCCGTGACGGGATCTCGCCGGAGCAGACCAGCACCTTGCGGTGGGCCCCGGACAGGATCAGCGCCTCGGCCACCTGGATTCCGTTGAGCATGCTGTTGCAGGCGTTCTTGACGTCGAACACCGGGCACGACAGCCCGAGTTTGGCCGCCACGATGTGCGCGGTCGCGGGCTCCACCATGTCCTGCGAGGCGGAGGCGAAGATCAGTAGATCGGCCTCCGCGTGGTCGAGCTCGCGGGCGGCCTCGGCCGCCAGGTCGGACGCCTGCTGGTGGTCGCCGGCGACATGCCGCGACCGGATACCGGTCAGCCGTTCGACGACACCTCGGTAGGGGACGTATCCCTCAATCCGCCGTTCCACCTCCGCGCTGGTCATGGTCCGCTGCGGCAGATACGTCGCGACGCCCGTGATCCGGGCTTTCATCGCTCCCCCTAGCTGGCATCAATTTTCTGAATATCGCGAAATGTACCGAAAAGGCGGGCGATTGTCCTGGTCGGCTCAGGAGACGGGCCGGACGGGGGCCGGGGTGATCGGCCGCCATCGGCCGGCGGAAGCGGTCCGCGTCCGGCGGGGCGGGGCGCGTCCAGAGATGCGGGAAGGGAGCGGGAGGGGGCGGGGAGGGGCGCCGTGGGGTCGCGGGGCCGCCTGCCGGGCCTCCTCCCGCCGGGCCACGTGCCCTCGTCGTCGCCGAGAATCACCCGCCACCCGGGAATCGCGGGCTCGGCGGGTGTGGATCCAGCGCTCTCCGGAGGGCAGGGCATGTTTCCCGATCAGGGGTCCGCCCGGTCATCCGCGTGGCCGGGTGGTCCTGCCGTTCTCGCCGGGATCTTCCCTCTGCGAACGCCATGGTGGGGGCCGAATTCATCCAGGAGAAACGGTGCCGGAGTCACGCCTCCACCGACTCCCGGCAGCCGAAGTAGGTCTGCCCGGTGTCTCTGAACCCGCCAGCCCCACAGATCTCCACGGCCCCTTCCGGGAGCCTTCATGCGCCATCGGAGGGAAGATGTCCGGCGCTCACCCGGTCTCGGTCAGGCCTTATGTGCGGCTCCGCGCGCCCGATACCCCTTTGATCGGAGCGATGTTTACTCTTCAGGCCCACAAAACGGGATGAGAAGGGCCCCCTATGGCTATGAAGGTGCAATTGACCGATATATCCGACCTGAAAGACATCTTTACGAAAGAGTAGATTGAAAATAATCTTCTCGTCGGAGTTACCGTTTTCCGCCGACCGCGCTGGAGTCCGTTGCCTTCATGGCTCACCCGTTACCCACGCCCTCGCCGGCCCCTCAGCCGCCCCCCACCGCTCAGCGGTCCGATGGCTCTCAGCCGTCGCCCACCGCTGAACTTTCCTCCAATGGGCTTTTGGCCGGCCCTCAGTTGCTCTCGTCCCCGCCCCGGGGAGTGGGCGGCGAGTACTCGGGGATCGATCCCGCGTCGATGGACGACTTCGAGCGAGGACTTGGCCGGGCGGAGGACACGCTCGGCCGGAACGAGCCACGGATCCGCCGCACCCTGCAACACCTCGACCTGGACGCCTCGGGACTGAGCGTTCTGCGCGAGGCGCGGAGCTGGATCGGGACCAGCCGCCCCGACCTGCGGCGCCGCAGTGAGACGATCCGCGCCGAACGCACCGAGTGGGGGACCTCCGCCGGCCTCCCCGGCGGACTGACCGCCTTCGACGAGGCGCTGTACGGCAAGGCCGCCCACGACCCCGACGTCTACGCCGCGATCGTCAAGCTGACCGAGGGCGCCGAGAAGGGCGAGGTCGACGGGAAGACCCTGGCGGAGCTGGAGAAGCGGACGGGGAACGAGACCTTCGCCATCGCGCTGATGAACGCGATGGGCGCGACGGGGTTCCGCGATCTGATGGCGAAGACCGTGGGGCGTGAGGACAAGAAGGTGAGGCGGCTGCAGGTCGCCCTCGGCAAGACACTGGGTACGGCGAGCTCGCGGCTGAGCGACGCCTGGCGCGACGGGCTCACGTCCGGGCTCACCCTCGGCTGGGAGGAGCGGGAGTATCACGCGATCTCGCTGGCCCTCAAGCACGGCACCTTCGACACCGCCTTCCTGCTGGCGGTCGCCAAGAAGGTCGACACGTGGGACCGCACACCGTATCCCCCCGGCACGAACTCGAACGTCATGATCCCGCTCATGGAGGCGCTCAGCCGTGACCCCAAGGCGGCTCAGGACTTCTTCGCGGGCGATCCCGCCGCGCTGAAGCACTTCCTGACCGAGTGGAACATGAGCGACGGCGGTGAGGCGCTGGGCAAGGCGCTGGAGGCCGCGATGCTCACCTTCCGTGATCACAACGGCTCGCCGCAGAACCCGTCGCGCGGATATCTCTCGGCCAAACTGGCCTCGGAGTTCGTGCATCTGGCAGCCGGGCGGATCAAGGCGGGCGATTCCTTCGAGCCGTTTCTGAAACCCGCCACCGTCGGCCGCGTCCTCGCCGGCTACATCAGCGACATCGACCACACAGCTCAGAAGGGCCGTGACACCGCCGCGCCCGGGGTCCGGGATGCCGACACCCCTACTGTGCCTGGACAGGACCCCTGGGGGGCGCAGTTCAACAAGGAAGAGTTGCGTCGGGTGCTGAAGGAGGCGTTCGCGGACTCCAAGGCGTTCGCCCCCGTCTTGGCCGCCCAGACGGCGTTCACCGGTTGGCTTCTCGATCACGGCGCTTCGGAAATGGCCGCTGGGCAGGGTAACCGCACACTTATGGCCAATGCGAAACAGGCCGGAGCGGGTTTCGGAATGATCACCGATGCGGCCGGGCTTGCCAAGATTGAGGAAGGTAAGGAGCTGGACGAGGCGCAGCAGCGGAACATGAAGGTGCTCATGGCGGTGGTCAACACCGGACTCGCCATTCCGCAGGCGGGAAGCTGGCCGATCGCGACCGGTGTCCTGGGGGCGTGGACGGGCCTGGTCGAGGACGCGGTCAAAGGGAATGCCGAGAGCGAAGCCCGCGACGACGCCAACGCCGCCGTCGATCAGACTCGGGCCCTCGTGCACGATCTCACCGCTCAGGCCATGCTCAGGCGCGGTGTGTTCGGCTCGGCCGAGCCCGCAGCCACGACCCATCCCTGGGCCTCGTTGGAAGGTCTGAAAAAGGGCGACGACCCCCGTGACAACCCCAACAACTTCCTCAAGGACGACGGCCGGACGCTTATGACCATGGACGAGATGATCGATGGAGCGGCCACCAACAGCACCGACAAGTATCGGCGGGTCGAGGCATACCAGCGGTGGCTCTATCTGGGGCTGTCAGGAAAACCCTGGCTGGACGTTGAGGACCGCCTGGATCTGAGCTTCTCCACCGCTTTCACCCAATACGGGTCATGATGAGAAAAACTTTCACACTTATGGTGGCGCTGACGTGCGCGCTGGCCTTCTCGTCCGCTTGTCAGGGTGGCGACGTGAAAATCGACCGCAGCCCGCTCCCCGCTGTGGCCGCCCCGCCGTACATCTGCAGATACATTCCACTGAAGGCGGTGGAGCTGATGACGGGGGTGCGCGACCCGCTGGTTCGCGGCTACTTCGATCTCACGATTTCCGAAGGTATCGGCGATGGAGAGTGCGCAGTTTACCAACGAGACGGCGATCGACTGAAGGTGTTGCAGGTAAGCCTCACGCCGGGAGGATATTCGGGGGAAATTGAGGAACAGCTGAAAGACGGTGCCTCGCCGTTGCCGGAAATCGTCCCCGGGGCCATCGGATATTACTTCAAGGCTGCGGGCGGTGAGAAAAACGATGCATATTCAATGCTTGTGCGCGGCTATTCGGAGATCAATATTCAGCTGGAGATGGGTGTCAAAGGGCGTGACAACGCCGCCGATGTCGTGGCGTTGATGAAGTTGATCGCGCCGACGCTGATCACCGATGCCAGTGCTCCTTCGGCGACTCCCTCCCCGAAGACCACGACGACCGCGTCCCCGAGGAAGGTCTGATCGGGTCATGGCCGAGCTGGTGCCCAACCCGCTCTACGAGGCGTTGGGGGATGCCCTGCGGACGGTGGAGCCGCTGGTCCAGGAGATCGAGAGGGGCATCGAGGCCCCGTGTCGGGACTTTCACGCCGGCAAGGTGTGGACGGGGCCGGCCGCCGGACACTTCGGCGCGCAGCTTGTCCACCATCGCACGCGTGTCCGAAACTCGGCGGACAAGATCCTGGCCGACCTGCGCCAGACGCTGGCCCGCACGCCGCGTCAGGTGACCGAGGAGGAGGCCAGGACGATCAAGCGCAGGTACGGCCTGCCCTGAGGGGGCCGTGCCCCGCGACCTCGGCCGACCCCGCTCAAGGCCGGGCCTCGCTCAAGACCGACCCCGCCCGTGGTCGCCGCCGTCGGCCGGTCGGCGCCGTGCTCGTGCCCGGCGCCGGGAGGCGCGTCACGGACTCCGGCTCGCGGCGGGTCCCCGGTGGTGACACGGGGGTCGGGGTGGATCTCGCCGAACCCCGGCGGATCGCGATGGACCCGGAGTAGGTTGCGGCGAATCACGACGAATCTGAGGCTCGATTCGCATAATCCATTCCCATCGGGGAATTGGTACGATAGTGATTATCATTTGAGCACCTGTTCAGGAGTTCGCCCATGGATGTCGTCACCGTCCCGGACGCAAGCACCACCGTGGAGCCGGGCGGGGCCGGGGTGGCACAGGACCGGCTTGTCACCGTGGAGGAGGCCACCCAGCTCGCCGAACTGTTCCGGCTGCTGGGAGACCCGACCCGGGCCCAGCTTCTGTACGCGCTGCTCGAAGCCGGTGAGCTCTGCGTCTACGACCTCACCGAGACGGTGGACGTCAGCGACACCGCCGTGTCGCACGCGCTCCGGCTGCTCCGCACCGCGGGCATCGTGGCCAGCCGCCGGGCGGGGCGGATGATCTATTATCGCCTCGCCGACGGTCATGTCCGGATGCTCCTCGACCTCAGCCGTGAGCACCTCCGCCACGGCTGAGCGGTGAGCGACGGGTGACCGGACGGCGCCGTTCCGAAGGCGTGGGGGGAGGTCGCGGCGAGGCCCCGATGGCTGCCTGCGTGTGCTGACGGCGAGGCGATGGGGCCGGGCCGTTTCCGGCGGGGCGATTCCTTGTGCCCCTCTTTGCGATCCGCGCCATGGCCACCCCGAGTCGCTGGGGTACTTATCGCCATGTGATCAAGTATTTGGCGGGAACGGTGGTTGTGTCCCTTGGCGTGCTGGGGTTCACGGCCCCGATGCCGACCGGTGATCGAACTCTGCATCCCGGTGACTACACGAAGGTGGTGGAGCGGCTGCAGCGGCGGCTTCAGAAGCTGAAGTTCTCACCGGGCCTGGTGAACGGCTACTACGGCGCCGAGACCCAGGTCGCCGTCTGGGCCTTCCAGAAGTCTCAGGGGTTCGTGCCCCAGGACGAGGTCGGGCCGGACACCTGGCGGGCGCTCGCCCACCCGCGCGTCCCGCCGCCGCTTGTGCCAGAGGGCCAGGCCAGGCGAGTGGAGATCGACCTGCGGAGCAGGCTTCTCACCGTCTACCGCGGCTACCGCCCGATGCTGGTCTCCCACGTCGCCACAGGCGCCGGGACCGCCTTCTGCCAGTACGGCCACACCTCCGTGACGACCACCCCGGCGGGGGATTTCCGAGTCGTCAAGCGCGCCCGGCGCCCGACGGCCAATCCTCTGGTGACGACGTACGAGACGTTCTCCTTCAGGAGCGACCCGTGGGCCGCTCTCGGCCTCGGCGCCGGCAGTCTCCTGCAGGGCGGTGTCGTCGGCGGTATGACGGGGGGCGAGACCACCATCGGCCTGGCCGGAGACGCGGTGCGGCTCGCCCCCACGGCTCGGCCGCTCCCCTCGGCCCGCTCCACCCCGATGACCGGTCCGGCTCCGGCGGCCGGTCCGGTGCCGGTGGCGGGACCGGTCTCGGGATGTGTCCGGGTCCCGGCGCATCTCGCCGAGCGGCTCTTCCGCCTGGTCAGGGTGGGTGACCCGGTGAACATCCGGCACGGGAGGTGAACCCGTGGGCTCGGCCCTGCGGCTCGGGCTCGGGCTCGGGCTCGTGTTCGGGGTCGGGGTCGGGGTCGTGGTTGGGGCTCGCGATCCGGGACTGCGGCTCTCGGGCCCGCGGTTCGGGCTCCGTACGGGTTCACCGGGCCCGGACGGGGTCTACACGGGGGCGTCGGTGGAGATCGGCAGCCGGAGGGTCAGCCGGGCGCCCCGGCCGTCCGCGCCGTTGGTGACGTGCAGGGTGCCCCGGTGGGCGGAGGCGATGTCCCTGGCGATGGGCAGGCCCAGCCCGCTCCCGCCCGCGTCGCGGCTGCGCGCGGAGTCCAGGCGCATGAACCGTTCGAAGACCCTCTCGTGATCCTCGGGCGGGATGCCGAGCCCGTCGTCGATGACCTCCATGACGGCGTCGTCCCCCTCCCTGCCGACGCGGATCTCCACCTCCTTCACCGCGTGCCGCTCGGCGTTGGCGAGCAGGTTGACCAGTAGCCGGGAGAGTTGGAGCCTGTTGCCCTTGACCACCACGCCGGGGTCGAGGTGAGTGACCGTCTTGTGCCGGGACGGCCGCCGCCGTATCTCGTCGGTGACCAGTTCGGCGAGGCGGATCGTCTCCGGTTCGTCCTGCACCCCGGCGTCCAGGCGGGCGAGCAGCAGCAGGTCGTTCACGATGGCCTGGAGCCGCTCGGCGTCGTGCAGCGCGGACCGCATCGTCGTGGCCGGGTCGTCGATCTCGGGGTCGGCGAGGGCGAGTTCGAGCTTGGTGCGCAGGCCGGTCAGCGGGGTGCGCAGTTCGTGCGAGGCGTCGGAGGCGAAACGGCGCTGGTTCTCGACGGCCCGTTCCAGCCGTTCGAGCGTCGCGTTGATGCTCTCGGTGAGCTCCGCTATCTCGTTCTCGTTGCCGGGAACGGGCATCCGGCGGCTGAGGTCGAACGCGGTGATCTCGGACATCTCCCTGCGGATCCGCTCCACCGGCTCCAGGGTCCGGCCGACCGCCCACCAGGTGCCCCAGCCGAGCAGTGTGAGGAGCACCAGGGCGAGACCGGCCAGCACGATCTCCAGGGCGTGGCCGGTGAGCACCGCCGGCGCGGGCGCCGCCGCGTAGATCATGACGTTTCCGTAGGGGGAGTTGCTCCGCTGGAGGCCCACGATGATCGAGCAGAGCCGTTCGCCCTTGGGCGACGACGAACAGGAGACCTTGTCCACCCGGGTGTCACCGTCGGAGGGCCGGGCGCCGGTGAGCGGGGGCTGTCCCCGGACCGCGGGGCTGGCCGCGATGACCCGGCCGTTGGCGTCGACCACCTGGAGGTCGGCGACCTGCTTCGTGGAGGTGAGACTCCTGCCCACCTGTCCTTTTTCGACGAGGTCGCTCGTGTGACGGGCCGCGGAGGCCACGGAGTCGACGGCCTGGTTCAGCGTCCTGGCCCGCAGGCTCAGCGACGTGGTGAGCGCGCCGATTCCCAGTACCACCGCGAAGATCATGACCGTGGTGAGTGTCGCCCGAGCCCGGATCGAGCGAGGGCCCAGCAGTACGGCCACGCTTCCCCCTTAAAAAGCTCTTTTAGCCCATTTAAGGTGTTAGATGTTCATCATTAAGTAAAGGGGATATAAGCTCTTATGGCTGTTTAGCTGAAAAGGGTAATCGTCGCCAGCTCACCACGTGAGGCGACACCAAGCTTGGGATATGCCTTGTAGAGGTGGTATCCGACCGTGCGCGGGCTCAGGAAGAGCTGGGCCGCGATATCCCGGTTGGACAGTCCCCGGGCGGCCAGCCGTACGATCTGCAACTCCTGCGGGGTGAGCCGGGCCAGCACCCCCGGCGCGGAGGCGGTGGGCGCGGCCGACCCGGTGGCGCTCAGCTCCACCCGCGCCCGGCGGGCCCACGGCGTGGCCTCCAGCTGTTCGAAGGTCTCCAGCGCGGCCCGCAGGTGGACGCGGGCGTCGGCCTTCCTCCGGGTACGGCGGAGCCGCTCCCCGTAGAGCAGTTCGGTCCTGGCCCGCTCGAAGGGCCGCCCGTCCAGCCGCAGCGCCGCGGTGAAGTGCTCCTCCGAATCCTCAAGCAGGGCCCGGCAGCGCAGCACCAGGGCCTCGGCCCACGGTCGGCGCGTGTAGCGGGCCCACTCCCGGTAGCGCGAGAACGCCCCGGCCGCGCGTTCGGGGACGCCGAGCCGTACCGCCGCCTCCACCAGATCGGGCACGCACCGCGTCTGGGACACCTGGTATCCGCCCGCCGAGGGCTCCAGCCGGGACAGCGCCGCCTCCACCCTGCCGCACCCGAGGTCGAGGGCGCCCAGCGCCCACGTCGTCCACCCGGTGTTCGCCGTACCCTCCCCCAGGGCCTCGGTCACGTGCCTCCGGCAGCGCTCGTCGTCGCCCTCCAGCGCGGCGAGGTAGGCCAGGAAGCTGCCCAGCTGCCCGGCCCACTGCGCCTGCCCGGTGTCTCGCGCGATGCGCAGCCCCTCGGACGCGGTGGTCAGCGCGTCACGGTGCCGCCCGTGAAACATCTCGGTCTCGGCCAGGAAGAACAGCAGCGTCGGCAGCACCCCGATGTTGCCCAGCGCCCGGGCCTCGGCCACCAGCGATCCGGCGGCCTCGCCGACCTCCGCGTCCTGCCCGATCGTCAGCCCTGTCCCGCAGAGCTGGACCAGGTCACGCGGGCTGTCCGCACCCGCCCGCCGGGCCTCGGCGACCACCTCGGCCAGCGACGGCAGCGCCGCGCTCCGCGACAGGGCCGTCGTGATGAACCCGACGACCGGTGCCAGCGGGTCCCCCTCGGGCAGCGGCAGCGCGCCGATCCTGGCCACGGTGCGGTCGAGTTCGGGAGCGCCGATGTACCACGCGGTGTGCAGCGCCTGGAGCAGCATGCGCGCCGCCCGAGTCCCCTCCGCCACCTCGGCGCCGCGCAGCAGCGCCTCGTGCGCGGTGTGCGGCGCCCCCCGCAGGAAGTCGGCCGTCGCGCGGACGTGGATGAGCCGTGCCCGAAGGGTCGGGTCCCCGGCCTGCTCCGCGTGGTCCCCGGCGCGAGATCCCTCCCTTTCCGGGAGTCCTCCGGTGAGCGCGGGCGCGGCCGGTGCCGTGGAGGCGGCCTCCGCGAGCGCGGCCAGCCGCCGGACCCCCTGTTCGGCGAGCGCCCCGGCCCGGTCCAGCTCGCCGGCCCACGCCGCCGTCTCCGCGGCCAGCGTGAGCCGCCGCGCCTGGGTCTCGGGCCGCGCGCTGAGCCGGGCCGCCCGCTCGTAGGCGGTGGCCGCCGCGGCGTAACCGCTGCGGTCACTCGCCCGTACGGCGGTGCGCTCCAGCTCGGCGGCCACCTCCTCGTCGGGGCCGGTCGCGGCCATGGCCAGGTGCCAGGCGCGCCGGTCGGCGTCGTCGGGGCCGTCGAGCGCGGCGGCCAGCGCCCGGTGTACGGCCAGGCGCAGGCTGGGCGGGGTCCCCTGGTAGACGGCGGCCCGGACCAGGGGATGCCGGAAGGTCATGATCCCCGCCTCGACCTGGACCAGCCCGGCGCTCTCCGCCGGGTGCAGGTCCTCCAAGAAGTCCCCGAACCCGGCCGCCGCCCGCAGCACGACGTCCAGGTCACCGGTGTCCTCGGCCGAGGCCACCGCCAGCAGCCCCTGGGTCGCCTCGGGCAGCTGCCTGACCTGCCCGAGGAAGGCGTCCTGGACCCGGCTGGTGAGCGGCAGCGCGGTGCCGTCGGCCGGGGCCGCCGCGGGCAGCTCGATCAGTGCCAGCGGGTTGCCCTGCGCCTCGGCCAGCACCCGGTAGCGGACGACCGGGCTGATGCCGTCGCCCAGCAACGCCGCGGACGCCGTGGCGTCGAGCCCCTTCACCGGCAGCTCCGCCACCCCCTGCGCGGTGAAGGGCTCCCGCGCGGCGATGATCAGCGCGACCCCCTCGGCGTCCAGCCGCCGCGCCGCGAACAGCAGCGCCTCGGTCGAGGCCCGGTCCAGCCAGTGCGCGTCGTCCACCAGGACCAGCAGCGGGCCGTCCTCGGTCAGCTCCGACAGCAGGGAGAGCACGGCCAGGCCGACCAGCAGCCGGTCCCCGGCCTGTACGGAGGCCAGGCCGAAGGCGGCCCGCAGCGCCCGCTCCTGCGGCTCGGGCAGGGCTCTCACCCGGTCGAGAACCGGCCGGAGCAGCAGGTGCAGCCCGGCGAACGGCAGTTCGGCCTCCGACTCCACCCCGGTGCCGCGGAGCACCCGCAGGTTCCCCGCGCCGGCCGCGTGGTCCAGCAGCGCGGTCTTGCCGATGCCTGGTTCGCCGCGTATGAGCAGGGCGCCGCTCCTGCCCGCCTGGGCCTCCGACAGCAGCCGGTTGATCACACCTTGCTCGGTGGCCCGCCCGTACAACATGCCTCGAACCCTACTCAAAAGGGATGATCAGGCGGCTGCGCAGGAGTCGTGGGTGGCGTCGAAACCCTTCAGGCTGTCGAGGTCGTTCTGCCTGGGCGGTTTGAGGCCCCTCCAGTCGTCGCCGATGGTCAGGATCAGCCTGGGCGTGGCCGCCCGCCGGACGAGCCTGCCGGTGGACGCGAGCAGGTCACGGGTGAGGGTGGGCGCCGCCGCCGCGCCGTTCGGCGAGTACGTGATCGTGGTCTTCGGGTACGGCCTGCGCGGCGCGTCGCCGATCTTGGCGATGTGGTAGCCCCGCTCCTCCAGCTGGACGGCCACCACCGAGGCCAGGCCGGCGCGGCCGGTCCCGTTGCGCACCTCAACCTGGATCTTGGATCGGGACACCTTGGACTGCCCGCCCTTGACCCCGGAGCCGGCGACCGTCTTGTCCCGGGCGACGATCTGGAACAGTTCTCTGCTCTGCGGCGCCACCCACTCCACCCGGCCGGGATAGGTGACCGAGTACCGCCAGGGGGTGGTGATGAAGTGGATCTGCCCGGCGGCGAGGCCCTGGGCGCTGGTCGCCAGGTCCTTCATCACGACCGGGGTGAGATCGGGGTCGGTGGTGACCGACCTGGTGGCCGCGTCGAGGAAACCGAAGAGCCTGGCCGGGTCGGTGAGCGTCTCGCCGCTCATCACCTTCTTGACCATGGAGGCGATGAACATCTGCTGTCGCTGGATGCGCCCGATGTCGGAGCCGTCGCCCAGGCTGTAGCGCGCCCGGACGTACCCCAGGGCCTGCTCGCCCTTGAGCGTCTGGCGGCCCGCGGGCAGGTCGAGCAGTGCCTTCTTGTCGTGGATCGGCTCGGGCACGCAGACCTCGACTCCGTCGACCGCGTCGACCATGCCCTTGAAGCCGGTGAAGTCGACCTTTACGAAGTGGTCGATGTGGATGCCGGTGAGCGACTCGACGGTCCGCCAGGTGCAGGTGATCCCGCCGGAGTTGAACGACTCGTTGATCATGCCCAGGTGCGCCCGCTGACCGGCCAGTCCCTGCTTGGCCCGGCACTCGGGAAGCTGGACCATCGAGTCGCGGGGGAAGCTGATGACCATCGCGTTGTCCCGCTTCGGCGAGATGTGCGCCAGCATGATCGTGTCGGTCCGCTCGCCGGGGAACCTGCCGTACTTGGCGTTCTTGCCACCACGCTGGTCCGAGCCGACGACCAGGACGTTCACGGCCTTGGTCGCGACCTTCACCGGCCGGGGGCCCAGGTCCTCCACGGGGACGTCGATGTGCTTGACGTTGCCGGTCAGCTTGACGTAGGCGCCGACCACCGTCGCGACCACCACGACCGCGACCGCGGTGACCACGGAGGTCAGCCACCACAGCCACGTGCGCCGCCGCCGGGGCGCGGGCCGGCCCGCCGGTTCTGTGGGCGCGTCGATCAACCCGCTACTCACGTGACTCCTGGAGAGAATGGGCCAGGGCGTGCGCCCATGGCGGAGGAGCCGTTTCCCGGCCGTCGCCGAGTGTACTGATCCTCCGTAAGAGCGGGATAAAGAACGGTAATCAATCCACGTGAGATGAATGAATGTGATGTCGAGGTAGGGATTCCGGCGGAATCGGTCTCCGAGGGGAAGTCCTTCCGAGAAGATCTGTCCCTGTCACCGTTCGCCGGATGATCCGCGATGGAAATTCCGGAGACATCCCGGCCGTGCGGGGGATATTCGACGGCGCGGGGGTGTGGCTGGTCGCGCGGGGCCGTATCGGCCGGTCCGGCTGACCGTCCATGATGGGGGCGGCGTCCCGTTCCGGTGGAGGCGGAACCGGTGGAGACGGGGCCGGTTGACCTCAACCGCGGTTGAGGATGCACGGTGGTGTCGAGACCCTTCGACCAGGGGAGACCGTGGTGCTCGACATCGTAGTGATCATCGCCGGCGCCCGGGAGGGGGGTTCGGGGGCGATGGTGAGCCGGTGGTTCCTCGGCCAGGCCCGGCGGCGGGCCGACCTGAGGCTGGACGTGATGGACCTGGGCCGTACCCCGCTGCCCCCGATCCCCTCCGCGCGATCCGGCGTCGGCACCGACGGCGGCACCGGTGTCGGCGTCGAGGCCCGTGGGCTCGCCGCCAGGATCGGCGCCGCCGACGGCTTCGTAGTGATCACCCCGGAGCACAATCACGGCTACCCCGCGGACCTCAAACTCGCCGTCGACGCGGTCCGCCACGAGTGGGCGGCCAAACCCGCGGCGTTCGTCTCCTACGGCGGGCGCTCAGGCGGCCTGCGCGCCGTGGAACAACTCCGCCTCGTCTTCGCCGAGCTGCACGTGGTCTCCCTGCGGGACACGGTCGGCTTCCACCTGGTCGCCGAGCGGTTCGACGAGACGGGGGAGCCGGTCGACCCGGACGCTGTCAACGGCGCGGCCAAGCTCATGCTCGACCAGCTCATCTGGTGGGGGATCACCCTGCGCGAGGGGCGCGCCGCCCGGCCGTACACGCGCTGAGAACACCTGCCGGGTCCGAGCGGGAAACGGGTCCGAGCGGGAAGGAGGGCGCGGGATCTCAGATCCCGCGCCCTCCTCTTTCGCCCGCTCCGGTGCCGCTCCGGTGTCGTTCCGTCCGTGCTCCGGTGACGGGGTGGGTCTATCCGGCGCGGCCGGAGTCCAGAGAGTAGATGCGGAGCCAGTCCACCTCCATCCACGCCTCTCCCGAGTCGCCCTGGCCGGGGAACCAGTCCAGCTGCAGGCACGCCGACATCGGGGTGTGGGTGGCGTTGGACGAGCGGAACCACTCGCGCCCGTCGAGGTATCCGACGATCCCGCCGGAGGTGTTCTCCACGGCGTAGGTGTGCCAGGCGGTCATGTCCACGTTGGCGTGCGACTGCTCCTGGCCCTGAGGGGTGTGCAGGAAGAAGTTGGGCCGCTGCCTGTCGGGGTCGTTGATGACCTCCAGGAAGTCGACCTCCTCATCGGTGGCGCTCCGCACGCCTCCCCCGCCCTCCTGCGGCCAGAGCAGGGCGACGGGGTGATACGACCCGGCACCCCGATAGAGCCGGATGCGGGTCTCCCAGCGGCCGTAGGTCTGGCTGCGGCGGCTGGCCAGTCCGGCGGTGGTGCCGTCGGCCTTGCCGTGCAGATAGAGCGCCCCGTTGCCCAGATAGAGCTGCCCGGAGGAGCGGCGGCCGTTGCCGGCGTGTCCCGGCGAGTCGTAGACCACCCAGTCGGACTGGTCGAGATAGTCGTCGAACTCCGCGCACCAGGTCGGCGTCCCCCAGCCGAGGGTCCCGGCGGCACTGGGCCCTCCGGCCGGAGAGGGGCAGGCCGAGGCGGGGGCCGCCTCGCCCTGAGCGGCGGTGAGGCCGCTCACCGCCAGCGCGGAGACCATGCTGAGGACGGCCAGTCGCACATGGGATCGAGAGATCATGATCTTTGCTCCCCGGGTCTGGCGCAGAGCGCGGAGGGACTGAAACTCCAGCAGCCGGCCACGGCCGGTGACCACGTGGTGGACGCGCTCGGTGCCGGGGCCGTGCGCGTGACGGGGGCGACCGGCGGAGCGAAGGCCCAGCGGGGCGTCGCCGGGGCCACCTGCTGCTTGACGGTCAGCGGCGCCGCGGTCACGTCGGCGGTACGGCTACGCCAGGGCGCGAGACTCCAGCACGACGCGGCCTGCTCCGCGCCACAGGAGTCCGTGACGGGGGAACGCCTCAGCGGCGGCAGCGGGACGACGGGCCGGGGGGCCGGAGACGGCGGGAACGGCGCGGTGGTCGGGTGGGTCCCCTGCCCGTCGGCCGGATTCTGGGTGGGAACGGCGGGGGCGGTGGGTTGGGCGGTCGGGGCGTCGGTCGCCGGGCCCGTCGTCGGCTTGGGGGCCGACGGCGTCTCCTTGGGCCCCTTCGTCTCCTTCGGCGGGGTCGGCTTGGTGGTGTCCGGCTCCGTGGCGGTGGCCGTCGCCGTGGGGGTGGGAGCGGGGGCCGGGGTGGTCGGGGCGGCCGTCGGCTTGGGCGCCGGAGGCGTCTCCTTCGGAGGCGTCTCCTTGGGCGGGGCCGGCTTGGGCGTGGCCGGTCGCGAGGTCGTGGGTTTGACGGTCGGTGTCGCCGAGGGCTTCGGCTTCGGGGTCTTCTTCGGCGGAGCCGGCTTCGGAGTCTCCTTCGGCGGGGTCGCCTTCGGAGGCTCGGGTTTGGCGGTCGCGGTCGCGGTGGGGCTCGCGGTGGCGGTGGGGCTCGGGGCTGCGGTCGCGGTGGGGCTGGGCGTCGCCGTGGGGGCCGGGGGGTCGCTCTTGGCCGGTGCGGGGGTCGGCGTCTCGTCGCCTCCGGGGAGGGGCGTCGTGAGCGGCTCGGGGTCGGACTTCTCGGCGGTGACCTTGAACGTCTTGTTCTCCGCCGGCTCCCCGGTGGGCATGCTCTTCGGCTGTGCCGGAGCGGACTTGTGCTGTGGTGCGACCGGAGCGGACTTGTTCTGCGGCGCGACCGGAGCGGACTTGGGCTTCGGGCGTGACTGGATGGTCTTGCCGTGCTGGTACTTGGGAGCCGAGGTCTGAGGGGAGGCCGAGGTCGGATGTTTCGGAGGTGCGGGGGCCTTCTTCTCGGCCGCCGGAGGCTCCTTGTCCGGAGCGGGCTCACTGCCGGAACCGCCGTCGGAGCCACCGGAACTACCGGAGCCACCGGAGTCGCCGGTGGAAAGGTCGGGCTCGGCCGACGCGCTCTCCTGCGTGACGGGGAGAGAAAGGTCCGCGGGGCTCTCCACGGTCGGGGACGTCTGCTCCGACTCGGGGGGAGTGGGCTGCTCGGAGGAGGCGGGAGAGGTGACCGACGGCGCCGAGGTGCTGGACCCCGGATCCGCCAGGGCCACCCAGGGCTGGGCGATGATCGCGCTGGTCGTCGCGGACACCGCGGCCAGGAGAAGTCCGGAGACCAGGGTGACGCGCCGGGACTGGCTGCGTGGGGGCATGAATGCTTTTCCTCGATCTAGGGGGCGGGGTCCGGGCCGGAGAGAGGCTTCCAGCCCGCGGCGGTGAACTCGGGGGTGCCGGGCAGCGCGACCTCGGGTACGGCCGCGGAGACGGGATCGGGGATGTTGACCCAGTCTCCGCGGCCCGAGCCGCGCATGTCGGGGTTCCAGCTCATGAGCAGGCTCATGGCGTACGGACTGGAGTAGGTGGGGTCGGTGTCCTGAACACCCTTGGTCGCGGTCACCTGGACCAGAACGGAGACCTGGACCAGATCCCTGGCCCGGGGATGCCACTGGATCCCGATCGTCCTGGTCCGCATGGCCGCCCCTTCGGGAAGCGCTCCGCCCTTGGGGAGCCCGAGGGTCTCGCGCCAGCCGGCGACCGCCGACCGCGCGCCCGCGCGGGCCGCGGCCCGCTGCTCCGGCGGGGCGTACAGCGTCGCCGCGTGCTCGGCCTGGCGGACGTCCAGCGTCCACGCGGCCTCCAGCGCCGCCGCCGCGGCCGAGGCCGCTCCCAGCTCGGTGCGGGGAAACCCGATGGGGTAACCGGCCTCGCCCTCGTAGCCGGAGGGCGGGGCGAGCATGACCGTCCCCTCGACGGCCTCCGAGGTGGAGGCCGTCGAGGCGTCGGGTCCGGACCCCAGCAGGCGCCATCCGCCGATCACCAGCAGTATCGTGCCCACGATCGAGACGACCACGAGGATCATTCGCCGGTTGGTGCGTGACGGCGACCCCAGATCCCAGTCCAGCGAGGAGTCCTCGCCGATCGACGATCGCACTAACGGCTCCGCTCCGGCCGCGGCGCGAACGCCTGACCGGCCGCCGCGGCCAGGCGCAGGTAGGCGCCTCGGGTGGTGGGCCGGAGCCGGACCAGGTCCACCTCGGCGCCCTCCTTGAGATGAGGGTCGTAGGGCACCCGGATCACGGCCCGGCAGCGGGAGCCGAAGTGGCGTTCCAGCAGCTCGACGTCCACATCCGACTTCGGCTCCACGGCGTTCAGCACGACGATGGCGTTCTTCACCAGGTCCGAGTGGCCGTGGGCGGTCAGCCAGTCCAGGGTCGCGGCGGCCGAGCTGGCCCCGTCCACCGCGACCAGGCTCACCAGCACGATCTGATCGGCCAGTTCCAGCGTCGCGCCCATGGCCCCGTGCAGGAGCCCGGTTCCGCAGTCGGTGATGCAGATCGAGTAGTAGCGCTCGATGAGCCCGGCGACCGTCCGGTAGTCCTCGGCGTTGAACGCCTCGCTCACGGCCGGGTCGGTGTCGGAGGCGAGCACCTCCAGCCGGGCCGGGGACTGGGAGGTGAAGGCGCGGGCGTCGGCGTAGCGGACGATGTGGGGTGCCTCGGCGAGCAGGGTGCGGATGGTCGCGGCGGTCTCCGACTTGACCTTGAGGCCGAGGGTTCCCCGGTCCGGGTTGGCGTCGATCGCGATCACCCGGTCCCCGCGCAGGGAGGCCAGGGTGTTGCCGAGGGCGACGGTCGTCGTGGTCTTGCCGACCCCGCCCTTGAGGCTCATCACCGCGATCCGATGGTGGCCGCTGGCCACGGGGGTCTGAGCCTGGGCTATCAGCGTGCGGCGTTCGAGCTCCGCCGTGGACTCCGCAGGGGTGATCTTTCCGCCGGAGAGCTGCCACACGAGACGGCGCCATCCGCCGGTCGGCTCGGGCCGCCGGTTGGTGAGCAGATGCTCGGCGGTGAGGGGGACCGTCTCCTGGAACTGCTCGCCCTGCGGGGGCGGTGAAGCCTGGATCCGGGGGGACGTCTCCGTCATTGCCAAGGTCCTTTCACAGAGAACTTTTTGCGGGGACGCCGTCAGCAGGTCTGCCAGCGCACCGTCGTGCTGATCGAGTCGGTGGGACCGCGAACGGTCAGTGGGGTGGTGACGAGGGAGGGGGTTCCGCACCAGTGGCGGATCCGGTGGGCCCGCAGAGTGATCACCTCGGTGTGTCCCTGGTTCGATGTGCCGCCGGCCGGGTGCACGGTCAGGCCGGGGGCCGATATCCGCCATGTCAGGGAGGGGCCCGTCACGGTGAGGAGCATGCTTCCCTGGCCGAACTCGTCGAGCGTCACCACCGGCGGGATCCGCAGCCGCCCGGCGAGTCCGCCGCCGGTGCCGGAGGCCTCACCCGGCATGGTCTCCGACGCGTTCTCCTGGGCGGCGGAGGACCGCAGGGAGCTCACCGGCTCCCTGACCCCGATCGCGGGCGCCAGCAGGTTCATCCCCGTCAGGGTGCCCGCGGCCCCGGCGACCACGATGATCAGAATCTTGATCGTGGTGCTCCGGATCCGGTCTCCCACCCACGCGAGCGCCTCCAGGACGCGGACCCCGGGACCGAACCGCTCCTGCGCCTCCTCACCTTCCGGCCCGGCGTGGGCCCTCATCGCGGCTGCCCGCCGGTTGGCGGGGCCACCGCTCGCGGACGGTACGGCCGGCATGGACGGGACGGTGAAGTCCGCGTCGCCGGGGCGCACCGGGGTCTCACGCGACCACGCCTGGCTGAGCAGGGCGTCGTAGAGCGGGGTGTCCTGCGCCGGGGACGGTGGGCCGGACGGCGGAACGGATGGCGGGACGGGCGGCGAGGCGGACGGCGGACCGGCCGGTTGGGCGGGCAGCCTGGGCAGGGACGGCAGCGTGGGCCGGTCCTGGAGGGCGGGGCCGTACGGAAGCCTGGAGCGGTCCCGGCGATCCCGCCCGCCCGGACGCTCCCCGCCGTCCGGATGGGCCCGGCGATCCACACGGTCCTGACGGACCGGGTGGTCCTGCTGGTCCTGGTGGTCCTGCCGGCTCGGGGACGCCGGTCGGACGGGCTGGTAGGGGAGCGTGGAGCGGTCCTGACGGGTCGGCCGGGTCTTCTCCCTCGGTGCGGGGGCCGGTTCCCGCGCCTGTGCCCGCGTCTCAGCCGGAGCCGGCGCCGGTCTCCGTGCCCGTGCCGGAGCCGTTCCCTGTTCCTGTTCCTGTGTTCGTGCCTGTGCCGCAGGCGCGGCGGACGCCGGGGCCGGACGGGGATCGGCCACCGCGACGGGGGCGGCGAGCGGGGTGCCGACGTTGGACGCGGACGGGTCCACGCCGCCGGAGAGCGCGTCCACGAGCCGTCGCTTGATCTTGGCGGTGAGCGGCCGGAGCCTGGGGTTGGAGATCATCTGCGGGGCCGTGTAGCGGATGTTGATCGGCCGCGTGCACACGGGGCACTTGACCATGTGGGACAGCAGCTGCGCGCGCGCGTCGCCGTACCCGGTGGAGGGCAGGGGCCCCTCCTCGTCGGGGAAGACCGCCTCGGCCAGCGGGGCGAGCTCCGGGCAGGTACGGCGCCGGTTGGCGAGCGAGTCCAGCCCGCTGGCCAGGATCTCGATCAGGTCCTGGGTCCGGGTCACGAGCCTGCCCGCGTCCTCCAGCGGCACCCCCAGCACATGGGGGAGATCCTCCACGGGCAGCCCGTGGCGATACACCAGTCTGAGCGCCTCCGTGCCCAGCGGATCGACGATCGTCCAGACCCGCTCGATCACCTCGTCGTCCGGCATGCCGGGGCCGGAGTCCGGCACATACCGCTCCCGATAGCCGGGAGCGGCGAGACAGTCGCGCCGCAGTACGGCCAGCAGGCGCCCCCGGACGGAGACGCCCTCCGGTGGCGGCCGGACGCCACAGGCGGTCATCGTGGAGACGACCGCCGACAGCGCCTGGCCGGGGGTGAGGTGCGAGGCGGCGTAGTCCATCAGATGCGCGCCGTGCTCGCTCACCCAGGCCGCCCCCGGGCCGGTGCCGGGCGCCACACGCCCGGCCCCGGTAGGCGTGCTCATGGGCCGGTGTACCCGTCCGATTCCGGCTCGACCTGGCCGGGGCCGGGATGGACGGACTGACCCGGGCCGTGCTGGTCAGGCCGGGGAGGCTGCGCCGGATCGACCCGCCCCGACCCGTCGAACCGGCTGGAGCGGTCGGGACTGTCGAACCGCCCGGACTGGGTGGGGTGGCCGGGCTGTGCGGGCTGTACGGGCTGGGCGGGGGCGACCTGACCCGGCTGGTCGGACTGTCCGGGCTGGGCCGGAGACGGGTTTGTCACCACGAGCTCCAGGTTCCGCTCGGGCAGGCCGGTGAACTTGGTCCAGTTGCTGGTCTGCCCGGCCTCCGGCTCCGCGTAGAGCCAGCGGATGAAGGCCGGCCAGAGGCACGAGTCACGGGGGATGACCGCGCCCTGGGGCGTGCTCAGCGCGCGGAGCTCCGCGGCGGAGTAGTCACGGCACGGCGGAGTTCCCGGCGGGGCGATGTTGAGGTCCCACACCCCGTTCTCGTCCGTGTACCGCATGTTCTTGTCCAGCCCCAGAGCCTCCTGGGCCCGCCGGAGCAGCTCGGGATCCTTGAAGATCGGCAGAGACTCGGCACCCTCGGGAATGCCGCCCTCGGTGGTCGGCTGGGCGGGCCGCAGCACGGTCCCGTCGGGGGCCTTGCCCCCGTCGCGGTCGGGGGCGGCGGGAGGCCGCGCGCCCACGGACGGCGCGGCCGGACGCGGATCCCCCTGCCCCTGCTGGGAGGGCCTGGCCGGGTCCGCGGGCTTGGCGGGCAGGGCCGGCTTGAGGGTACCCGAGGGCTTGGGGGCCGCGGTGGGCGCCGAGGGGGGCAGGGCCGGCTTGTGAGTGCCCGAGGGCTTCGGGGTGCCGACGGGCGGGGTCGGCTTGCCGGTGCCCTGCGGCACGGTGGGCTCACCGGTGCCCGAGGGCAGGGCGGGCTTGAGGGTGCCCGACGGCTGGTCCGGCTTGGAATCGTTCGTCTGCTTGGCCCCGCGTTCGTCGGAGACCTTCGGCCCGGACGAGGGCCCGATGTTCAGCTTCGGCTTCTCCGCCGGACGCTCGATCAGGCTGCCGCTCTCCGAGATGTTGCCGCTGACCTTCTTCGTCGGCACCGGCGCGGGAGCGGGCGACGGGCGGTATGTCGCCGGTGGCTGCGCGGGTGCCGTACGGCCGGGGTCCGGGGCCTGCCCGGCCCCCGTACGCCCGGGGTCCGGGGCGGGCTGCGCCGCCTTCGTGCGGTTGGGCTCCGGCGCCGAGGACTTCGCCGGCGAGGACTCCTTCTTGGGAGTCGCGGTCGCCGTGCTCTTGGGGTTGCCCGGCCGCTGCATGGGCGCGATGGCGCTCGCCAGGACGGGAAGGGCGACGCAGCCTCCGGCGCCGCCCGCGACGGCGTGCCCGTCGGCGGTCGCGGTCAGGCAGAGCTTCGTGTCCTTTGACCCCTTGTTCGTGATCGTGCTGCCCTCGTCCGAACCCGAGAGCGGGACGGGGTCGTTCCCGCCGCCTCCCCCCCGGGACCGCCACGCCTGCTCCCCGTCGTCCAGGTGGTAGGTGCCCGCGGCCAGGCGCATGACCTCCCGCTCGGTGGGCTGGGAACGAGAGGCGATGACGGTTCCCAGCCCAGCGCCGGCCCCGAACACGCCGATGGCGATGCTCGCAGTGATCACCGTCGCGCGTGAAGGCTTACGTGAGGGTGTCATCATGGATGTTCCTCTTCTTCCGATGGGGACGTCAGTCGCCGTGGCTCTCCAAGACATCGCTCCACTCGCCCAGCACGCGGACGGGCTCGGTGGAGCCGGCGGGGGGGACATAGGTCACGTACATGCGCCCGTAGGTCGCGCTCACCGAATGGGCGAACGACCTGTTGGCGGTGCGGACTGCGGCCGATCCCTTCAGGCTGACCTTCGCGCCCACGCGCTCGGCCAGACGTGCCTCGGTGGAGCGGGTTCCGTACCAGACCAGGGCGCCCCCGTCCCCGGTCCGCAACGCCCGCACCGGGCCCTGCGGGACGTACGACAGGCTGAGGATCCATCCGGCCTCCTCCAGCTGGGAGCGCTCCTGCTGCCAGAACAGCACGCTCTCACTCGTCCACGGCCCGTCCTCGAACCTCCGGTCGAGTTTGGCGCTCTCCAGGCTCGCCAGGTGGGCGCGGGCGATCTGACGCGGGGTGGCGAGCAGGCCGGAGGCGTTCTCCGGGAGGCTCGTGGCGTAGCCGTCGGCGTCGGTCGCGATCTTGGGGAAGCGCGCGGGGGTGGCTCGCGTGTCGGCCCCGGAGGCCACCAGCCGCCAACCGGCGGGGGTGGAACTCATCACGTCGACGATCCGGGCCACCCCCGGCTCGTGGGAGACCGCCACGAACCAGTCGGCGGCACCCTCGACGTGCCGGGCCACCCAGATCTGCGGGTTCGGCCAGATGCCCGACGCCACGGACTCGCCCCGCATCCGCGCGGTCTTGAAGCTCGCCCGCGTCATCTCCACCGCCAACTCGGCCTCCAGCCTCCCCATCGCGGCCTGGTCGAGCCTGGCCTGGGCGGCCGACAGCCCTCTCTGGTAGCGGCCGTGGATGCGGTACGCCTCACCGACGGTGAGCTGGGACGCGCTCGCGTCACGCGTCTGGTCCGTGATGATCTGCCGGGGCCGCTCGGACGGCTTGAGCTTCTTCGGGCCGTCCGAGCGGTCCGGGGTCGTGGACCCCTTCCGCAGGGGCGGCGTGGAGGGGATCGGCTGCCTGCCGACCGAGGTGGGGAGGTCCGTGGCCGAGGGCGACGGCGGCACCGCCGCCTCCAGGCCCGTCCCCGGCGTCTGCGGAGACGGGTCGGCGACCAGGGTCTGCTGCCCGGGGGTGTTTCCCTTGACGAACCAGATCCCTCCCCCGCAGAGGAGCACCAGGACCGTCCCGAACAGAACGACCTTCCGCCAGTTGAATGTGGGGAGCTGCTCGGGATACCAGTCGGACAGGTGATCGGATCCATCTTCGCCGGAAGCGTCGCCCCGCCTGGAGCGGGCGGCCTGTCCGTCTGAGAAATCCGATGCACGCCATGACATAGGTCCAAATATTAGACTGACCTTGATCTATTGGGAAGGTAAAAGGGTCTGGTAATCGACCCTTATGGTTATTAGGTTATAAATAATACCTAATTGATATTAAGGTCTGTCCGAAACCTCCAGGGCGGGGACCTGCGGCGTCGCCCACGCCCTGTATCGAGGCTTCTGTGGAGATCCATGCCTATCTGATGGTTTCGGCTGGTCCATCGGGTTTTCCGTTGGTCTGCCTTTTCGCTGGACGAGGTCCGCCGTTCACCTTGCCGTGAATTACCGGTTCCGGAGGGGGCCGTACGCTGCGGGCGGAGGGCGTGAAAACGTTTCCAACGTTCGGATTGCCGAGGGTCCTTCCGGGGGTCCGATACGAATGGTCTTCACGTATTCGGGTCGTCACTCGGGGGCCGGTCGGGGGGCGAAGATCCGACCTTTCCGGGTGGTGCGGGCGCCCGGACTCGATTCGGAGGGCGTCCGTTCGGCCGAGCCCCCGCCACGCTGGGCGGGTGTCCGAGTATCGGGGGCGGGGTGCTGGGGCGCCGAGATGTCGGGGCGGTGGTTCCGGCGCCGGGAGGGGTGCGATCCCTTATGTGTGTCAAACCGGGACTGGGGATCCCACCGCATCCTCATATGACATATATCCCCTATGGATGCATTTTGAGTAATTAAAGCCCCTTATGTGACATAAGCCTAGGGTGATCTGGTTATCACTACGTGTGATGACATTTTGTTGGGTTCACGGAGGAGAGGGGCGGACATGGTGCACGACAGGCAAGACAGGCAGGTGACCGGCTGGGTCGGCTGGATCTGGTTCGCCGCGATCATGATGATCCTGGTGGGGGTGTTCAACCTCATAGTGGGGCTGTTCGCCCTGTTCAACGGGGACTTCTACGTCCAGACCAGAAACCAGGTGGTGGCGTTCAACCTGACGGGCTGGGGCTGGCTCCACCTGATCCTGGGCATCCTTCTGATCGTCGTCGGCGCGGCCCTCACCATCGGGCAGACATGGGCGCGCATCACGGCGATCATCATCGTCGCGCTGAACGCCATCGAACAGATGATCTTCTTCCCGGCCTACCCCTGGTGGTCGCTGATCGTCATCGCGATCGACGTGCTCGTGCTCTACGCCCTGATCGTCCACGGCCGCGAAGCAGAGACCCTACGCCCATAACCCCCACTCGCCCCGCCAAGGCACCCCCCGGAATCCGGCCTCGCCCTCATCCCCGCCAGACCCCTTCCTCCCCGGAACCTGCGACTCGTCCCTTCGCGCCAGGCCCTACCGAATCCCGTCCCCCACATCGGGTCCGAACCGTTCCCGGCCACCTCAACCCCGGCGTGAGCGCGGTACGGCGAGACACGAGACATCGGAAGGGGAAACGTATGCGGATAGCGGTGCTCGGGATGGGCAGGATGGGAAAGGCGCTGGCCCAGCGGCTGCTTCTGCGCGATCACACGGTGACGGTATGGAACCGTACGCCAGGGAAGGCGGCCGAGCTGATCCAGGCCGGTGCCGTCGAGGCGGACTCCCCGGCCGAGGCCGCGCGTGACACCGAGGGTGTGCTGATGTCGCTCGCCGACGACCGGGCGAGCCGTGACGTCATGGCACGGCTGACCGAGCTCGGCCCTGACAACGGCGCGCCGGTCGTCGTCGACATGAGCACCGTCTCCCCGGCCACCTCCCGCGAACTGCGAAAAATGGCGCCGGGCCACCGGTTCGTGGCCGCCCCGATCGTCGGAGGGCCGTCATCCGTGGTCGCGGGACAGGCCACGGGACTCCTCGGGGGCGAGCAGGAGCACGTCCGCAGGTGAACGCCCTCTGGCCAGACCTGTTCATGGTCCAGCGGTACTGCGGAGAGGACCCCGGGAGCGCGCTGACCTACAAGCTCCTGAACAACTACCTCCTCATGGCCGGCCTCGCCGTCGTCGCCGAGGCGGTGGCCACCGGGCAGGCCGCCGGACTCGACGAGTCGATGCTGAGGGACTTCCTCCATCAGTGGCCGACCGTCGCACCCGCCCTGCACAACCGGCTCGACGACCTCATCGCCGGCGACCACCGAGGCTGGTTCACCACCCGCCTCGGCGCCAAAGACGTACGGCTCGCCGTCGCCCTCGCGACCTCCCTCGGCCTCGACCTGCCGATCGCCCGCCTCGTCGAACAACGCTATGAGGAGGCCGCCGATCAGGGCTGGGCCGACGCCGACATAGGCGCGATCATCGAACTAATCCGCGAACGCCGATAATCCGCAACCGGCCAACCCTCACAGCCATGCGGAGAACCTCCTTACAACTAAACAGCACCGGCAAGCCGGGAGTTCACCCCCACGGGCATGGAGAGGACGGGCCGCTGCAGTCCTGAGGAGAGCACAGCGTCGGCTTACCCCACGGACGGAAGCTCACCGTAGAGACAGCCGCCGTGATTTCCTGCTAAACGATGAACGTGAAACTTTTTCACCTTTAACGTTGTCGTGTTTCGTTAATTTTGAGCATAAAAGAGGCATTTATGCCTGCCTTCGGCAAGGTCAGGCTGATCTCATGGGGTCGTAGGCTTGCTATGTGGGCGCTCGGCTATCGTGTCGCGCTTGTCGGAAACTTCAAGTGAAAATGTGAAACAGCAGGTCAGGAAGCGTCCTCCCCACGCCCGTGGGGGTGAACCGGAGTCCACCTGCGTTCCCAGACCCTCCAGCGGGTCCTCCCCACGCCCGTGGGGGTGAACCGCTCTCGTCGTACACCTGGTCGACCAGAGTCTGGTCCTCCCCACGCCCGTGGGGGTGAACCGGTGTTGCTGGAGTGGCTGGGCGCTTTGAAGGTGTCCTCCCCGCCCGTGGGGTGAGCCCGACGGTGGGTGGTGCCCGGACGGCTCGCGGAGCGGATCATCACGAGCCGTCCGGGGTTACAGGGGCGTCTCGGGCGGTGGCCCATCGCTACTCGTCGCGTTTCTGTGTGCTGTCCGCCAGGAGTGCGAGGACTTCTGCTTGGCGGTAGCGGCGGTGTCCGCCGAGGGTGCGGATGCTGGTGAGTCTTCCTGCCTTCGCCCAGCGGGTGACGGTCTTGGGGTCGACGCGGAACATGATCGCGACCTCGGTCGGGGTGAGCAGCGCCTCGAACCGGGGCGGGAGAACGGGGAAAGGGGTGATGAGGGCGGAGCCGTCACCACCGATGACCTTGATGCCTTGCATGGGGGATCTCCTGGTAGGGGTTGGGGGGCGAGCGTGGTCGGGGAGTTCGGTGTGTACGGCGAGCGTGGCCGGCCGGGTGTTCGGGGGTGCACCGGCCGGACCCGGGGTGCGGTCCGGCCGGTGCGGGCGGCCCTCTTCCCCCTCCAGGAGAGGGCCGCGAGGGGTGTGCGGCCCGGGTCCCC
>NZ_JBSGCR010000042.1:0-40732 GCF_053601935.1 Streptosporangium sp. NPDC004631 | reverse complement strand
GGCTACCTCAGCCCGATCGATTACGAGCAGCGAACCACAGATAGGGTGCTGCTCGCCGCATGACGACCGGTGTCCACACTTCGGGGCGAGCCCCCAGCAGGTAGTCGGCACTGGCCTTGCCGATCGGGTTATCCAGGATCAGCATCCCGCCCAGGCGGGTGCTGCTGCGGGCCCCGGTCCGTGTGCTACTGCGCAGTGCGGCCAGTGTGCAGTACAGCATGATCGCGCCAGTGAGCTCCTGGCCGCCGGAGAAAACTTTGCTCATCTCACTGATCGACGCGTATTCGGCGCGGCCTGCAGAGTCAGGCTTGAGGATCTCCACCTTGAAGTCACGCGGTACCGCAGCGCCCACACAGCGCAGTACGAGGTCCCGGCCGGGCAGGTTCGGCTGAGTGCGAGCATGCTCATCCAGGGCCTCGGCGACCCGCACCGCCAGGACCTGCGGCTCGGGCTTGGCGAAGCCAATTTTCAAGATCCTACGTCCGGCCCACATCCCGGCTCCTTCGGGGAGCCGGGAAAGCCGCTCAGCCTTCTCCAGTAGAGCCAGTGCCTCGCCGACGTGGTGCTTAAGCTGGTCGATGAGAAGTTTCCGGTGACGCTCGGAGCTCTCCAGGTCGGTAGTCAGGCTCGCGGCTCGTCCTGTCAGCTGGACCGCCCATTGGTCGGCGCGCTTGATCAGCGACGCTTTGTCGATCTCGGTGAGCTGCTTGTAGATCGGCGCCTTGAGCTTACCGAACCGGTTCTGATTGGCGGTTTCACGGAAGTTGATGACGGCATCGTCCACGGCCTGGGTCGCTTCGTGCAGTCGGTCGGACGCCTTGCCGTGCGCCTCAGTCGCGTTATCAGCAGCCTGCTGCGCTTCGTCGGCGGTTCCTGCGAACGGTCCGGAATTGGATGGAAGCTCAAGCTTGCGGACTGCGGAGGCCAGGCCACGGTGGACGACTGTCATGTCACGGGCCGCAGCTTCAGCGTTGTGAAGCTTGCGCTCGGCAGTCTGTTTCGACTCAGAAGCTTCCTTGAGCAGAGCCTCAGCGTCGGCCAGTACGGCAATTGCCCGTTCGGTGAGCATCACGCCTTCGGTGAGAATCGACGGCGTCCAGTCGGCGTCCAGGCTGGTCCATGGCCTCCCGTTTCGCTGGGTGGCTGAGGATGCTTCCGCTCGCAGGCGAATGATCCGCTCAGTCAGCCTGCCGTGCTCGACCTCCAGTGTCTTCACGGCGCGGTCAAGTCGACGCTTCGTGGCTTCGAGGGATTCGGAGCTGCCAGCCTCCGGGGAGGTTGCCAGTGCTTTGGCCCGAGCCACGATGTCGGCCGGTTCATCGAGTAGTTCCGCGTCGAGATCCGACGCTTTCCTCTGCGCGTCATTGACGCGCCGCCGTAGGTCCTCACCGACTTCTACGGCGCGGAAACCATCTGCGGCTTCCTGATAGGAAATCTCCAGTGCGGCCAGGTCGGCTTCATCCGCGTCGAGGCTGAGCAGCTGATTCCCATAGATAACCTTCTTGAGTCGCTCGGCGTACGAGGTGGCGTCACGGCGGAGCGACTCGACTTGCACTGCGTATTCGGTGGATCGGTTGCGCAGCCGCTCGGCTTCTTCTCGGAGCTCTTGGGCTACTACGCGATGCCCTTCTGCCTCCGCTTCGAGCTTGCCGATCTTGAGTCGATTCTTGTCGGCCTCGGCGACGTCTACCGCAAGCCGGCCGAAGGACTCGGCGATGCGCGCATCAGCAGCGGCGACCTCTTCGGCATCCGTGACCACAATGGCATGCTCGTCGAGGGCGTCAACAGCCTGCGTGTGCGCGTCGCGGGCGATATCAAGTACGGACTTGGCTTCGGCCGCGGTGGTCGACGCCGTTTCAGCCACAGAGCACAGCCGCTCAACGTCGCCTGCCGGGTGCTCGACGAGCCAGTTGTCGAGCTGATAGCCCAGCCGGAAGGCCGCCGTCCGGCGTTCGGTGAGTTCATGGAGGGCATGGCGGCGCCTTGCGATGCGTTCCTCGGCTTGTTCCCGCAGCTCGGCAGCAGCTTTGGGATCGTGCAGGGCGGGCGTCGGCTCCACGACAAACCTGATCCCCGATTCCTCGGGTTCCTCCTCCAGCGACTCGGCGGTGGCGACGAGCACCGCCGCCGATGGCAGTAGGCGCGCCTCCGCCAGTACCGCCCGCGCCTTATCCAAGGCGATCTGGTCAGCCACTACGATTCCATCGACCAGCGCGGGGTGGGCCTGGATGGCCTCGGCATGCAGGCGGGGGTTCACCAGCTGTTCCAGCGCACGCCAGCCCGCGGTTGCGGGGACCTCGTGATCTGCCAGCAGCTTCAACAGGTCCTCAACCGCCTGGCGCGGCGGCATGAGCGCTTCATCCTCGACAGTGAGCGCCTCGATCAGGCGCTGATCCGCTCGATTGTCGGCGGTCAGCGCGTCCAGCCGATCTTCGGCCGATCCCTGCGCCGCGACGGCCAGGTCGCGCAGCGCGGGCGCATTCACCTCTAACCACAGAGCTGGGTTGCCGCCGGGGACTTCCTCATCGTCGTCGAGTTCAGCGAGTTCACGCAACAGTGCCCCCGCGGCGAGCGCTCGTGCGGCGGTTTCCATGTCCTCGACCGCCCGTACCGCAGCCTTGGCTGCCTGCCGGGCCTTCATCTTGGGCTCGATCAGCTGGTTCGTGACCTTGTCGAGTCGGCGGACCTCCAGCTTGAGTTGTTTGTCGGTCTCACGTTCCCGCGCTGCATTGATCTTGCTTTTCTCCGCCTTGTTACGCAATCGGGCGTCGGCTTCGAAGACGGATTCACCTTCCTCAAGGAGACCTTGTTCCCGCGCCACCTCCACGCGGGAATCCACGCCCTCGACCTCTTTGGCCAGCATCTCGGCACGGACGGTGTTCGAGGTGGCTCGTTGTTCGTCCTCCCCAGCACGGCGTTCAACCTCGGCCGCATCCGACTTATCCTTCGTGCTCTTTCGGGCGAGATCGTCTCCCTGCGCTGTGCAACGCTGCCCAGCGCTCTGAAGGGCGCCAGCAAACCGAGCCCCGGCCTGATCGCGACGTAGCCGAGCAGCTCCCGCGGCCTGCTCGGCGGCATCCAGCAATCCACTGGCGACCTTGTACTTCTCATGCGCGGCGGCGGCTTTCAGCACCTTGGGGGCGAGCGTCCAGGCGGCCAGCTCCATGCGCTCTCTGACAAGCTGCTTCTCGATCTTCCCGGCTTCGGCACGCGCTTCGTCGTAGTGAAGGACCAGAGTTCTGCGCTGTATTTCCTTGTGGGTCAGGTCCGCCTCATCGCGAATCTGTTGCCGTCTTTCAGCGTTCATCTTCGCGGTTTTCAGGTCTTCGCGGTGCGTGCGCAGCACGCCCTCTGAACATTGGACAGACTCCCGAACCTCAGCTGCGAGCTGCGCCAAGGTTGTCACGGTTGTTTGGACGGCCCTGGCCGCCGCAACCTGTTCGGTGTGCCGTGAGGCGAGGCGCTGGGCGGCTGCCGCCGTGGCGATGGAGAAGTCGCGGTCAAGCAGTAGCTGCTCGCGTCGCCCAATGTTCTTGGCGTAGGCGCCGAAGGCGTTGCCCAGTTCGGTGAAGTTCTCGGCGTCTAGAGCCTTGGTGAGCAACCACTCGACGAACTGCCGACCGGTGGTGGTCTTGAACGCCTCGGCCGCGTCGCCCTCGTCGACGTTCATTGCTTGCTGGACCGCGAACAGGTCCGGCTCCAGACCGAGTCGGCGCAGGTGGTTCTCCCACTCGCCTTGCCGTTTCTCGATCTCCACGTGCAGCGACTTGTCGGCAGCGTCCAGCCGCTTGAGCGCGTCATGGAAGGCGTTCATCGGCAGTCGCCGACGGCCCTCGGCGAATGGCAGCGTGGCCAGGGTCGTGACACCGTTGGGGGCAAGGGAGTAGAACAGTCGTTCTATCTTGCCGTCCGCCACCGGGGTCAGCGCGTGGCCGGTCACCAGTGTTTCACCGGTGCGGACATTCACCCATTCCAAGGCCACATGTGATGGGGCTGCTGCGGAGACTACATATGCGCGCAACGCTTCACGGCCTTTGCGGGATTGCCGGTCGGGAAGCACCGTGGACAGCAGTATCCGAATGAACACGGACTTTCCGCCGCCATTCTCCAACACCAGTAGCGTCGCTAGAGCCGGACGCCGGAACAGCTGGCCGGCCGACGGGATCAGGGTGCTGGCCGGGATACGCGGGCCTCCATCGGACAAGTCCAGCAGGACGTCGTCATAGCGGGCTCCGGCCGGACCGATGTTGTATAGGCGGACGCGGTTTAGCTCATACATCGCTGCCTCAGGCTCCTGGCTCAGCTGGCGAAGGGGCGGGGGACACTGCGGTGCCAGCTGCATTGGAAGGTTCGGTATCCGGGATGCTGAACGCGGGCTTACCGTCCGGCCCGACCGTAACCCCGAGCGCGGCCAGCTCGCCGAGCATCTGCTGCCCGGCTAGTTCTCGCACTTGGATTTGATATCGGGCCGTGGTGGTGTAGGTGCCGCCGTTCTCGTTGCCTGCGCGCCGCAGCATGCCGTTGTCCGCTAGATACTCGGCGACCCTCTTGATGAGCGCGCGCCTGCTCTTGGAATGTGCTCGGTCGTCCCCGGTGGGAGCCACCGGGTTGCGCCGCTGGTAATAGCGCCACAGCTGAATCAGATCCGGATGGTCGACCGGAACCCCGTCGTCCTCGTCGACCTCGGCCGCGCGGCGCTCCAGCTCCTTGGCCGCCTGCTCGACCATCTCGTCGACATGGCGGACCGTGACTCGGCCGACATGGGATTCATCGTCTAGATCGTCGGGCCGGTAGTAGGCGAGCGCGGCTATGGCCAGGTGGGCCAGAGCCGCGATCGGCCGGTCGGCGGGCTGCCGGATGTGGTCGGCGATGCTGACTGCAAACTGCGTTTCGGCGGTCGCCCCGAGCACGAGCCCAGCCCGTGGGCTGACTGCGATGATGGTCAGGTCAAAGCCGCGCGCAGAGGCATGTAGCAGCTGCGCGAACGCCGGATCGGTGCGGTAACGACTCGCCAACACGGCATACTCGGCGTTGCGCCGGGGCGTCAGCCCGGGCTGGAATCCGAATGCGAGCAGTCTGCTCGCTGCGGCTATATCCTCGAAATCGCTCATACGGCCCCGTTCAAACGGTTCTCGATCGGTGGGGCAGTGGGCTCTGGTCCACGTACCACCAGCAGGTCGTTCCCGGCGAACACCTCGTCGTCCAGCTCACTGTCGTCAGCCAGTGCGGCCAGCATCCTGCGATCCTCGGGGTCGTAGCGTGGCGCACCGAACAGGCCCAGCACGTGCAGCGCCAGCAAGTGATCGAGCTCCTCTCGACCAGCCTTCGCGACGCTAAGGCGGCGCGCCACCTTAAGAAGCTCGGATAGGCGGACGCCATCGGCATCGGCCGATGCCAGCAGCGATTCGACAGCTACATACTGCTCGTCAGAGAACATCGAGACGTCTTCGGCATCGCCGAACTCGGGTTCAACAATCAGGCCGTCTTCGCCATCATCCTTGGCCGGCAGCGTCATCAAGCCGTTGATCAAATCTGGGAGGTAGACGATCGCAGGTCGGCGCGGCGGCACCGCCGCCGTAGTGAATCCCTCCAGCAGCGGCAGGGCCTGCCGTATCGGCAGCTCCAAGGCCGGCTCCAGGAGTTGGTGCTCGAGGTCGACGTAGGACCGGCTTGGGGGCGGCACGAAGGTTTGCCGTTCTTGTTCGGCGCGGAACCGTTCGCCGACTTCCTGCAGGTTCGCTTGCAGTGCCGCGTGCCTGCGCAGACACTCATCAAGAATCGCGATCAGTTCGGCGGCTTGAGCCGGGGTGGCGTCCTCGGTGCTGTTTTCCATCATTCGGATCAAGTTGTCCTTGATGGTGCTCTCGGCGTTGATGCGGTCCTCGATGTGCTCCAGCGCTTCCGTTTGCGTCCGCTGTACATCACGGATCCAGTTCACCGAGCGGACATCACGGCGCATTCCCTCCAAGCGTGTACGAATGTACTCGGCGTATTGCACCGTGCGGCGCAACGCCATCTCTGCAGCGCGATAGGCATCAGACAGCCGCCCACGTCTCACTAGGGCTTCCAACTTTGCGTCGGCGGCAACCTGTTCAGAAGCAATGTCGATGTCCACCGCGCCGACCAGCACCGCGATCGCCTCGTTAGAGGCACGAAGTCGTGGCTGGCCATCGTTTCCGGCGACCTCACGCAACAGCTTGAAGGAGAAGCGGTGCGAGACATACGCACCGTCTATTGCGAGGCCGTAGATGTGGCTGAAGCCGCGATCGACGGTCCCAACGTTGACCAGACTGTCCAAGACCCAACGGGCTACGTCGGTGTGTTCACCGTTGCCGCGCTCCGGCATCTGAAGCTCTGCGACGCGCGTCACCGCTGCCACTACATCCTCGTGACGGGCGCCGTCCTCGAAGTCCATTTTCAGCGTGACGGTGTCGATAGCGGTGAGTGCCAACTCCTCCATTTGATAGCCGCTCCAGCCTCGCGACGTGAGTAACGACTTCCGGCGCTCCAGATCAAGGACCGGATCGGCGACGGCGAGTGCCTTCACGCGCGTGGAGAGCCCCAGCGTGTCGCGACCACGAACCCCCACCTCGGACATGTAAGTTCTTCCTCCCTCCCTTATTCAGCACAGCTACGCCAGGGTCTGCAGGCCACTGGACAGGTCGGTTTGCACCAGCTCGTCGCGTTCGATCGGAGCCAGCCAGCGCGCAGTGGATTTGGTGGGGCCGTGTTCCCCCCATTGCACGTCATCGACAGCTTCGGCGACAGCGTGCAGGTGGCTGATCACCATGACGAGCCGGTCGACGTCGGCTTGGGCGCATAGCACCTCACTCGTCAGATATGTGGTCCGGAGTGACCACGACCACTGCGTATTCGTCGCCCATCTCCTCATGGTCAGCCATGAGGTCGTTGTCGGCCAGCGCTTTCACGCTTTGTTGGACTTGAGAGGGATAGGGATGACCTTGCAACCGTCGGCGAGGAATGTCCGTCAGTGCGCCTAGTAGTACTTCGTTAGGTTGATTTGATCTTGGGTGTTGGGTTCGGCATGCTGCTCTCGTGGACTTGGGGGAGATCGAGCAGCTGCGGGGCGAGCTGGCCGCGTTCGTGGCCGAGGTGTTCGCCTCGGTGCCGCGCCGGGATCAGCGGGCGAAAGGCGACTGCTACCTGCGGGGGTTGATGCTGGAAGGCCGCAGGAAGTCGATCCAGCCGATGGCCGAGCGGCTGCCGGACGGCGACATGCAGGCCTTGCAGCAGTTCGTGAACCAGTCGCCGTGGGATCACGCCGCGGTGCTGCGAGCGGTGGCCCTCAAGACGGTCGCGGTCGTCGATCCGCAGGTATGGGTGATCGACGATGTGTCCTTTCCCAAGGACGGGAAGATGTCGGCGGGGGTGGCCCGCCAATGGTGCGGGGCGCTGGGCAAGCAGGCCAACTGCCAGGTCGCGGTCAGCCTGCACGCCGCCTGTGATGCCGCGTCCGTGCCGATCTCCTGGCGGCTGTTCGTGCCACAGGAGTGGCACGACGACGAGCAGCGCCGGGCCAGGGCGGGGATGCCGGAGGCGGTGGGGCACCGGGAGAAGTGGCGTCTGGCGCTGGACCTGATCGACGAGGCGATCGGCTGGGGCCTTGTGCCGCAGGTGATCGTCGCCGACGCCGGCTACGGCCAGATCGCCGCGTTTCGCCGCGCCCTGGCCGAGCGCGGCCTGGACTTCGTCGTCGCGGTCCGATCCGACGAGTCGGCGCATCCGGCCGATGCGGTACCCGCCGTGCCTGCCTGGAGCGGCAATGAGCGCAAGCCCGCCGCCCGCTACCGCGGCAAAGCGTCCTCGCTGAAGGACCTGGCCGCCGAAACGGGCCGCAGGAGCTATCGGCAGGCGATTTGGCGGACGGGGTCCAAGGGCCCGATGCGCTCGAGATTTCGGGTTCAGAGCGTGCGTCCGGCCGGGGTCGCGGCCCGCAGGCATGCGATGGCCGGAGCGGGGGGATCGGCGGCCTGGGACGGAGTCTTGCCCGCGCTGACGTTGCTCACCCAGTGGCCTGCCGGGCAGAAGGTGCCTACTGAGTATTGGCTGACCAGCCTGGGTGCGGGCACCGCGCTTCGGCGGCTGGTGCGCCTGGCGAAGATGCGCTGGCGCATCGAGCACGACTACCGCGAGATGAAGCACGGTCTGGGCCTGGACCACTTCGAGGGCCGCACCTGGCGAGGCTGGCATCATCACGTCACCCTGGTCACCGCCGCTGGGGGCTCCCCCCTACGTGGCCTACGAACCACTCGTGCGTCTCTACATCATTCCCGGCCTGGGCAAGAAGCGCCTCGACAAGCTGACGGTCCGCGACGTGCAGACCTGGCTCAACACGCTGCCGATCCTGTGCACCTGCTGTGACCAGAAGAAGGACCACCGGCGCCCGGAGAACAAGCGCCGATGCTGCGCCGTCGGCAAGTGCTGCAAGGGGTATCCCTCCCGGAGCACCATCGCGGGCATCCGTCGTGTCCTGCGCTCCGCGCTGGGCAACGCCGTACGGGAGGAGCTGATCTCCAAGAACGTCGCGGCCCTGACCACCCTGCCCGCCGTCGGTAAGACGAAGAAGAAGCGGCAGCGCGCGGTGTGGGGTGTCGAGGAGGCGCGGAGGTTCCTCGAACACCTACGGGAGATCGACGACCCGCTGTACGCGGCCTACGTGCTGATCCTTGTCCTGGGCCTGCGTCGGGGCGGGGTGCTCGGGCTGGCCTGGGACTGCGTCGACCTCGGCGGCGAACAGCTGTGGATCTCCCGTCAGCTCAACCGGGTCCGCGGGCAGCTCCTTCACCGCGAGACGACCAAGACCGACGACTCGACGGCCTCGCTGCCGCTCCTCGGCCTGTGCGTCACCGCGCTCAAGCACCGCCGACGTGTTCAAGAGGACGCCCGCAAGGCCGCCGGAGAGAGGTGGCAGGACTCCGATCTCGTCTTCACCACGCGGAATGGCACGCCGATCGAGCCGCGCAACTTCAATCGAGCTTTCGAGGCGCACTGCCGCCGGGCGGGTGTGCCGACGATCCGTGTCCACGACACCCGCCACACCTGCGCCTCGCTCCTGGCCGCCCTTGACGTCCATCCCCGCGTCGCGATGCGTGTTCTACGCCACTCGCAGATCTCGATGACCATGGATGTCTACACCCAGATCCCCACGCCGGAAACCCGCAAGGCACTCGATCGGCTCAATCAGAGCCTTGACGTTCCAGGCGAGACATAACTCATCATCCGTCACCTAAAGGCCCTTTGGGATTGCCTCAAAGGGCCTTATCTGCGTACAAGGTCCTTTGCTTATAACTAAGGGGACACGTCGAAGTGGCCGTCGCGACAATTTCACTGTCCGTTATTTGTGATTTAAAAGAGTAGGTTTCCGGCGAGTTGCCTGGTTCACCTTCACGCTGAACGTCATGGAGGCCGAGTGACGCACCCCAAGAGTTGCGAGCGCGCCAAGCAACATCAGTGCCGATGTTCCGACTGCGGCGGGGCACAGCACGGGTGGCCCCACGGGGTTGCCCTGGCCCGCGACCCATCTCCCGCAGGTCGGCAGGAGGCGAGAGAACGCAGCGAACTCGCGTGGAGGAAGACTCAGCCTCCCAAGGGGCGTCGGGGCCCGTCCAAGCCCAGACAGGCCGCCGCCACCGACAGCGCGACAGTCGATCTCATCGACTGGCTGGCCGAAAATCCAAGCACGATCGAACACATCCAGGAAGTCGGCGACCTCCTCACCGGTCCCGTCATCAAAGAACTGGACAAAAGGTTCGGCGGAAATAGCCCGCGGGAAGCCAGGAGAAGACTCACCGAGCATTTCTGGTGCGACCTCCTCGTCGCCGTGGCCGAGGGCATCGAGAAGTTCTCCAAGGCCATGGACCAAGTGCCCGAATATGTGACGGCGATCATCCTCAAGTCTCGGAAAGACGAGGGCCGCAGCCCTCTTCTCGAAGCACTCGTGGCCCTTGCGGTGCGGACGGCGTGGGAGCCCCTCAAGGGCATGATCCGCACCATCGGAGTCGAGGAGCTGAAACGGACGTGCCGGATCCTCGCCGTCCTGATCTGCCCGGCTCCCGAAGATCACGCAGCGGTGCAGAACGGCGCCCTTCACCCGCTGGCGAAGGAGGGGATGCTGGAGATCAGCAAGAAGCGGCTTGAGCAGGTCTTCCCTGCCGACTGGGTTCGCTGGCTCCGGGATGACCTCGGCGGTGCCTGAGCGAGCCCACCGATCCCGGAGGCCTGGCCGGGCGTCGCTGGCTTCTGCGGAAGCTTCCAGCCTCGACACGCGAGGTCCGTAGGCGGCTGTCTGTATGGGGTCGCGTTGCTGTATTTCGCTGCTGTACGGACATGACAAAGGCCCTCCCGGATGATCCCGGAGGGCCTTTGACCTGCTGCGCGGCCGAGAGGACTCGAACCCCTAACCTTCTGATCCGTAGTCAGATGCTCTATCCATTGAGCTACGGCCGCTCGCTGCGTAAGCAATCATAGCGGGTTCCGGGCGGTGCCTCGAACCGGTTACCGGATCCGGCTTCGGGGTTCTTCGGGGGGATCCGGCGTGTGGGCTGGGGGTTTACCGCCTACCTGAGCGATGGGGATCTCTCGGGTAGGGGCGATGGGGGTGGTACGGCGAGGCGTGATCGGGGGTGGTGGGGGCGGGGGGTGAGGTGGTCGGGGAAGTCCGGGGGAGACGGGTCATGGAAAGACGGGGGCGTTTTGACTTAATCGTGCTTGCCCGGGTCTGGGGGCGGGGGTGGAGTCGATTAGTAGCGGGTTCGAGGAGAGGGGGAACCCATGAGCTTCGTGCAGGTCATCGAATTCGACACCACCCACGAGCAGGAAATCCAGCGGGCGATGGACGAATGGCGGGACACGACCGAGAACGAGCACACGGTCACGCACACGACTCTCACTCGTGATCACGCGCGTCCCCACCACTACGTCGCCATCGTCGAGTTTCCGTCCTACGAGGAGGCGATGCGCAACAGTGGCATGCCGGAGACCGAGGTGCTGGCCCGGCGCATGCGGGATCTGTGCGACGGGGCGCCCCGCTTCCTGGATCTCGACGTCATCCGGGATGAGGATCTCTGATTCCGGGGTCCGGGGTCGTCCGGGGTGAGGGTTTCCGCCTCCGGGGTTCGAGGCCGTCCGGGATGAGGTTGGGTTGATCCCGGGGTGTGGCCGACCCCGGGGGCCGGTTTTACCTGCGTCCATCTTTTTGGGCCGGAGGCGGGGGAGCCGGAAGTTTTCGGGCCGGGGGCGAGGGGGCCGGAGGACCGGGAAGCGCCGTGCCGTCGGGAAATTGAGATGCTCGTTTCGAAAACGGGCGGGTACCCTACGCGAGGACCGTAGGAGGAGTTTGTCGTGGGGCACGTTGAGGTCGGGCATCTGACATATGTTTTGCCGGATGGGCGGCCGTTGCTGAACGACGTGTCCTTCCGGGTCGGTGAAGGGGTCAAGGCGGCGCTCGTCGGGCCCAACGGGGCCGGCAAGACGACCCTGATGCGGCTGATCGCGGGGGATCTGCAGCCGGTCGAGGGGAGTGTCGCGAGCTCCGGCGGCCTTGGGGTCATGCGCCAGTTCATCGGCAGCATCCGCGACGGGCGGACCGTGCACGACCTGCTGGTCAGTGTCGCCCCCCAGCGCGTACGGCAGGCGGCCGAGCGGCTCGACGCCGCCGAGCTCGTGATGATGGAGCGCGAGGACGAGAAGGCCCAGATGCGCTACGCGCAGGCCATCACGGACTACACCGACGCGGGCGGCTACGACATCGAGGTGCTCTGGGACACCTGCACGATGGCCGCGCTCGGCATCCCGTACGACGACTGCAAGTATCGCGAGGTCAACACCCTGTCGGGCGGTGAGCAGAAGCGGCTGGTGCTGGAGGCGCTGCTGCGGGGACCGGACCAGACGCTGCTGCTGGACGAGCCGGACAACTATCTGGACGTCCCGGGCAAGCTCTGGCTGGAGCAGGCGCTCCGCGAGACGCCCAAGACGGTGGTGCTGGTCAGCCATGACCGGCGGCTTCTGGCCAACGCGGCCGACCGGATCGTCACCGTCGAGTCGGGCAACATCTGGGTGCACGGCGGGGGGTTCGCCACCTACGCCCAGGCCCGCCGGGACCGTAACGAGCGGCTCGACGAGTTGAAGAAACGCTGGGACGAGGAGCACGCCAAGCTCAAGCGCCTGGTGGCCATGCTCAAGCAGAAGGCGAAGTACATGGACACCATGGCCGCGGCCTATCACGCGGCCCAGACGCGGTTGCGCAGGTTCGAGGAGGCCGGACCGCCGGAGGCGGCGCCCAGGGAGCAGTTCATCAGCATGCGACTGCGCGGCGGCCGGACGGCCAAGCGGGCGGTGATCTGTGAGGAGCTGGAGCTGACCGGCCTGATGAAGCCGTTCGACCTGGAGATCTGGTACGGCGAGCGGGTCGCGGTGCTGGGCTCCAACGGCTCGGGCAAGTCGCACTTTCTCCGCCTTGTCGCCGGGGAGGGTGTCAGGCACACCGGCGTGGCCAGGCTCGGTTCCCGGGTCGTCCCGGGGCACTTTGCGCAGACCCACACCCGTCCTGAGCTCATCGGCCGGTCGCCCTGCGAGATCGTCATGACCGAGCACGCCCGTCTGAAGAACGAGGCGATGAAGGCGCTGTCCCGCTACGAGCTGGCCGGGAACGTCGCCGAGCAGCGGTTCGAGACGCTCTCCGGTGGCCAGCAGGCGCGGCTGCAGATCCTGCTGCTCGAACTGTCCGGCACCACGTTGCTGCTGCTGGACGAGCCGACCGACAACCTCGACCTGGCCAGCGCAGAGGCGCTGCAGGAGGGGCTGAACGCCTTCGACGGGACCGTGGTCGCGGTCACCCACGACCGGTGGTTCGCCGACGACTTCGATCGCTATCTGGTCTTCGGTTCCGACGGGAGGGTCTACGAGTCCTCCGAACCCGTCTGGGACGAGACCCGGGTGGTCCGCCCGCGTTAGAGACCCGAAGGGTGTCGAGGGCGACCTCCCGGTCGACGGTGTGGAGAAGGTCGGAGTCGGACGTGTGATCTCGACGTGTGCTCGGGCCTCACCAGGGCGGGGCGCCGGTGGGCGGTCGGGGAGTTCCGGGTGGGCCACGGCGGAGGCCGTTGGTGTTCCGCTCCTCGGCGGAGGCCGTGAACGCGCGGCTGAGAACGCGCGGCCGTGGTGGGGGCGGTTCGTCACGAGGACGGCGGGGTGGCCTTCAGGATCGAGGTGAGGAGGTTGGGGAATCTCGCCTCAAGATCGTCGCGGCGGAGCCTGCTGGGCCGGGCGTTGCCGACCAGCCGGGTCGACACCACGCCGCTCTCCCGCAGGATGCGCAGGTGGTGGGAGACCGTCGAGATCTTGACGGGCACGTCGAGCTCCGTGCACGTGGACTCCTCCACGGCGTCCAGGGCGCGGACGATCTGAAGTCGGATGGGGTCGGCCAGGGCCTGCAGGATCGCCCCGACGGCGATCGTGGCGAGGTCGGGCTGGGTCAACCAGGTGGACTCCCGCTCTTTCATCCCACCCCAACTCCTTCGACGAGCATCCCTTACTACGATACCGGTCGAACTTATATTACGATGGCGGTCGTAAATTCCGATGAGGACCGGAGCTCGCTGTGACGCTTGTCGAAAACCCTCCGGCCGGCACCCCGACGCGCTGGCGTTCCCACGCCGCGGTCCTGGCCTTCGGGGCCTTCGCCGTAGGGACGGACGCCTTCGTCATCGCCGGGATACTTCCCGACATCGCCGACTCGCTCGATGTGAGCCTGGCGGCGGCGGGACAGCTCATCACCGTGTTCTCGATCGCCTACGCGGTGCTGGCGCCGATCCTGGCCGCGCTGACCGCGAACTGGTCCAGGCGTACGGTGCTCATCGCCGCGCTGACGCTTTTCGCGGTGGGCAACGCGGTGACCGCCGTCGCCCCGGGGTACGCGCTGGTGCTGGCGTCCCGGGTCCTCGCCGCCGGAGGCGCCGCGCTCTACACCGCGAGCGCGAACGCGACGGTGGCCGTTCTCGCGGGGGAGAGGGAGCGCGGGCGCGCGATCGCCACCGTCATGCTGGGGATCACCTCGTCACTGGCCCTGGGAGCGCCGCTGGGCACCGTCGTCGGCAGCGCCCTGGGCTGGCGGGCGACGATGTGGGTCGTCACCGCGCTGGCGCTCGTGGTCGTACCGGTCATCGCCCTCCGGCTCCCGGCCATCAGGCCGGGCTCCGCGGCCGGGCTGCGCGTCCTGCTGAGCCCCATGGCCGACCGGCGGGTCATGGGGGTGCTGGCGGCCACCGTGGCGGTGTTCACCGGGATCTACATCCCCTACTCCTACATCAGCGCCGTCTACGCCCCGGCCCTGGCCGGCAGCGGCAACCGGCTGGCGGTCCTGCTGCTGGTGTTCGGCGTGGCCGGGACCCTCGGGAACCTCGCCGCCGGGCACCTGGCCGACCGGTGGGGGCCCCGCCGGGTCGTCCTCACGGTCACGCTGACCCTCACCGCGGTTCTCCTCGCCCTCCCGCTCTTCCGGGAGCCGTACGCGGCGGTGGTGCCGGCGGTGGCGGTCAGCGCGCTGCTCTCGTTCATGGTCACCACTCCTCAGCAGCACCAGATCATCACCTTCGCGTCCCCCGGCGCGCAGTCGATGGTCACCTCGCTCTACCAGTCCGCGCTGTATCTGGCGATCTCGCTGTCCGGCGCCGTCGGCGCCGTCGGACTGACCACGCTCGGCGCGGCCTCCCTTCCGCCGATCGCCGCGGCCCTCGTCCTCCTCGCGGCGGTTCTCACCTGGATCAACGGGCGGGGCGGGAAATCCGGCCGACGCCGCCGAGACCCCGTATCGCGCGATTACGGTGAAGCCGTGGTCTCGCACGGGCACCGCCATGACTCATGATCACCTACATGGTGGCGCATTGCCCCCCGAGACCGCCGTGTTAAAGAATTCGCCCGACCTGAGCGTGTCCGGTGGAGAGGGGCACGTTCACGGGTTATGACGACTAGGTGACGCACAGTACCCGAATCGTCAGCGCTCTGGCTCTGCTGCTCCTGGTCGGCTGCTCCAGCTCCGAGGAGCAGGCGGCCCCGCTCCGGCCGCTCGCGGTCGCCGAACAGGTCTCGTCCATCCTCAAGAAGGACGGCGGGTACGTGGTGAACTGGGCCGGCGTGCTCACCAACAGCAATCCGTGGCACTTCGGCGAGCACGTGGTGGCCACGGTGATCGCCAAGGACGCCGCGGGCAAGGAGGTCGTCCGGCTGGAGCAACCGCTGGACGCCGTGCCGCCCGCGGGTTCGCTCCCCTTCAGCGGCGAGGTGGTCGCCTCGGAGAAGCCGTCCCAGGTGAGCATCGACTATCGGCCCGCCGAGTGGCGGCAGGCGGCCCGGATCGTCTCGGCCTTCCAGCCGTTTCCCATCTCCGACGTGATGACCGTGCGCAGGAACGACGGCTATCTCGTCGTCGGATACGTCGGCTCGCCGTACCGGCTGCCGGCCAGCAGCCTGGCGGTCACCGCTCTGCTACGGGACAAGCAGGGCAAACTGCTCGGAGGTGGGAGCACGTTCGTGGACGACGTCCGGCCCAAGGACACGCGGCGCTTCATCATGAACATCGAGAGTGTGGCGGACACCGGCAAGATCGCCAAGGCCGAGCTGACCGCGCGCACCTGGGGGTCGAGCAGCCGTCCCTATGAGCAGCTGGCCCTGGGCGGCAGCCTCCCGATGCGCATGGTCAAGCCCACGACGGCCGCGTTCGTCAAGGACCGGGGCAGGTATGCCGCCTCCGCCGGGGACGCCCGGCCGTGACCGTTTCCCCTGTGCGTGCCGTACGGCGTGGCGGGCCGGCCGTGCCCGCCGCCTGGAGTTGACGGGCCGGCCTCGGATGCCGCCGAGAATTCCGCCCGTCCCGCCGCCCCTCCCAGTGCCCGTCCCCCCGGGCGTGCCGCCGGCCGTACTGTCGGCTGTGCTATCGGCTGTGCTGCTGTCGGCTGTCCTGTTCACGGGGGGCTGCGGCGATGTCCGGGGTGCCCCGGACGCCGTCGGGCGGCCGATGCCCAGCAGCGCGCCGATCTCCGCTCCCCCGCTGCCCCCGTTCGTGTCGGTGACGCTCACCCCGGCTCCCGTGCCGGGCCTGGACCTGCCTCCTCGGCCGAAGGTGCTGGTCATCGGGCTCGACGGGCTGCGCCACGATCGGATCCTCGCCGCGGAGGCGCCGAACTTCCGGCAGCTGATGCGGGCCGGAACCTTCGCCACCGGGCGGCTGGACGTGCTGAAGAAGGTCCGTTCCAGCAGCGGTCCCGGATGGGCGACGGTGCTGACCGGGGTGGCGCCGACCAAGCACGGCGTGCGGAACAACTCCTTCGAGGGCCGACAGTTCCTTAGATATCCCGACTTTCTCACCCGGCTGGAGCGGATCCATCCGAGTCTGCACACCGCGGCCGTGACCACCTGGCAGTCTCTGGTGACACTCGGCGCGGTCGGCGCCCGGATCGACTGGCACGCGGTGAGCCACAACGAGCCCTACCGGGTCGGCGCCAAGGACGCCCTCCTCGTCGACAGGATGACCGACCTGATCCGCACCAGCGAGGTCGACGCCGCCTTCATGCATCTTGAGGTCACCGACGTCGTCGCCCACCAGTCGGGGGTGCTCGGCACCGCCTACCTGGAGGTGATCGATTTGGTGGACGGCTATCTGGGCCGGCTGTTCGGCGCCATCAGGGCGCGGCCGGCCTTCGCCGGGGAGCGGTGGACGGTCATCGTCACCACCGATCACGGGCACCGGGACGAGGGCGGTCACGGTGGCGACTCCCCCGAGGAGCGCAGCGTCTTCGTGCTGGCCGCCGGGCCGGGGATCGCGCGCGGGGTCCGCAGGCGAGACGCCCGTCAGGTGGACGTGGCGGCCACCGTCTTCGCCCAGCTCGGCATTCCCATCCCCGAAGATCTGGACGGCAGACCGCTCAGCGCAATAGATGGTGGAAAATAGCTATTCATCGTGATTTATCGTTGCATGCCGCACGGCGTGGTTTTCTGTCAAGGTTGACAGTATGTATAGATTCGATGTCAATCCGCGGAAGTCACTGGAACCAGCAGTTACCAAACCATTACCCTCAGTTACATGAATGACCGCGTTCTGGTCGAATCCCTGCGGGCGAGTGATCCGGGTGCCCTGGCGGCCCTCTACGACACCCATGCCGGAGGCGTCTACCGATACTGCCTGCTCATGACGGGCGGCGCGGACGGCGCCCAGGTGGCTCTCCGAGACACCCTGATCGCGGCCGAGGCCCACGTGGACGCGCTCGCCGACCCCGACCGGCTGGGGGTGTGGCTGTACGCGCTCGCCCGGGGGGAGTGCGTACGGCGGCGCCCGGCGGTCGTCCAGAACGCGCGGGTTCCGGGCCTGGTCGCCGACCCCCCGGTGGTGCGGGGGGCGGTGACCGACGGGGACGGCGACACCCGGCTGAGGGCGATGGCCTGGAACGCCGTCCGGGGTCTGTCCCCTGAGGAGCTGGAGGTCCTTGAGCTGACCTCACGGCACGGCATGGCCGCCGCCGATCTCGCGGCCGTGCTGGGGATCGGCGACGAGCAGGCCGCCGCGATGTACGAGGCCGCCCGGGAGCGGCTGCGGGACCTGGTCACCGCGGAGATCCTCACCCATCGGGACCCGTACGGCTGCCCGGGTCGGGTCCGGATCCTGGCGGAGGCGTCCGGCGATCTCACCCCCGAAACGCGCGAGCGGATGATCCGGCACGTCGACCGCTGCGACACCTGCTCCCCGTACCGGGCGAAGCAGGTCTCCGCCGACAAGGTCTTCGGCCTGCTGCCCCCGACGGCGCTGCCGGAGACGTTGCGGATACGGGTGATGAGCTCCTTCGCCGACCCCGAGCTCGCCCCCTATCGGCGCTATGTCGCCCGCCGGGTCGGCGCGCTCGACGCCGCGGGCTTTCCCGTCGCGAGGACCGGCGGGAGTCGTCGGTGGCCTCATGCGCTCGCCGGCGCGGTGGCCGCGGCCGGCGCGGCGGTCGCGATCGGGCTGATCTTCACCCAGTTCGGGGGCGACCTCGACGGGATGACCCCCGACGACAGGCCGGGGGTGCACCCTGTGACCGGAAGGTCGCCGGGGGTCCGATCGTCCTGGACCACCGAGCCCGACGACGTCTCCGGGTCCCTGAACCCTCTGTACCGGGACGCGTTCACCGATCCGGTCGGCCCCGCCGGGCTGAGCGGGCCGACCCCCGCCGCCGGACCCGAGGCCAAGATCGGTCCAAGCGGCCCGCGACCCGTCCCGGAGCCCACCTCGACCGGGCGGCCGGGGGATGAGACGGGTGACGGGTCATCGGGGGACGGGCCGGGGGAGAAGACGGGCGACGGGGTGGTCGACGGGCCGGGTGACGGATTGGGCAACGGGGCCGTGGAAGGGCAGGAGGAACAGGGGAAGGGGCCGGGTGAGGGCCAGGCCGAGGGCCAGGGCGCCGGTGACTCCGCCGGGCCCGAACGGCCTGCCGTATCCGAGAGTCCCGACCCGTCACACGAGCATCAGGGTGGCAGGCCGACCCCGCGGTCCTGCGAGACCGCCCCGCAGCACTGCGCGGCGACTCCCCGGCCGACACCGGCCGTTCCGAGGCCCGCCCCGATGCCACCAAGGCCCAAGCCGTCACCGAAGCCGTCACCGACGGCCTCTCCACCGGCGGACACACCCGAGTCGACGGCGACGACCTCCAAGCCGGTCCCCCCGGCCTCGAAGCCCACACCTCAGGAACCTGCTCCGGCGGCCACGCCCGCCCCGCCCGGGTAGCCGGGACCTTCCGCCCCCTCCGCTCCACCTGCCCGGCGCGGTGACCGTGAATGGTCACCGGGGCGCGCGTTGTTCACCGGCGCCGGTCAGGCCGGTGCCGCCGCGCGCCGTGCCGGTGCGGTGGGGCGGGCGCCGGTCCGGTGAGCCGCCGGTGGTTTGATCGGCCACTCCGCCCGGTGCGACACGGGTGCCTTGTCGCGTCGCCGAATGGCTTGTCGCGGAGACCTCTTTTCCGCCGCCCTCCGGTGGTCTTGGCGTGCTTTCCGATATTCCCGCGGCCTCTCGGTGTCCATCCGGCGCACGCTTGACGCTGACCCGGCGTCTCCGTTGTTCCTCACCGTTCCCCATTGTTTCCCGCCGTTTCCACGACGCTCTCCGGTGTCTTCTCCGGTGCTCTTCCCCGCCTCTTCCGTCGCCTCTTCTGCCGGTTAGAAATCCCATCTGACCTGTGCTGATCACAATATGTGAGTTACATGTGTGCGAAGAGTGACTAGGGGGAATCTTGAGTCAAGCAGGCTGTCATGCAGTGACACATAGTGATAAGCGCTGATTCGGGAGAGGAACATATGCACTCTCTGGAGGTAAGTCCCGGTCGTGCCACCGCTCTGGTGACAGGACTGGCCTGTTGCCTGGTCATGACCATTGGTGTTCCCGCGGACGCCCGGCCTCGTCACAACGGCCCGTCTGCCGACGAGGTCGCGGAGGCGAGATCCAAAGCCGTCGAACGGAGTAAACAGTTGGGCGTCGTCACGGCTCTGCTCGCCAAGGCCCGGACCCGGTTGGAGGAGCTGACCGTCCGGGCCGGGGAGGCCGGGAAACGGGTCGAGGGCCTCGGTGCCGGATCGGGCGCCACGGAGAACATCTCCGGCCCCTCCGGGAAGGCGAGCGATCGGACGGGCGGCGCCCTGACCGGGCTGGACGGGGCTGAACCGTCCCAGCCGGTGGTTTCCGGACGGCTGGACGAGGGGCGGGGGACCCCGGCCGGGCCTCAGGTCCAGGCGGTCTCCCACGACAACCCGGGGGCGGCCGTCTCCCCCGACGGTCCGGGGACGGCGGTCGCCCCCCAGGACAACCAGGCGGCGGCCGTACAGGTGGCCGCGCCGGGGACGACGGCTGCGACGGCGGCTACGACGGAGGCCGTGGCGAGGGTCGCGGCCGAGCAGGCCGCGGCGGCCGTGACCAGGCAGGCGGCGGAGGTCCGGCGGCTCATCGGAGAGCGGGCCCGCCTCCTGGTGGAGACCGAGGCGGCGCGGAGCGCCGCGGACCGGCTGGTCGAGCGGCGGCAGACGGCCCAGGAGAAGAGCCGGGTCGCCAGGGACCGCGCCAGATACGGCAGGTACCGGGCCGCCGCGATGGCGCGGCTGAGGGCGCGGGCCGTCGTGGCCCGTAAGGACACCGCGCCGACCTGGGCGCTCAACAAGTCATCCGGGTCGGCGCCCGGCGACATCGCGGCCGACTGGGCGCTCACCCAGATCGACAAGCCGTACCTGTGGGCGGGAGCGGGCCCCCGCAGCTACGACTGCTCGGGACTGACCATGCAGGCGTGGGCGCGGGTCGGAGTCAAGATGGGCCACTGGACGGGCACCCAGTGGACCTCGGGCCGGCACGTGCGGCTCAATCGGCTGCGCCGGGGTGACCTGCTGTTCTTCGGCCGCCGTACCCGCAACCACACCGGCATCCGGCACGTGGGGATCTACATCGGCAGGGGTCTGATGGTGCACGCCCCGCGGACCGGGGACGTCGTCCGGGTCGCGCCGATGTGGCGCAGGGACCTCATCGGCGCGACCCGTCCGGCGTGATGCTCAGTGCTGCTGACTCTCGGCGCGCTTGACGGAGCGCACGATCTCCTCCTCGGCCTCGACCCGGCCGACCCAGTTGGCGCCCTCGACCGACTTGCCCGGCTCCAGGTCCTTGTAGACCTCGAAGAAGTGCTGGATCTCCAGGCGGTCGAACTCGGCCACGTGGTGGATGTCGCGAATGTGCTCCATCCGGGGGTCCGTGGCGGGGACGCAGAGAACCTTGTCGTCGCCACCCTTCTCGTCGGTCATGCGGAACATGCCGACCGCGCGGCACTTGATCAGGCAGCCGGGGAAGGTCGGCTCCTGAAGCAGCACCAGGGCGTCGAGGGGGTCTCCGTCCTCGCCCAGGGTGTCCTCGATGAAGCCGTAGTCGGCGGGGTACTGCGTCGAGGTGAAGAGCATCCGGTCGAGCCTGATCCGCCCGGACTCGTGGTCCACCTCGTACTTGTTCCGTTGCCCCTTGGGAATCTCAACGAGAACGTCGAACTCCACCGCTGTTCCTCCGCTCAAGCCCCCCGGGCACCCCCGGGCGGGCGTTAGTGTCTCGTAGACGTAATACCTGTTGGGTACCGATTGGTGAAAGGTCGGCGACGTGATGCGGCGTGAGCGGTGGGTGGCCTTGGTCACTCTCGTCTTGCTGCAGCTGTTCGTCGTCGCGGCCGGCGCCCACCTGCTCACCAGCGATGTGCTGATCGAGAAGGCGCCCGAACCGGTCGCTTCGGCTGAGTCGCCTCCCGCCCCGGTCATCACCGCGGGTCCGGTGCTGGCCGCTGGGGGGAGCGGACCTCTCCCTGCCAAGGGTACTTTGGCCGGGCGGCTCACCAAGGCGCTGGGGGACCCCGCGCTGGGAGATCGCGTCGGAGCCGCCGTTCTCGACGCCGAGACGGGCGCCGTGCTGTTCGGCAGCGGCGAGGAGACGGGCATCACCCCGGCCTCCACCACCAAGGTCGCCACCTCGGTCGCCGCGCTGGCCTCCCTGGGCCCCGACGCCAGGATCGGCACCCGCGTGGTGCGCGGCTCCGCACCGAACTCGATCATCCTGGTCGGCGGGGGCGATCCCACCCTGACCGCGGCCACGTCGTCCGCCTTGGCCGCTCGGCCCGTCTACCCCCAGCCCGCCTCGCTGGCCACCCTCGCCCTGCGGACGTCCAAGGCGCTCAAGGCCGCAGGGGTGACCAAGGTGACCGTGGCCTACGACGACGGCCTCTACACCGGGCCGCGCACCGCCTCGACCTGGAAGCCCGGCTACGTGCCCGAGGGCAGCGTCGCCCCCGTCACGGCACTCATGATCGACGAGGGCAGGGCCGCCCCGGGCAGCCGCCGCAGGGTCTCCGACCCCTCCCGTGCCGCGCACGCCGCGTTCGTGTCGCTGCTGTCGAAGTACGGTGTCGCGGTCTCCAAGTCGGCTCTCCGGGCCAAGGCCCCGGCCGGTGCCGCCGAGCTCGCCAGGGTCGACTCGGCGCCGGTCTACGCGCTGGTCGAGCGGGCGCTGACGCTCAGCGACAACGACCTGTCGGAGGCACTGGCCAGGCAGGTGGCCGTCAAGGAGGGCCGGCCGGCCTCCTTCGACGGCGCCGCGGTGGCCGTCCGGCAGGTGCTGGCCCGGCTGAAGGTCGCCGACGGCGTGCGGGTCTTCGACGGCAGCGGGCTGTCGCCGAGGAACCGCATCGCCCCCGCGGGGCTGGCCCGGCTGGTCGCGGCGGCGGCCTCCCCGGCCAACCCGCACCTGCACCCGATCATCAGTGGCATGCCCGTCGCCGGATTCACCGGCACCCTCGGTCATCGGTTCGGTAAGAACGACTCCGCCCACGGCCTGATCCGCGCCAAGACCGGCACCCTCGACGGGGTCAGCGCGCTGGCCGGCATGACCACCACGCGAGACGGGCGGCTGGTGACGTTCGCCTTCATGGCCGACGACGTTCCCGCGGGCTGGGGGAGGGCGGAGGCGGCCCTCGACCGGCTCGCCGCGACCGTCGCCGCGAGCTGACCGGGGGTTCGGACCGCGCGGACGGACCGGAGACCACGTACGGTGGACGGTATGCAGGTGATCGACTGGGATCTTGCCGTAGCGACCGGAACGCGCCTGGTGCGCCCCGGGCCGCAAGTGAGCCGAGAGGAGGCCCGCCGGGCGGTCGAGGAACTGCGCCGACTCTCCCGGGTGGCCGAGGGGCATGTCCGGGAGTTCACCCGAATCGACACCGAGACCGCGCCGCAGCCCGCGACCATCGTCGACAGGCCCGGCTGGATCAAGGCCAACGTCGAGGGCTTCCGGGTGGTGCTGGAGCCGCTGACCGAGCGGATGGCCGCGCGTAAGGACCAGACGCCGGCGATCGTGTCCGCGGTGGGCTCGCGCATCACCGGGGTCGAGGTCGGTGCGGTGCTGGCCTTTCTCGCCTCCCGCGTCCTCGGCCAGTACGAGCTGTTCCTGCCGCCCGACCCCTCGGGCAGGGAGGCCGCCGGCCGTCTCACCCTGGTCGCGCCCAACATCGTCCACGCCGAGCAGGAGCTCAACGTGGACCCGCACGACTTCCGGCTCTGGGTCTGCCTGCACGAGGAGACCCACCGGGTGCAGTTCACCGGCGTGCCCTGGCTCCGGGAGTACGTCCGCTCGCAGATGACGGAGTTCCTTCTCGCCTCCGACATGGATCTCAGCACGCTCCTGGACCGGCTCCGCTCGGCCGCCGACGCGGTCGCCGACGCCGTCAGGGGCGGCGAGGGCAACCTGATCGACGCGATCCAGACCCCCGAGCAGAAGGAGTTCCTCGACCGGCTCACCGCGGTGATGACCCTGGTCGAGGGGCACGGCGACTACGTCATGGACGCGGTCGGCCCCTCGGTGGTCCCCTCGGTCGCCGACATCCGCGCCAAGTTCCACCGCCGCCGTGAGGGCGGCTCCCGCCTGGACCGCACGGTCCGCAGGCTGCTCGGCGTCGACCTCAAGATGAAGCAGTACGCCGAGGGGTCCACTTTCGTCCGCACCGTGGTCGAACGGGTGGGCATGGATGGTTTCAACAAGGTCTGGACCTCCCCGGAGACCCTCCCCACCCAGGAGGAGATCGGCAGTCCGGAGCGCTGGATCGCCAGGGTGATCGGCACCCCGGCCCTTCCCGAGGCCGACACTCCGGCCCTTCCCGAGGCCGGCGGCACAGCCGGTCCCGAGGCCGGCGGCGCGGCCGGCTGATCCGGGGGCCGGAGGCGCGGGCGGACGGCCGGAGACCGGACAATGGCGGTCATGGGTCCGCCTCCCGCCGTCGCCGATGTCCGCCGTGCCGTACGGCTCGCGCTGGACGACCTGCCGTCAGGCTCCCTCGTGCTGGTCGCCTGCAGCGGCGGCGCCGACTCCCTGGCGCTGGCCGCCGCCGCGGGGTTCGTGGCCCCCCGTGCCGGGTTCTCGGCCGGCCTGCTCACCGTCGATCACGGCCTGCAGGAGGGTTCCCCGCGGCGGGCCGCCGACGTGGTACGGCTCGCCGCCGTCCTCGGCCTCGCCCCCGCCGAGGCGCTGAGCGTCTCGGTCGGCACCGAGGGCGGCCCCGAGGCCGCGGCCAGGCGGGCCAGGTACGCCGCGCTCTCGGAGGCGGCCGGGCGGCTCGGGGCGGACGCCGTGCTTCTCGGGCACACCATGGACGATCAGGCGGAGACGGTGCTGCTCCGGCTGGCCAGGGGGAGCGGGACGCGGTCGCTGGCGGGGATGCCGGCCAGGGCGGGGCTGTATCGCAGGCCGCTGCTCGGACTCGGCCGCCGGACGACCGTGGCGGCCTGCGCGGCGCTCGGGCTGAGTCCGTGGGACGACCCGCACAACCTCGACCCCCGCTACAGCAGGGTCAGGGTCCGTGAGCGGCTGCTGCCCGCGCTGGAGGACGAGCTCGGCCCCGGCGTCGCCGAGGCGCTCGCCAGGACCGCGACCCTGTGCCGGGACGACGCCGACGCCCTCGACGGCTGGGCCGACGCCGCCTACGCGCGGGCCGTCGTCCATGATTCAGCTCTTAGCGATATCGGCGCGGTGGTGCTGGCCGTACCGGAGGTCGAGGGGCTGCCCGCCGGGGTGCGGCGGCGGGTACTGCGCCGGGCGGCGATCGAGGCGGGGTCGCCGCCCGGTACGCTCTCCGCGTCGCACGTGCTTCAGGTGGACCGTCTGGTCACCGGATGGCGCGGGCAGCGACGTGTGGAGGTTCCCGGGGGGGTTGGAGCGGTCCGCCGATATGGCACGCTGATATTCGCCAGACAGCCAGCAAGTCCCGTCTCGTAAGGAAAAATCCCAGGTGGACGCAGCCGACATGGGCAAGGACCTCGCACGGGTCCTGATTCCGGAGGAAGAGCTCCAGACCAAGATCAAGGAGATTGCCGGCCGGATCGACGAGGACTACGCGGGCAAGGACCTGCTGATCGTGGGCGTGCTGAAGGGCGCGGTCATGATCATGGCCGATCTGGCCAGGGCGTTGCACCTGCCGGTCGAAATGGACTGGATGGCCGTCTCGTCCTACGGGGCCGGCACCAGGACCTCGGGTGTGGTGCGGGTGCTCAAGGACCTGGACACCGACATCGCCGGCCGCCACGTGCTGGTCGTCGAGGACGTCATCGACTCCGGGCTGACCCTGTCGTGGCTGGTGCACAACCTGAAGTCGCGAAACCCCGCCTCCGTGGAGATCTGCGCCGCGCTCCGCAAACCGGACGCGGTCAAGGTGCCGATCGACGTGAAGTACATCGGTTTCGACATTCCAAACGAGTTTGTGATCGGTTACGGTCTCGACTACGCGGAGCGATATCGTAATCTCCCCTTCATCGGAACGCTCGCCTCGCACGTGTACGGCGCGAGTTGAAAAAGTACGCCCTGGGCGAAGCGGGCTCTCCGCGAACACGACATTGGTCATAGCGGAGGGGAACACGCGCCCACCTGACGTACGTTGGTAGGGCAAAGCCGGTACTGTCCGGGCAGTTACTCTGCGCGGCGCGCCGGTGTACCTTCGGACAACCGAGGAGATGGCCCCCCGCGTCATCCCTCGGTAGTCAGTTGGAGCGGTTAGGGATACCGCGAACCCCGGGTCCGCCCGGGGTTGCCAGGCCATGGTCAGGAAGGGACGGGCCCGCCGGGGTTCCGCATCGGATGGATCTCAAGCGATTTACACGTGGGCCACTGCTGTGGATCCTGGGCATCGTCGTGCTGCTCCTGCTCGTCACCACGATGTGGGGCGGCGACGGCAACTACACGAAGGCAGACACCTCCAAGATCGTTAGTTGGATCGACGAGGGCAAGGTCTCCAACGCGAAGATCATCGACAAGGACCAGCGCATCGAGGTCACTCTGACCGACAAGCAGCGCTACTACTCCTCGTGGGTGACCGGCCAGGGCGTCCAGCTCGCAGACCGGCTCGAAACCGCCGCGAAGAACGGCAAGCTCGCAGGTGGCTACACCGTCGACGTGCCGAAGGAGAACTTCCTCCTCGGCCTCCTGGTGAGCTTCCTGCCCATCGTCATCATCGTGCTGCTCTTCCTGTTCATCATGAACCAGATGCAGGGCGGCGGCTCCCGGGTGATGAACTTCGGCAAGTCGAAGGCCAAGCTCATCACCAAGGACACCCCCAAGACCACCTTCGCCGACGTCGCGGGTGCCGACGAGGCCATCGAGGAGCTCCAGGAGATCAAGGAGTTCCTCCAGGCCCCGGCCAAGTTCCAGGCGATCGGCGCGAAGATCCCCAAGGGCGTTCTGCTGTACGGCCCGCCGGGAACCGGCAAGACCCTGCTCGCCAGGGCCGTCGCCGGTGAGGCCGGTGTGCCGTTCTACTCCATCTCCGGCTCCGACTTCGTCGAGATGTTCGTCGGTGTCGGCGCCTCGCGAGTCCGCGACCTGTTCGAGCAGGCCAAGGCGAACGCTCCGGCGATCATCTTCATCGACGAGATCGACGCGGTGGGCCGCCACCGCGGCGCCGGTCTCGGCGGTGGTCACGACGAGCGCGAGCAGACGCTGAACCAGCTTCTCGTCGAGATGGACGGCTTCGACGTCAAGGGCGGCGTGATCCTGATCGCCGCGACCAACCGGCCCGACATCCTGGACCCGGCCCTGCTCCGTCCCGGCCGTTTCGACCGCCAGGTCACCGTCGACCGTCCCGACCTGGAGGGCCGCAAGGGCATCCTGCGGGTGCACGGCAGGGGCAAGCCGTTCGCCGAAGGGGTGGAGCTCGACGTCATCGCCCGCCGGACGCCCGGTTTCACCGGCGCCGACCTGGCCAACGTGATCAACGAGGCCGCGCTGCTCACCGCGCGCGCCGACCAGAAGCTGATCACGATGGAGATGCTTGAGGAGTCCATCGACCGCGTGATGGCCGGTCCGGAGCGCAAGACCCGTGTCATGTCGGACCAGGAAAAGAAGATCATCGCGTACCACGAGGGCGGTCACGCCCTGGTCGCGCACGCGCTGCCCAACTCCGACCCGGTTCACAAGATCACGATTCTGTCCCGTGGCCGCGCCCTCGGTTACACGATGACGCTGCCGATGGAGGACAAGTTCCTCGCGACGCGCTCGGAGATGATGGACCAGCTCGCGATGCTGCTCGGCGGCCGTACGGCGGAGGAACTCGTCTTCCACGAGCCCACCACCGGTGCCGCCAACGACATCGAGAAGGCCACCTCCATAGCGCGCCGCATGGTCACCGAGTACGGCATGAGCGAGCAGCTCGGCGCCCGCAAGTTCGGTTCGGGCAACGCCGAGGTCTTCCTCGGCCGGGAGATGGGCCACGAGCGCGACTACTCCGAGAAGATCGCCTCCACGATCGACGAGGAGGTGCGCCGCCTCATCGAGGCGGGCCACGACCAGGCCTGGGAGATCCTCGTCGAATACCGCGACGTGCTCGACAACCTGGTGCTCGAACTCATGGAGAAGGAGACCCTCTCCCGCCAGCAGGTGGTGGAGATCTTCGCTCCGGTCGTGGTCAGGGAGAAGCGCCCCTCCTACTCCGGCTACGGCAAGCGGCTCCCCTCGGACCGCCCGCCGATCCTGACCCCGAAGGAGCAGTCCGGCAACGGGGCGCTCCCCGCGGGGGCCGGCCACACCGACTCCGTGCCCAGGGACGGTAATTAAGCGTGAGTGTCAAGCTCCTCCAGGTCGACTCCGACCGGCTGGAGAAGGCCGTTCGTGAGATCCTCATCGCGATCGGTGAGGATCCCGACCGGGACGGCCTTCAGGAGACCCCGGCGCGTGTCGCCCGCGCCTACGCCGAGCAGTTCGCCGGGCTGGGGCAGACACCTGAGGACGTGCTGACCACGGTCTTCGACGTGGATCACGACGAGATGGTGCTCGTCAGGGACATCGAGGTCTACTCGACCTGCGAGCACCACCTGGTTCCCTTCCACGGCGTCGCCCACGTCGGCTACATCCCGAACGAGAAGGGACAGGTGACCGGGCTCTCCAAGCTCGCCCGCCTCGTCGACGTGTACGCCCGGCGCCCCCAGGTGCAGGAGCGGATGACCTCCCAGATCGCCGACGCGCTCATGAGGGTGCTGGAGCCCCGGGGGGTCATCGTGGTGATCGAGTGCGAGCACCTCTGCATGACCATGCGCGGTGTCCGCAAGCCCGGCGCCAAGACCATCACCTCGGCGGTGCGCGGCGACTTCCGTGACAGCGACAAGACCCGGGCCGAGGCGATGGCCCTCATCCTTCGCTGAGCCCTGAGCCCTGAGCCCTGAGCCCTGAGCCTCACGGCCGGGGCCGGGGCCGGGACTCTCGGGCCGGAGCCCTTGAACGTACAACATCCCGGCTTCTCCGAAGCCGTCCGCAGCGCCTTGTTCGGACCGTCACGGCGGCCTGAACAAGGTTTCTGCCTTATGGCCCGGTTCGAAAGCCCTCCGCTCTCCCCGTGCTCGGGCTAATATCGCCACACTTGCCAAGGTCCGGCATGCTCCGAGCCCCCGATCCGGATGCTTCGTGACCAGCCGGTCCCGGCCGCGGAGCCCCGCCGGGCAAGCCCGATCGAGGGTGGCGGGGGTACGGCGGGGCCACGGCCGAGTCCGCTGGAGCGCCAGGATCTGGGTGGAGGAAACGCATGGCCGGCAGGCCCCCTGAGCGGTCCGTCGAGCGACGGCCGACCATCTCGCGGCGGACGGGGTGATTCGTTATGCCACAAGCCGGACCCGCGATATGGGCGAAGAGCGGACAACGCCTAGGCTTGTCCGCATGACTACGTGGAGGGTGCCGGGGATGCCCGATGAGGGCCGATGCCTGGTGATGGGCGTGGTCAACGTCACCCCCGACTCCTTCTCCGACGGTGGGCGGTGGTTCGATCCGGCGACGGCCGTACGGCACGGCCTGGACCTGGTCGAACAGGGGGCCGACCTCGTCGACGTGGGTGGGGAGTCCACCAGGCCGGGTGCGGCCCGGGTGTCGCTGGAGGAGGAGCTGGCCAGGGTCGAGCCGGTCATCCGGGAGCTGAGCCGCCACGGTGTCACGGTCAGCGTCGACACGATGCGGGCCGAGGTCGCCCAGGCGGCCGTGGAGGCCGGCGCGAAGCTGGTCAACGACGTCAGCGGCGGCCTGGCGGATCCGGCGATGCCGCGGGTGGTGGCCGCGTCCGGGGTGCCGTACGTGGTGATGCACTGGCGGGGCCACAGCCACGCGATGGACAGCCGGGCGGTCTACGGTGACGTCCTCACCGAGGTGCGGGAGGAGCTGTCCAAGCGGGTCGCCTCCGTCCTGGCCGAGGGGGTCGCCGAGGACCAGATCGTGCTTGACCCCGGCCTGGGCTTCTCCAAGAACCCCGAACACAACTGGGCCCTGCTCGCGGGCGTCGACCAGCTCGCCGAGCTGGGCTACCCGCTGATCATCGGGGCCTCGCGGAAGCGTTTCCTGGGGCGCCTGCTGGCCGATCCGGACGGCACTCCGCGCCCCTTCGGCCGCAGTGACGACGCCACGCTCGCCGTGACCGCCCTTGCCGCGGCGGCGGGGGCGTGGTGCGTGCGAGTACACGACGTACGCCCGAACGCGGACGCCGTCCGCGTGGCCGCAGCAGTCCAGAGAGCGAGATCATGAGCGTCGACACCACCGCCGTCGAGACGGTCAACCAGGCGTTCTACACCGCGATCGAGAACGCCGACCTCGACCGGATGACGGAGATCTGGGCCGAGGACATCGACGGCGAGCAGGTCAGCTGCGTGCACCCGGGGTGGCCGATCGTGAACGGCCGTCAGGAGGTGCTGCGCTCCTGGGCCCTCATCATGGCCAACACCCCCTACATCCAGTTTGTGCTGACCGACGTCCGTGTCATGGTCCTGGGCGACGTCGCCGTCCTCACCTGTGAGGAGAACATTCTCACCGCGGGCGACGAGGGGGACTCCAGTTTCGCCGCGGGCAAGGTGGTGGCGAGCAACACCTTCGTCAGGGCGGCGGAGGGATGGCGGCTCTGGTTACATCACGGTTCACCTGTGCTGCAGGGCGACGACGACGAGGAGGAGGAAGCCGCGTGACGGATCGGATCAGCGTGAGGGGCCTGCGGGCACGGGGACGGCACGGAGTGCTGGCCGCGGAGCGGGAGCTCGGCCAGGAGTTCGTCGTCGACGTCACGCTCTTCCTCGACACCGCCCCCGCGGCGGCCGAGGACGATCTGGCCAGGACCGTGGACTACGGGCAGCTCGCCCAGGACCTGGTGAAGGTCGTCGAAGGCGAACCGGTCGACCTGATCGAGACGCTGGCCCAGCGCTTGGCGGACGTCTGTCTCGCCCCCGAGCCGGTGCTGTCGGCGGAGGTGAGCGTGCACAAACCGGCCGCGCCCATCCCGCTGCCGTTCGACGACGTGATCGTGACGATCACCCGGAGCCGGGCATGAAGGTTGTGCTGGCGCTCGGCAGCAACCTGGGCGACCGGTTCGACACGCTCCAGGGCGCGCTCGACTCGCTCTTCGACAGCCGGGAGCTGGAGTTCGTCGCGGTCTCCCCGGTCTACGAGACCGACCCGGTCGGCGGTCCGGATCAGGGGGCCTATCTCAACGTGGTGGTGATCGCGCGCAGCGACCTGGAACCCAGGATGCTCCTCGATCGTGCTCAGAGTGTGGAGAACGCCTTCGGCCGGGTCCGGGTGGAGCGCTGGGGAGCGCGCACCCTGGACGTCGATCTGATCAGTGTGGGAAACGTCGTCTCGGACGACCCCGAGCTGACACTGCCGCACCCCAGGGCGCACGAGCGCGCGTTCGTGCTGGTGCCGTGGGTGCGGGCCGACCCGGACGCCGTCCTGGGCGGGCGGCCGGTCGCCGACCTGCTCTCCGGCCTGGACCAGGAGTACGTACGGCTCCGCCCCGACCTGACCCTGCAGAGCCCCGAGTGAGGCCGAGCCGTCCCGGCGTGCTCGTCGGCCTCTTCGCGGTGTTCGCGGTCCTCACCTGGGGGCTGCTGAACCCGCTCTACTCGTCGTTGCCCGCCGTACCGTGGACCGCGATCCCGACGGTGTTCCTGCTCGCGCTCGGCGAGGTGTACAGCGGGTGGATGACGAAGGCGAGGATCGAGCGCAGGCCCGACACCAAGCCGGTCGAGCCGCTGGCCGTGGCCCGTCTCGTGGCCCTGGCCAAGGCCTCCGCGTACGCGGGGGCGATCTTCGCGGGGATCTTCGCCGGGTTCACCCTCTACACCGCCGACCTGCTGGAGCGGGGCGTGCCCCGCCGGGACTTCCTGATCGCCGGCGGGTCCTTCATCGCCTGCGTGATCCTGATCTGCGCGGCCGTCTACCTGGAGTACTGCTGCAAGGTGCCCAAGGACTCCGAGGAGGACCGCTGACCCCTCGGTCCGCCGAGGGGTGGCGCGCCCGTCCGCCGGGGCGTCCGGTCAGAGGGCGTTTCCGGACCCGTTCCCGAACCCGTTTCCGGTGAGCACCCGTCTCCGGCCGAAGACCAGCAGGAACGGCAGGGTGCAGAGCAGCGGTCCCACGACGGCCAGCGGGCGCTCCAGCCACCAGAACAGGTCGGGCGGGATCCGCGCGCCCGGCGGGCCGCCGGACACCAGCCAGGCCAGTCCCACCCAGACCGCCATGCCGGTGGTGTGGAACAGGAACAGCGGCAGCGCGAACCTGTTGATCGTCTCGTTGGCCCGCTGCCACCCGGAACGCTCCAGCAGGCGCTCCATGAACGGCCGCACCACCTCCACCAGGCCGATCTGGAAGATCAGCAGTGCCACGATGACGAAGGTCGGCGGTGCCATGTTGGACAGCTTGTCGCCGGGCACCCCCACCATCGAGCCCGGGTAGATCCCCGAGTAGACCAGGCCGAAGAGCGCGAACAGCCCGGTCCACAGGGTGGCGACGTCCAGTCGGCGGGGCAGCGCCACCATCCGCTCGTAGAAGAACCCCGCCTGGTGCGCCAGCCCCCAGACCAGCACCATGTTGAGCCAGCCGGCGGCCTCGTAGCCGTACCGCAGCCGCAGCACGTCGACGGCCAGGGCCGCGCCGCCGAGCCAGATGAGGACCAGCACGTCGAAGCGCCGGTGCAGCCAGAGCATGACGGGGAGCAGGGCGATCAGCATGAGGTAGACGCCGATGAACCAGAGCGGGCTGAGCACGAGCAGCACGACCCGGTCGATCCAGTCGATCTCGAACACCCATCGGACGATCCCGCCCACCGCGATCCACGCCCCGGCCAGCGCCAGCGTCGGGATCGACAGGCTCCGGATGCGCCGCCACACGAAGCTCCCGATGCCGATCCCGCGCTCACAGGCCCGGTTCCACGAGAGCAGGTGGACGTACCCGCCCACGTAGAAGAAGATCGGCAGCACCTGGAACAGCCAGGTGAGGATCCACAGCCCCGAGGTGAAGCCCAGCGGGCTCGTCGGCGAGGGGCCGTCCGTCCCCCAGCGCAGGATCGTGAACGCCCAGTGCCAGAGCACCACCACGGTCAGGCTGATCGCGCGGAGCCAGTCGACGTACCTGTCCCGCCGCCCGTCCCCCGCGCGGGGCACCGTCTCCGCGCCGTGCTCGATCATGCTGCCCTCCGGTGGGTCACTTGTCGATGTCGCCCACGACGAAGAACATCGAACCGAGAATGGCCACCATGTCGGAGATCAGGTTGCCCGGCAACATCTCGCGGAGCACCTGGACGTTGTTGTAGGACGCCGAGCGGAGTTTCAGCCGCCACGGGGTTTTCTCGCCGCGGGAGACCAGATAGTAGCCGTTGACGCCCAGGGGGTTCTCGGTCCAGGCGTAGGTGTGGCCCTCGGGAACCTTCAGCACCTTGGGGAGGCGCTGGTTGATGGGCCCCCGGGGCAGCTCGCGGAGCCGTTCCAGGCAGGCGTCGGCCAGGTCCAGGGAGACCTTGACCTGCTCCAGCAGCACCTCGAACCGGGCGTTGCAGTCTCCGGCCGACCGGGTGACGACCCGGACCGGCAGCTCGCCGTAGGCCAGGTAGGGGTCGTCCCTGCGCAGGTCGAGGTCGACCCCGGCGGCGCGGGCGATCGGGCCGCTCACGCCGTACTGCATGATCGTCTCACGGTCCAGCACCCCCACCCCGACCGTGCGAGCAAGGAAGATCTCGTTGCCGGCGATCAGGCGCTCGATGTCGGGCAGCCGCCGCCGCACGTCCGCCACGGCGCGGGAGACCCGTCCCAGCCATCCCAGCGGCATGTCCTCCTTGAGGCCGCCGACCCGGTTGAACATGTAGTGCATCCGCCCGCCGGAGATCTCCTCCATCACCGCCTGGAGGGTCTCGCGCTCCCGGAACGCGTAGAAGACGGGTGTGATCGCGCCGAGCTCCAGCGGATAGGAGCCGAGGAACATCAGGTGGCTGAGCACCCGGTTCAGCTCGGCCAGCAGCGTGCGCGTCCAGACCGCCCTGACCGGCACCTCCATGCCGAGCATCCGCTCCACCGCGAGCACCACGCCCAGCTCGTTGGCGAACGCCGACAGCCAGTCGTGCCGGTTGGCCAGCACGATGATCTGCCGGTAGTCGCGGACCTCGAACAGCTTCTCCGCGCCGCGGTGCATGTAGCCCACGATCGGCTCGGCCGAGGCGATCCGCTCCCCGTCCAGGGTGAGCCGCAACCGCAGCACCCCGTGGGTGGACGGGTGCTGCGGCCCGATGTTGAGGATCATGTCCTCGGTCGCGAGCTCCTTGCCGCGTGTGCCCGCCACGGCGTCCGCTCCGGCCCCGATCCCCACGTTCACTTCCCGGGGCGCGCCCTGGACACGAGGCTCAGTCATAAGCCCCATGCTGCCACGTCAGACACGCGAGACGAGATCCCACAGAGCCGTGATCAGACGGTCGACGTGCTCGGAGGTGGTGCCGATGCCGATGGAGGCCCGGACGGCCGAGGCGGCGGCGTCCTCGCAGCCGCCGTTCCCCGTGCCCAGCAGGTGGCGGACGAAGGGGTGGGCGCAGAACTTGCCGTCGCGGACGCCGATGCCGTACTCGCCGGACAGGGCCTCGGCGACCTCACGGGCGGTGAAGCCGTCCACCACGAAGGAGACGATGCCGACGCGCGCGTGGTCCGGCCCCCAGAGCGAGAGCTCGTGAACCCCCTCGATCCCGGCGAGACCGGCGCGCAGCTGGCCGAGAAGGCGCTCCTCCTCGTCCACCAGCACGGACCAGCCGGTCGAGGTCAGCGCGTCGCAGGCGGCGGCCAGCGCGATCGCGCCGAGCACATTCGGCGTACCGGCCTCGTGACGGGCCTCGGGGTCCTCGTGCCAGTGGACGCCGTCGTCGTTCACCGCCCGCACCGCGCCGCCACCCTTCAGGTACGGCTCGGCCCGCGACAGCCAGTCGGCGCGGCCGATCAGCGCCCCGGCCCCGAACGGGGCGTAGAGCTTGTGACCGGAGAAGACCACGTAGTCCAGGCCGAGCGCGGTCAGGTTGAGACGGCGGTGCGGGACGAGCTGGGCGGCGTCGACGAGGACGCGGGCGCCGTGGCGGTGGGCGATGTGGGCCAGGGCGGCGATCGGCCACAGCTCGCCGGTGACGTTGGAGGCGGCGGTCACCACCAGCAGCTTGGGGCCGTCGATCTCGGCCAGGGCCTCGTCCGCGGCGCGGACGGCCTCGCCGGGGAAGGCGGGGATCGCGAGCCGTACCGCGTTGGCCCACGGCAGGAGCGAGGCGTGGTGCTCGGTGTCGAAGACCACGACGGTGGTCCCCTCGGGCAGGCTGCGGGCCAGCAGGTTGGTGGCGTCGGTGGTGTTCCGGGTGAAGATCACCGCGTCGTCGGGGCGGGACCCGGTGAAGGCGCGGACCGTGTGCCTGGCCTGCTCGTAGCGGGCGGTGGTCAGCTGCGAGGCGTATCCCGCGCCGCGGTGGACGCTGGAGTAGGCCGGGAGCGCGGCGGCGACGGCGGCGCTCACCGGCTCCAGACAGGGGGCGCTGGCGGCGTAGTCGAGGTTGGCGTACGGGATCAGCCTGCCGCCCTTGATCGGGACCTCCAGGTCCGAGCCGAGCACGGCGGGGATCCGACGGTCTTGCGAGGCGCGGCTCGCCGGGACGGTCACGGCGGCGGGAACGGCGGGGGTGAAGATCGTCAGTGTGGACACGCCAACTCTCCTTCGAGGTCATCGGACCCCAACCGTGGCGTTGGTGCGTGGAGCCCGCGCTTGCCCGGCACGCTCCGCGCCGGACCAGGTCCTCACCCGGGGCACCCCGCCGCGGACGCGAGGGTTGCCGGCCAGCGAGCCGGGGCTTGTCACTGGCACTCATGACCTACGGGGGGAACTATAACCGACCCCCGCCAGGACTCCGCAAGTCGACAGGAGGCGGAGCAGCCTGAATCCGTGATCAGGGTCATTGACGGTGTAAGCGCTATTACCATGCTTGTGTGCACTTTGATCCTTGGAATCCGGAATTCGTCGCCCACCCCTACGACGTCTACACGGAGCTGAGGCGGCAGCGGCCGGTCAGCTTCTTCGAGCCGACCGGTCAGTGGCTGGTCGCCCGGCACGCCGACGTCAACGCGCTGCTCCGCGACCGCAGGCTCGGCCGCTCCTACCTGCACGTGGCCACCCACGCCGAGTTCGGCAACCCGGACGACCCCGAGTTCCAGGATCCGTTCTGGCGGGTGGTCAGGGCCGGGATGCTGGACGTCGAGCCGCCGGTCCACACCCGGCTCCGGCGCCTGGTCTCCAAGGCGTTCACGCCGCGCATGGTCGAGGCGCTCCGCCCCAAGGTCGCCCAGATCGCCGGGGAGCTCGTGGACGCGTTCGTCGAGCGCGGCGGAGGGAACCTCATCGCCGAGGTGGCCGAGCCGCTCCCGGTGACGGTGATCGCCGAGATGCTCGGCGTGCCCGAGGCCGACCGGCACCTGCTCCGGCCCTGGTCGGCCGATATCTGCGGGATGTACGAGCTCAAGCCCTCCATCGAGGCCCAGCACACCGCCGTACGCGCCGCCGAGGAGTTCTCGGACTACCTTCTCGGCCTGGCGCGCGCCCGCAGGACCGACCCCGGCGACGACCTGATCAGCGCGCTGGCCCTGGTCGCCGACGAGGGCGACAAGCTCACCGAGGAGGAGCTGGTCGGCACCTGCGTGCTGCTGCTGAACGCCGGGCACGAGGCCACCGTCAACGTCACCGGCAACGGCTGGTGGTCGCTCTTCCGCAACCCCGCCGAGCTGGAACGGCTCCGCGCCGACCACGGCCTGCTGCCCACCGCGATCGAGGAGCTGATGCGCTGGGACACCCCGCTGCAGATGTTCGAGCGCTGGGTTCTGGAGGACATCTCGGTGGGCGGCGTCGACATCCCCCGGGGCACCGAGGTGGCACTGCTCTTCGGATCGGCCAACCGCGACCCCGAGGTGTTCGCCGACCCCGACCGCCTGGACGTCGGCCGGGTCGACAACCCTCACATCTCCTTCGGCGCCGGCATCCACTTCTGCCTGGGCGCTCCGCTGGCTAGGGTCGAGCTGATGGAGTCCTTCGGCGCCCTGCTCCGCAAGGCCCCCAAACTCGAACTCGCCACCGAACCCGCCTGGGGCCCCGGCTACGTCATCCGCGGCCTGACCGCCCTTGAGGTCCGTGTCTGATCGGAACGGGCAAGGGGATGGGACACACCGACGAGGTCGGCCTGATGACAGTTTTCGCATAGTTGATCAAAAAGAGTGGCATTTGTTGTGATGTGGGTCCAGGGAGAGGTTGGCCGACTCTGGGCCGACGCCTTGGTGATCCCTCGCTCGAACGGTCTCCCCTCCGGCAGCCGGTGAAGTGCCGGTGCCACCATGCCGGGAAGAGGGCGATGGTGGTTCGCCATGGCGATACCTATGATCATCTTTATGCCCGAGGTGACTTTCCGCCCGACCGCTCGCACTCTGCTGGTCGACGACCAGGACAGGCTCCTGCTTCACCGCGCGGTGCTGATCCAGACCGAGAGTCCCTCCTATGCCTGGCTGACCCCCGGTGGTGGTGTCAATGACGGTGAAACTCTGAATCAAGCCGCGGCCCGTGAACTTCGCGAGGAGATCGGGCACTCGGCCGAGCCCCATGAGTTCGGCTTCCCCGTGGCGGTCAGTTCGGGCTACTGGTCGACCGCCGAAGGCCGGGTGTTCTTCGCGACCGACTCTTTCTTCTTTCTCCGCGTTGGAGAACTGGAGGTCGACACCTCAGGTATGGACGACGAAGAACGGGCGCTGACCGACCGCTTCCACTGGTGGACACTGACCGCGCTCAAGGAAACCGACGAATCAGTCATTCCTATCGGCTTGGCCCCGTTGATGGAACGCCTGCTTGCCGGCGACCTCCCCCACGAGCCGGTCATCCTTTCCTGGCATCTTCCTGACCTCTCTCACGAGGAACTCAAGTAATTGATCGTTCGGCCACTCCCAGGGGGCGATCAACCTCTGCGGCTGTGCCGCACTTCAGGATGCGCCGGTACGGCAGGCCAGGGCATGGAGCTCTGCCGGAAGAGGGCCGGGGGCATAGAGCATGCCGGAGATGAACGTGGTCACCGAGGGGCGGCACGTTTCTTGAGGGGCTGCTCGCTCAGCGGCCAGGAGTGCGCTCACCGCGCGGTCAGGTCGGCCGAAAGCCTCCCATGCGCGGGCGGTGTCGATGCAATAGCGCGCGTATCGCTCCGGGCTGGGCAGCAGACGGGAATTGATGGTGCGGGCATGGTCGAGAGCGAGACCAGGTTCGCCGAGTGCGGTATGGATGCCGATCCGGTAGACGGCGACGTTGGCCGGTGTCGGTGTATGCGCGCGGCCAGGTCGGCTCTGGGGAAGGTGCGCCGCCGCAGTCTCGGCTTCTTCGATCAGCTCGATTGCCTGGGGGCGTCGGCCGTTTTGAGCACAGGCGTAGGCGGCGGTACACAGCAGGGCGGTGTAGATGCTCAATGCCGGGGAAACGGGGGTCTTGGTTCCCACCTCCAGGCTCAAGGCGGCCCGGACCAGCAGGTCGGTCGCGCCGGTGTGGTGGCCTTGGCGGCGCATGGCGATCGCGACTTGGCGACTGGCCGCTGCGATCACGATCGGGTCGCCGCAGACATGGGCGGCGGTCAGGGCTCGATCGGACATCACCCAGGCCATGCCGTCCTGGTTGAGCTTGGTGGCCAACTCGGCAGCCAAGAGGTAGGCGTCGGTCAGCAGAAGATGCGCCTGGTCGCCTACGGTGCCGGTGGCCTGGCCGGCGGTGGCGATGGCGGTGGTGATCAGACCGGGCAGGGTTGCCGACAGTTCGCCGTACTGGGCGGTTCCAAAGGCGTCCTGCGCGGCTGCGACGGAGTGAGCAAGTTGATCGACGCTCACGGGAGCACCGGCGGTCCCGGCGGTGCTGGTGGTGAGAAGTTGTTCCAGGCGGCCGGTCATGGTGAGGGCATTGGCCGACTCAGTCGCCGTACTCAGGAACGCCGCCCCGCTGAGACCTGTGAGACCTGTGATGAATCGGCGTCGCTTCACGGTCTCGTCCTCCCCCGCACGGGCGGGATCAACACTATCCCGCCCGTGCGGGGGAAAGGGAGAAAGCGGGGGGTCGGCTGTTTGAGTGGTATCTTCCGCCAACCCCAGCCAACGAGGTGGAATGTGCAGTTCCCTGGCGAGCAGGCGCATCGTGCCGATGTCGTGCAGGGCCTGGCGTCCGCGCTCCAGCCGAGAGATCGTCGGTCCGGAATATCCGATTCGTGCGCCCAGTTGCTCTTGGGTGAGCCCACTGGCCAAGCGGACGAGTCGTACGACACGACCGTAATGGCCCAAGACGACCGCCTGGTGTATCTGCGCCTGCGCGGTCAGGCCGTGGATGTCCTGCATGAGGTCACCAATTCGACAGGGACTTCATCCTAGATCGGATGCGTCCACCGATTCGGTTGCCGTGCGTGACAACCTCCTTACCGAAGAGGTTTTTGTGTACTCTGCAAACGATCTTGCGAGATGTGCAAAAGCGCTGTATTGACGCACGCTGCTGAGGTGTCGTGAAAGGTACGCATCCCCTTTCACGGATCGGAGCAGAAAATGACCGCGACCACCGAGTTCCCCACCCGAGGCGACCTGGTTCACCCGCGGACGCTGATCGACACCGGTCTGTTCGACCGGCTGGTCTTGCGCGTCGTCCACGACCACCACATCGGCGTTGAGGAAGCCGAGCAGATCATGGAGCAGACGCTGGCGTTCCTGCTGGCCTGCGCATTGCGTCCCTGGATGCGGCTGGCGCCCTCCCCGCAGGTGGATCTGGGCTGGCACGCCTTCATCGTCTACACCCGTGAGTACGCCCTCTTCTGTACGCGTGTCGCGGGTCGCTTCATCCATCACACTCCCGACGACGAGACCACCGAGCCCGCGCGGCCCGCAGACGACACGGCGGCCGTCGACCAGACGACGACGGTGATGCGGGAGCTCGGCCTGCCCGTCGCCAAGGCACTGTGGCCGCGGCCGGCCGACTGCACCAGCAAGTGCCATCAGTGCCACGCGGGCTGCTACAACAGCCCTGAGAAGCGCTGATTCTCCCGTAGGGGGCGGCCTAGAGTGAGCGGGTGACCAGGCTCTCGTGGGATGACCTGCCCGCGCAGGTGCGCGATATCGCAGTCGCTCTGTGCGGGGTGCCGCTCCGGGTCACCTCGGCCGCGCCGGGATTGACCCGCGGGGTTGCCTGCCGTCTGGACACCGAGCGCGGTGGCTATCTCATCAAAGCCGCTCCCGTCGGCGCGCCGATGGCCCATCACTACGTGCGTGAGCGGGCGGCCAACCGGTTCCTGCCTGATGGGGTTCCCGCTCCGCGAATGATCTGGAGCGGGAACCCGGCCGGGTGGATCGTGATGCTGTTTGAGTGGTTGCCACAAGCCCGCACCGCGGACCTTTCTCCCAGTTCCGCGGAACTGGCGCAGGTCCTGACCGCCCTGGACCGGTTGCCGAAGCTGCTGACCCCGTGCCCGTGGCATCGGGCTCCTGAGGTCACAGCCAAGGCGGAGGGGCTGCTTCGTGCTGCGGATGCCTTCCTGGCCGACCCTTCCCCGGGATTTCCCGCCGCGCGGTTCGCGACGGCGATCGCTCAGGGGTGGAGCGTGAACACGTTGCGGGGGCCGACGCTGTTGCACGGTGATCCGCACGAGGGAAACTTTCTCATCGATGGCAGCTGGGTGTACTTCATCGACTGGTCACTGGCTTGCCGGGGAGCGGCGTGGGTGGATATCGCCCTGTTGATGCCGCGCCTCATCGCCGCCGGTCACACTCCCGGCCAAGCAGAAGACGTCGTTCGTCAGATGCCTGCTTGGCAGGGGGTTCCCGCCGATGCCGTCACCGCGTGGGCCGCCGTCCACGCCCTGTTCGCCGCACACATGGCGCGCACCGGTCCTCTTCATCATCGGAGGCTACGAGCCCGCACAGCAGCGGCAGGGAGGGCGTGGGTGGAGTACAGGCTCGGTTGACGAGTGCCGGTTGGCAGGAATGGCTGCACGAACGCCGTCTGGGACGTCCCGGATTGTACTGAGGTCTACCAAGAGCACCATGCCGTGAACGTTGGCGAGGTTGATGAGGGGAGGACGCGGGCGGGTCGGGTAACGACTCCGGCCGCCCGCGTCACGCACGGGTCCGGTCAGGTCATTCTTCAATGCCGGAGTCCGTGTGAGTGGGACGGCGCGGCGGTGATTGGGGAAGGGGAGCCGCCCCGGGAGGCGGTTTGTCGTTATTCGTCGCGTTTCCGGGTGCTGTCCGCTAGGAGTGCGAGGACTTCTGCTTGGCGGTAGCGGCGGTGTCCGCCGAGGGTGCGGATGCTGGTGAGTCTTCCTGCCTTCGCCCAGCGGGTGACGGT
>NZ_JBSGCR010000041.1:0-43935 GCF_053601935.1 Streptosporangium sp. NPDC004631 | reverse complement strand
GACCGGGGTGCGGTCCGGCCGGTGCGGGCGGCCCTCTTCCCCCTCCAGGAGAGGGCCGCGCTGGGGTGCGGCCCGGGACCCCTCCGGCCCGGGTCGCACGGCGGTGGGTGCGGCGGCGTCCCATGGGAGGTGATGCCGCCGCACCGGCTTTTTAGGCCGCGTCCCGGTAGGGGCGGCGGGGGTGGTGCGGCGCGGCGGCGAATGCCGGGGAAGGAACGCCGCCGCACCTGCTCGGGGAAGACGAGGGCACCAGGGGCGTCGGGAGAGGCGAGGACGCCGAAGGTATCGGGGACGCCGACGCGGCCGACGTGGTCGGAGGGGCCGGGGCGGTGAGGGGAGTCTCGCGGCGGACGGTCACGGCCATGACCGCCTCATACATCCGCCTCTCCAGCTCCTCGGCGTCGGCGCCCTCGATCATCAGCGGCTCGGACGTCGCCCAGGCGGCCAGGGCGTAGAAGCGGCGACTGCCGACGCCGTACAGGATCGTCCAGCTCGGCCATGCCTGCGCCAGCCGTTCGGCCTCGGCTCGGGCCGGGCCGTCCCACAACCGGCGGTGCACCGTCGTGGGGCGGACCTGCCCGGCGCGGTGACGACCGGAAGTACCGGAGGGGGGCGAGTCGTGAAGGGCGCGGCGCCACATCATGACGTCACCTTCCCCGCCGCCGTCTCCTCCTGGCGGGCGGTCTCGGCCCGCAACTCCTCGAAGGTGTCGGCGTCCACGGTGCGCTCGGCCCCGGCGTAGGCGGCCTGGCTGGAGAACGGCTCCCGGCGGCTGGCCCAGAAACGGCCCCTGTCGCTGAGGAACACCTGCCACCCGGGGATCACCGGCCTCGCGGACTGGGGCGTTGTGGATCTACCATCGTGCATGGATCGGACCTCCAGTGTCCGGTTGAGGGCTCGTCTGGACGCCGGCAGCGTCCGGCGAGCCCGTTTTATGGGGTGGGGAAGAAGGCTCTGGAAGGCGCCGTACGGGGTCGGCGGCCGGTGCGCAGGCGGGGTGGTCTCGGTCTCGCGAAGGCCGTCGGCGCTCGGAGGCAGGCCGCGGGGTGCGTGGCGCCGGCCGTCGGGGTGCGGGACGTCGGCCGTTCGCACGCCGGGGTGGCGCGGCGGTGGCCCTGAACGGGGGCGCCGGACGGGGCTGGGCGCCCGTTTGGGCAGCGGCGGTCGTACGGCGGGCGCAGCTGGAGCGATCGCGGGCTGTTCGGGACGGCGCTGGGCGGGCACCAGGGGGATGACCTCGGTGGGGGCCACGTCGGCGGGTGGCTCGAAGACGGGCAGGGGGTGGCCGAGGCGGCGGGCCTGAAGGCGCATCCGCATCAGCGCGCCGGACGGCTGCACGTACTCGTGGTCGGTGGACTGGCCGGGACAGCCGTGCGCGTAGGGCGCGTGGCCGCAGGCGGCGCACCCCATCGGCATGGGTACAGCGTCGGCGAAGCAGCCGCAGCCGTCTCGGGGCGCCGTGGTCCGGTCGAGGACTGGAGCACTAGGGTTGTTCATGGGTCAGGAGGTCCTTCCTGATCAAGGACCCGTCATCGGTGTGCGATACCGGTGGCGGGTTCGCTTTGTCTAACGCAGTAAATCGAAGGGTAGGGCGCGTCTAGGCATGCCTAGGCGTGTCCATGCGTGCTTAGGCATGTCCGATATCGCCCAAGCGCGATGCAACCAAATACCGTCGCTTCCATGATCGAATTCGAGCCTGGTCGGCCGAAGTGGGAGCAGATCGCCGAGGTCTACGAGCAGCGTATTCGCAGTGGCGAGTGGCCGCCTGGGCACAAGCTCCCGAGCATTGTGGCGATCATGGGGGAGCATGGCGTAGGGAACAACACCGGTCGTCACGTTCTCCAGCACCTGCGGGATCTCGGGCTCGTGAAGCTCGTACCGAGCTTGGGCACCTTCGTACTGCCGCAGGGGTAAACCACCGTTCGGAACGGCTAATCCGCGTACCCCTGTCATGATGACCTCACTCACAGTGGTGATATTGAGAACTCATCATGCGCGTGCCGACGGCACGCGCGCAAGACGTCGGCACAGAGAAATATCGCGCTGGACACGGCACACTGGTGCCCATGCCTATGAGGTCCCCCACTGTCCGGCATCGTCGCCTGGGTCGTGAGCTGCGCAGACTCCGAGAGGAGGCTGGTCTCGGTACCAGTGAGGCGGCGCTTCGGCTCGGATGGTCGCTCAGTAAAGTCCATCGCGCCGAGGGCGGCCGGATCACGGTTTCCGAGACGGACTTGATCCACGCCTGCGATCTGTTCGGGGTCGACAGTTACACCAAGGGCGGGCTGATCCAGCTCGCTCGTGATGCCAACCGGCGCGGCTGGTGGACGGCGTACTCCGACGTGTTCACCGGTAACTACGTCGCACTCGAAGCGGAGGCCACGGCCATCCACACATGGGAGACGGCGGTGATTCCCGGTCTGCTCCAGAGCGAGGACTACGCGCGAGAGGTCATCCGCGCCCGGCACCCGGACCTGAGCGCGGGCGAACTGAAGCGGCGTGTGGACGCCCGCATGGTTCGCAAGATCAATGTCGTTGGGCCGAACGCTCCGACACTGCACGCCTTGATCGACGAGGCGGCCATACGTCGTCCTGTGGGCCTGCCTGACACCATGGACCGCCAGCTCGGCGATCTTCTCCAGGTCATGGAATGGCCGCACATCACAGTGCAGGTCTTGCCGTTCAGTGCGGGAGCGCATCCGGGGATGGAAGGGGCCTTCTCGGTCCTGAGCTTCGACCCAGAGGATCCAGACGTCGGCTACGTTGAGAGCCCGGCGGGAGAGGTGTACGTCGAAGCAGCCGACCAGGTGCGGAACCTTATCCTGCTGTTTGAGCGCCTCGCCGGCGCGTGCCTGTCCCCCGAGGAGTCCGCGGTGCTCGTCGCCGCGGTGAGGAGCAAAGCATGATCTCCCCCGACCTGTCCGGCGCTGAGTTCCGCACGTCGAGTCTTAGCGGCGGCAATAACAACTGCGTTGAAGTGGCGACGAACCTTCCCGGTGTAGTTGCCGTCCGCGACAGCAAGGACCCCTCCGGCCCGGTGCTGACTTTCTCCCCGGCGGTCTGGAGCGACTTCCTCGCGGGCATCCGCAGCGGAGACCTCTGACCTCAACCGCGAAAGGCGCCGCGTGGCCGGGCACCTTGGGATGCCGGCCGCGCGGCCCCGTTGTCCCTCGCCGCTGTGGAGGCCGTCACGGTAGCCCCCCGGCACGGTTTCAGCGCCGGCGGTTTCGCCTATTGCCCAGGACCGAGCGCTTTCCGAAGCAGGGCGCCGGCTTTTGGTCACGCCGCCGCCCCGATGCAGCCCGACGATCGCCTCATCGTGGTTGAGGTCTGCTGTGGTCGGGGCGATCGAAGATCCAGGGTTCGTTTCTCACCCTGACTCACCGGGGATGAGGGTGAGCGCCTTTGCATCGAGAGGGAAGGAGGCGCAAGAGCATGTACGGCCGCCGTAGCGGCCGTGTGCCGCGGACGATTCGTCCTAGCCCAGCGACGGCGCCTAAGACCAACCAATATGGCCTTGCCCTGGTGGGGGCGAGGCTATTCGGGCACAGCAGCGGCTGGGCTCCAGTCGCCACCTGACGAGCGTCTTCGTGCGGCTATCCTCTACACCGCGCGGGAACGGCCACACACGGCTATCAGGCGTCCGTTCGACACACGTCGATTACGGCACGACTACTTCATGAAGCCTCGTGAAATATTTGGACTGCTCTGAAGCGATAACCATCCTGCGGAAATTCTTCCCACGTGAATGTGACGGTTTCTCCTACAGTAAGCGCTCGATATCCGCTTGCAACGATCAGAGAAAAATGCGCCCACACTTCTCCTGGGACATCGGGGGACGAGATAACTCCCCAGCCCTCTATGTCGTGCCAGGCGGTTACCGTGCCGGTGACCGCATCATGATCGCTGCTTGATGTCACTATGAACTGGCCGCCTCGTACTGGAGTTCGACGTCGGATGTGTACGTGTCTTCCATGCTACTCTGCCAGGCGCCATCGAAGTTCGAAAGCCGGTATTGGAACATGAATCTCAGGGTCGCCGTTCCACCTCCACTGACGTTGTGGCGGAACGTGCAGTTCCCCGAGAGGGCGTAGTGCCAGTTCTGGCTCACCTGGTGAGGGCCAGGAACGTAGGCGTGCCAGATGTACCCCACCCGCTGGACCTTGTGTGCGCTCCAGCTGGGGAAGCTGGGCAGCCTCGCGTTGCAGGTCATGTCGCTGACCGCTATTGCCTGGACTGCCGGGCATCGAAGGCCGAGTTCACATCCGTAACCCTGAATACGGTGTCCTTTTTCGTGAAGACATGCACTCCGGTGAGATCGGCATGGGCAGTTCCACCGAAAGCGGTGGCGAGCAGAGCCGTGGCGGCTGCGAGCGCGCGGGCCCGTACACGTAATTTCACTTAGCATTTCCCATCGCTCGATGTGCGGGAAATTACGCATTGCCGTCTGGGATGCCACAACTCGAATCATGCTTCGTCAGACAATTCCTCCGGCGAGGATCACTTGCTTGGCGGTACATGATTAAAGCCGGGACTCACAACCCCAAAAAAGGATTTTCCCCACCATGAGAACACGCGACACCCGCCGTGAACCGGCGACTACTGAAACCGACGGTCACTGAGGTGATCTCAGCGATTTTCATTTCAGGTAGCCGTGTTCGAAATAGGTGAGAACGAGTGCGGCTTTGACGAGGTCGCCGATTCTGCTGGGGCCGGCGGTAATGTGCTGGAGGGTGCGCCGACGTTGGGTGAGCAGGGCGAAGCCTCGTTCTCCCAGACAGCGCAGGGCGCGCAGGAGCGCGTTGCGGGTACGGGTGCCGAGGTCGAGGGGCCGGCCGTCGGAGGGGTGTCCGACCGGGGTGAGAATGCCGATGTCGATGCCGTCGTAGCCGGAGTCGGCCAGGGTGGGAAGCCCGTCGGCGGCGGCCTTGTACAGCGCCCCCGGGACGTGTGCGCGGGCGGCGGTCAGGTCGTGTACCGATCCGGGTTCGACGTCGGAGACCCACAGCGGCAGGCCGCAGGGCGCGGACAGCGCCTGGATGTTGCCGCCGTGACGGTGGGCCTTTCCGGAGTACCACAGGTCGATGGGCTCGCCTTTGACGCTGATGGTCTTTTCGGCGCAGCGGTCGGTGGTGATGACCGTGCCGTCCAGGATCAGGTGGGTGAGGCCCTCATCGACGGCGCGCCGCAAAGCCTGGTGCAGGTCGGGTGCCTGGTCGGCCAGGACGTCGATGACCTCGTCGATGTAGCGGTAGGCGGTCGCGCGGGAGACGCCGTGGCCGCGGCCGAGGGCGGCCCGGTCGGTGCGGTCGCGAAACCAGCGCAACCCCATCACCGCCTGGTCAAAACAGGTCAGCGCCCGAGAACCCGAGCGGGTGCCCAGCCGGCGGCGCTCGGCCGCCAGGAGCAGGGAGAGGTGGCAAACCAGCTCCCGAGAGACGTCGAGCGTGGCTCGATAGGTGATCACGTGGGGCTTTCTGGACTGAAGACGGCTTGTGGTGAGACCTCTTCCACCGAAAGCTCCACGCCTATTTCAGGGGGATCGCGATCCATCCCGATTCATGTCTGCCTATGTCGCTTTGAAGGCATCGAATCGCAACCGCCCTTATTGATCTTGCTGAGATCACCTTACTGAGGTGGGCCTGGCTCATGCACACCCGGTCTGTGGAGTGACCGGCGAGGTTGGTGAGCGCGGAACGCAAGTCAACCCACCACTGTTCGGGCAGATGCGGATCCGTGGTGATGTCCCCGGTCGCCGAGAGCGCCGGGTCGTCCACGCGAGTCATCTCGTCAGCGCGCCACACGACACCGCGGGGCGGATCTGACCAGACGGCCGCGGCCGACCACTGCGGGCGCGGTACCCCCTCGATGGCTGCTGCCGCCTCGAAACCGGACCATGCCTGAGTGTCGATCTTTTCGGTCCGGCGCCAGGCAAGGCGCACCCAGGTGCCCGCGTCGGTAGGGAATCCGGCGGTGCCGTTGTATTTGCTGTAGTGCCCGTCCTGCCGCTTGAGCTGCCGCCCCAACCGCCGCTCGACGCTCTCCAAAACGTCGTCGAGCGGAACGGTGGACAGATTGTCCAAGTTGAGTTGCACCGCCGGTCCTTTCCGGCTGCGCCTTATTGGCTCACCGTAGCCTTCCGACGCAGCAGTGCCCGATATCGTTGCACCGTCTCGGCGTTGACCTCCAGAGAACCGGCACGCGTCAACTCGGCAAGGTGATCGAGACGCGAGGTGCTGACGGCGAGCTGGGTCACCTCTGGAATCGCGAACGCCGCCGCGATCGCCGTCTGTAATGCTGTTCCCCGCTGCCTCGGAGCAAGGAACAGCGGGATGCCGACAGGTCACGTCCAGCGGCTGCGGGTAGGGGCGGCTGGGGACCTGCATGTGGCGCCTAGGACGCAGGCGATCACGGCGGACGGGTCAGCAGAGGGCCCAGCGGCTCCTCAGTGAGAACGGAGGGGGATCGGCGATGCATGAACCTATCGCGGAAACGTCTACCAAGCCCCTTTGTGTGACTCTACGCTTACGGGCGAACGCTCCACGTCAAGGGTCAAGTAGGGAGAAGCACATGGGAACACATGAAGGTCCCCGCAAGCCACCCCCGAAACCCATAACGCTGCCGAAACCGCACCCTGACGGCAGCCCGCCACCGGGTCAGCACGAGAAACCGACGCCGAAGTGACCGCCGCCGTAAAAACACCCTGGCAGGAATTACGAGAACTCCTGCTGAAGACCGGGACGATGGCGCCGGACTGGGCGCAGGCGGGCGACGCGGTTCCACGAGGGGTCTTTCTCCCCGACCTGATGTGGCCCTTCGACAACGACCTGGACATCCCCGTCTCCAAGCCGGCCGACCCTGAGGCGTGGAGCCGCTGGGCCGATTCCAACGTCCCCATCACCACCCAATGGGACGACGGCCACCACACCGGGATCGCGCCCGGGGAGTGGCGGACCAGTTCCAGTTCCACACCCAGCCTGGTGTTCTCCATGTTCCGGGACCTATCGGTGTTCGACGGCGCGAGAGTGCTGGAGATCGGGACGGGGACGGGCTGGTGCGCCGGTCTGCTGTCGGCCCGGCTGGGTGAGCGCAACGTCGTCTCGGTCGAGCTCGACGAGGCGGTGGCAGACCGTGCGCGCGGGGCGCTGCACGCGGCCGGATGGCATCCGGAGATCGTCACCGGCGACGGCCTGCTCGGCTGGCCGAACCGGGCACCGTACGACCGGATTCTGGTGACCGCCGCCGTCCGTGACGTGCCCCGGTCCTGGATTGACCAGGCCCGGCCCGGCGCCGTCATCGTGATGCCCTGGGGCACGCGCTACAGCTATCGGGACGCCGTCGCCCGCCTGGTCGTCGCCGACGACGGGACCGCGGGCGGACGTTTCACCGGGCCTGCGGGGTTCATGCCGTTGCGCTCCCAGCGTCTGGACTGGCCGCGGCACACCGATTACATTCCCGGCGACGACTGGCCCGCGGGCACTCGTGAGTCGGTGACCAGGCTGGCCGCGTCGTCGGTTGTTCCGGAGAACTCCTACGCCGCCGCCGTGTTCGTACTCGGGCTGCTGGTCCCCGACTGCGTCCACAACCACGGCCGTGCTGACGACGGCACGCCTGTCATGTGGCTGTACGGGCTGGCGGATCGGTCATGGGCGGCGGTGTACTTCTACGGTGTAGACGGCCGCTCAGTCTCTCAGGTGTATCAGGGCGGTCCGCGCAACCTGTGGGACCAGGTGGAGGCTGCCCACGGGTGGTGGGTTGATCGGGGGCGGCCGGGACATGAGGAGTTCGGGCTCACCGTCACCGCCGACGGGCAACAGCGCGTGTGGCTGTGTGATCCCTCCAACCTGGTCTCCCGCATGACGGCTGGGCCCGGCGGGACGCGGTGAGCACGCCCTTTCCCATCGAAAATCCCGGTGGGGGACCTCGCCTTCAGATGATGGGGAATGCCGTCCTTAACGGCCCGGTCTCGTACACGCGGAGGATGGTTGGTGACCTGTGTACTTCTCGCCGAGGATGACATCGTCGGCCCCGCGCCTGCGGGGATGGTCTGCTCGGGTACGGCGTGGCCCTTAACGACGTCGTGGTGCTGGCCGCCGCCCTGGAGCGCACCGGCTGAACCCATGGTGAAGCACCCCACTCCCGCGGGCGGGGCGCTTCACCCAGCCGGCTCCAGACCCTTTACCAGCATCTCGGCGCGGGCTCCCACAGCGTCGACATCGTCCAGTGAGTGAACCTGCGCCCCCAGGCCGGCGAAGATCTCCTTCGCCTCGTCGAAACAACGCTCCTGCGGCGGGGTCTCCGGTGGCATGACGACCACCTGCAGGTCCACCGCCGCGTCGATCGTGCTGATCTGCCGGGTGGTTGTGTCGATCACCCGGGCCTCTTCGCCGCCTCGGAGCCGATCCAGTGCGTACCCCCATGCCTTCACCTGCATCGACACCTCATCGAGGCTGGATCGCCTGAACGACCACGCCTGCGTCAACTGCACCGCGTGCCCGTTGGCGATCGCGAAGTCCACCGTGTAGTTCACATGAGCGCCCACGAACACCTGGGGGCGCTTGCGCACCAGCGATGGATCGATGTCCACGCGGCGGTACACGTCTCGGAGCTCGCGGGTGATGGCGTCTTTGTTCATTGAGGCCTGACGGGGCTGGGTCACCGGATCAATGATCATGTGCCCGAATATGAGCTCCAACGCTTCTTGGGCGCTATTCGCCAGGATCGGTGCCGGCGGGCTGAGCTGAATGGTATTGCGGTGATCGTGGTGCAATCCCCGCAGCCACTCCTCGTCGAGGATCTCACTCTCCAAAGGCGTGCGCTGGGCATCGATCATCGTCTCCAGTCGCAGCATGAAACCGCTTGCGACGTCCAGCACGGCGACGGGGGCGAACCTGCGGATCCGGTCGGTCTTGCTGAGCCTGCGGATGCCCCAGTCGCCGGTGACCGGATCTCCCGCTATCGCCCCGTAGTTGACAAACTCGCCTGTTTGTGGATCGGGGAGACATCTGATGATCGAGTAAATATAGCGACTCATCTGGACTTAACCTCCCTTCCAACCAATGCTCGGATACGACTGGCGACAGATGGCGCCCGGTATTCAAGGAACCAGCCGAGCGCCTCCAGATCGTCGTTACTGACTGGCCACGATGCTGGCACGCCGCACAGGATGTTGACGAGAGCATCGCGATTGATTTTCTCAAGGGCCACCGACACTTCCTCAACCGCCTCCTCGTTGAGGTCACGCGGAGCGTCGGGGAGCTCGTTGGGCTCGTCGGCACACTGGATCAGATACCGCCTCCCCCAGCTTCCGTCGTTGGAGGGCAGGTAGAGGCCGTGGTCGTGGCTGTAGACGCTCTCGTCGTTGTCGAGGTCGTACAGCCATTGAGGATCACTTCCAAAGCACCAGTCCCACATCGCGTAGACGCCCACCCGCCGCCTGGGGTTGTCGTCGTGCGTGTGCGACGCCAGGGCGGGCCGCCGTTCAATGACTTTGGACAGTGCGAGGCTCGCGTGTGCGATCCCTGCTTGGAGGTGTCCTTTACCCAACGGCCAGCCGGCCAGTTCCTCGGGGATGCGGATGAGGTTACTTTCGCATACGGGCGCGTTGATCAGCCGTCCGACGCTGGACACGATGTGCTCGATAGCCACTGACATTTTGGAGTGTTGTGGGTATGTGTCGATGCACTTGACCCAGTAACTTCTGCCGTCATCGGCGGCTGCCAGGAACGGGCGCGCGAAGCTGTTTCCACCTGTCGCCAGGAGAGCGGTCATCCTCAAGTCGTCGAAGTCGTCGTTCCGATCCTTGATGAGACCGTTCCGGTCTTCCAGCTCAACCAATGACCACTTCTCGTAGTGGAGTGGAGGGGCCCCGCCTTGGAGCACCTTAGAGCAATGGCGGAATCGTGGTGTCAGGTTTTGTCGGATAGAGACAGGTGGAAGGGATCTGCGGTTCAATGTGGATTGCGGACTTTGCTGTTATATCGGGCGCCCTGGAGCTCTTTACTCTTTTTCGTGAGGTTTTTGGGTTGAGCCACCGGTGGGGGAGGTGTCCCGGGCGATGATGACCTGGGGCCTTCGTGGATCTGGCGATCGGAGGCGCGGCTCGGTGGTCGGTCGGTGGGCGCATGGCGGAGTGGCCGGTGCGGTGGTTGTGCCGATGGTGGCGCGGCCTGTCTCCTCAGCGGTGCCGCCACGGAGGCGTTCGCTCCAGGGGGCGGGTCGAAGATGATCGGGCCGCCGCGGTCGTCCTTCTCTGTGGGGGTGTCGTCGGCCGGCCGGGGACAGGGGGCGGTCTTGGCCAGGGGGTCCGCGGTTTGGTGACGCTGGGTGATGGGTGCTTCGGGGTGAATGTGCAGGTCGCGACAGTCACCGTGCCGTTTAGACAGCAATGCGTGGCGTTTGGGTAATCAGTTCACCTGCTGGCCAGGCGTAATGTGCTTTTTCGCACTGCCTGCCGGGATGGGCCCCCTGCCAGGCTCCAGACACGGTTTGCTCAGTAACCACGATGCCTGCAGCATAGGCGTGGCTTTCCTGGAACAATCGACAGGGCGGTTAGAGTAAGTGCTTGACCATGGTTAACGGGGTCGGGAGTAATACGACACCGCGTCAGCCGGGGGATTGGCGCGAGCGGAGGCAAGATGGCTCGAAGGTCAACCGTCCGTGATCCTCGGATCACCGGCGACCCTGAGCTGTCGGCATACCCGGGGTCACCGCACGACCCCGAGTTCGACCGCGCTCCGGCTCAAGGCAGGGGGGCGCCGTCCCGGGCCCGCTGGTCCGGTGGTGGCGGGCGCTGGCTGGTGTGGACCGGCCGTGCCGTGCTTTGGGCGCTGATAGTGGTCATCGTGGTGAACGGAGTTCGTGCACCTTTTGAGCGCTTCACTCAGCAGAGCGGTTCGGGCGGGGCGTCCCCCGTTTCCCCGGACACCGGATTTCCCGTCACCCGGGCCACCTCTTTCGCCGGTCAGTTCGCCGCGGTCTATCTGAATTTCGAGGCCGTCCGCTCACAGGAAAGGGCGGCCAGGCTGGCTCCCTACCTGCCCGACGGCGCCGAGCCGCAGTTCGGCTGGGACGGGCTCGGGCGGATGGCCGCCGGCGCGGTGCAGCCGTACGGCTCGGAGGTCGTCGATGAGGAGAACATCGTCGTGACGGTGGCCTTCCAGTCGGGAAGCCGCCGCCAGCTGCTGTCCGTGCCGGTCTTCTACGACGCCGGAGCGGACAGGTTCGTTGTCTCCGGGCGTCCCGCCATCCTGCCGGCGCCGGCGCCGGCCGATCTGCCCCCGGTGGGCGCGGGCGAGAGGGACGACGCCGCCGAGGCCGAGCTCCGCACGCCCTTGGCCGACTTCTTCAAGGCGTACGCCGCGAGCGACACCGTGTCCCTGCAGCGCTACGCCGCGGCCGGGGTCACACTGGAGGGCTTCGGCGGCGCGTTCACCTTCGTGAACCTCAAGGACCTCGCCGTTCCCGCCGGTGGTGGCGCCACCCGGGACGTGACCGCGACGGTCGTGTGGGGGGTGCCCTCGGGGGCGACCCCGTCCGCCAGCCCCAGCCCCTCCGACCCGGGGGACATGGGTGGGAAGCTGGAGCAGTCCTACCGGCTCACCGTGGTCAAGCAGGGCGACAAGTGGTTCGTCAAGGACATCCGAGGCGCGAAACGGTCTGTGGGGTAACACATGATCGAATGGTGCCGGTTCACAGTGAGCAGACCCCCCCTGATCGGCGATCCGGCGTTGGGCGGGTTCGAATATGCGCGTCGCGAGCCCGTGACCCCCCGGGGCGCGATCACAAGCACGGAGGACGAGAAGTGATCCTGAAGACCATCCTGTTGAACGTGATCGACCTCGCCCAGCCAAGCACCCCTCCGGCGACCGTGAACACGCAGGGCCTGGCCGACTTTCTCCGTAAGTTCTTCGGCCCGCTCTTTCTTGTGATCGTCTCCGTTGTCGCCCTCTTCTTCCTCTTCACCCGTGAGATCACCAGGTTCATGCAGTTCATCATCCTGGCGATCGCCATCGGAGTGATCTTCTACGTGCCCAACATCATCGAGGTGACAGCCAAGGCGATCGCGGGCGCGCTGGGCATCACGGGGGGTTGAGACCGCCTCCGAGCGGTCAAACAACGAGTGGCGGAGAGGAGGAGCGCGTGGACCTGCCCACATATACCAATATCTGGAGGATTGAGAAGCGGCTCTACAAGCTGTACGACCTACGGCTGCCAACGCCGCTTCCGATCGTCTGGATCGGTGTGTTCGTGGGTGTGGTGGCCCCGTGGTCGCTTCTGCTCGCGTTTCTCGGCCTGCCCTTCGACGCGCCGTGGCACGTGCTCTACCTCGTACCGCCCGGGATCGTCACCTGGCTGTCCACCCGCCCGGTGATCGAGAGCAAGCGGCTCACCGAGCTGCTGCAGTCGCAGGTCCGTTACGTGGGCGAGCCACGCACCTGGTGCCGGATGGCCCCCGCAGCCGAGCCCTCGGAGATCACCCTGGCCGGCAGGGTGTGGCGGGCCGCCCCCGAGCCGGTCGCCGAGACCCGAGGCAAGGTCGCGGGCAAGGTTGGGCGCAGGGCCTGGTACGGCCAGGCCGGGCGGGCGGCGGCACCCTCTGGCGAGGTCCGTCCCGCCGTGGCCGCCGCCGTCGCGGTGGCCGCCGCTCCCACCGTCCGTGAACGTGCCCGGGGTACGGCTCCCGCTTCCCGCCGGGGCGCCGCTCCGGCCCTCGGCCGGTCCGTTGCCGCCGAGATGTCCAGGGGGGCGGCCTTCACCGGGCCGGCCAAGGCTCCGGTGCCCTCGGCCGGGTCCGTGCCGCCGCCTTCCGCCGAGTTTGTGCCGCCGCTGTCCGCCGGGTCCGTGCCGCCGTCCTCCGCCGGATCAGTGGCCCCGGCCTCCGCCGGATCGGCGTCCTCCGCCGCACCTGTTATCTCGGCTTCCGCCGTACCGGCCGATCGGGATCCCGCGCCTGGGGCCTCGACGCCCGCCGTACCGGCCACCCGGCCGGATCCGGACCCGGCCGGTTCCGCTCCCGGTGCCCCCGGCCCGAGCGCCGCCGTGCCGAGCGCCGCTGCGCCGAGAACTTCTGTGCCGAGGACAGCGGCTGTCCCCGCTGAGACCGAGGCTTCCGCGTCCGCGGCCTCGAAGGCTCCGGACGCTCCGATCGGCACCGAGGCGCTGCGGCGGCTGCGCAGGCTCGCCGCCTCCGCCGAGGTTGAGCGCGCCACCTCGTTCCGGGCCGAGCCCATCGCGCCCCCCGCGCCTTCGAGGGCTCCCAGGATCTCCGGAACCTCCAAGGCTCCCGGAGATGCCGGGGCTCCGGGGACGGCCGTGCCACCGCCTCCCGCACGTCGCTCCGACGGCCCCGATCCCGCCGAACGGTCCTCCGCGCCGAGGTTCGTCGGCCCCGCCCCGGCTGGACGGCGTGCCGCCGAGCCCGTGGAGAGGGAGGCGGACAGTTCACCGAGGGACATTCCGGCGGCTGAGGTACCGGCGGACGTTCAGCCGGAGGACACCCCGCCGGGAGACGCGTCGAGGGACGTGCCGGTGAGTGATGTTCCGTCGAGTGACTCCCGGGCGGCTGACGTGCCGGTGGGAGGTGTTTCGCCGGGGGACGCGCCGGTCGGGGAGGTTCCCGCCACGGTCGAGGAGGACGCTCGGGCCCAGCATCGCAGGGGACAGCCCGCACCGGCGGCGCAGTTCGCCGAGCAGCGGCGGGCGCGACCGCAGGAGCGGCCCACCGGGACACCGGCGGGCGTCTCGATCCGGGCGGTTTCCTCAGGTCCGGTCACCCCCGATCCGGTGGCGCCCGCTGTGCCGGTGCCCCGGCCGGCCCAGGCCGAGACCAGGGTCCGCCGGGTGGAGTCGGTCGTCGGCAGGGATTCGGCCGGTGGCTGGCGGCGGCTGGCACAGGTGGTCATCGGACCGGGCGGCGGGAGCCGTACGGACGGGTCGGAGCTCGACGAGGCGCGGGCCAGGGCGCTGTTCAGCGGCAGCCGCCGGGTGGTGGTGCTGGGCTGCACCGGCGGCGCCGGGCAGACCACGACCGCGCTCATGCTCGGTCACACCCTCGCGCGTTACCGCGAGGACAGGGTTCTCGCGGTGGACGCCAGCACCGGCGCCCACGCCCTGTCCCGCCGGATCGAGGCCGAGTCGCCGGAGACCCTGACCTCCCTGCTGGCCGGTCTCGACAACGTCCACGGCTATCTGGGCATGCGCGCCTACACCAGCCGCTGCGCCTCGGGCTTGGAGGTCGTCGCCGGGGACGCCGACTCCGGCGCCGAGCAGCGGCTCTCCGACCGCACGCTCTTCTCCGACCGGAGGCTCGGCAGGACCATGGACATCCTGGACCGGCACTACCGGCTGGTCGTCGTCGATCCGGCCGCGGCGCTGGCCGCCCGGGTGCTCCCCTACGCCGACCAGCTCGTCCTGGTCGTCCCGGCCAGCGAGGACGGGCCGGACGCGGTGGCCATGACCTACGAGTGGCTCGACGGGCACGGCTGCGCCGACCTGCGCCGGCGCGCGGTTCTCGTCGTCAACGGGGTGAGCCGCCGGAGCATGGGCGACGTGGAGCAGGCCGAGGCGGTCGCGCGCGGCCGGTGCCGGGCGATCGTGCGGGTGCCCTGGGAGGACGAGCTCGCCCCCGGCAGGTCCGAGCGGGTGGAACCGTCCCACCTGCGCGCACCGGGGCGCCGGGCGTATCTCGCACTGGCCGGGGTCGTGGTGGCGGGCTTCGGAGCGGTGCAGGCGGTTCGACCGAGCGAGGAGGAAGTGGCCCAGTGATCCCCCGGGCGCGAGGAGCAGCGGTGAACGGGCGTAACGAGGTTCTCAGGTGAGCGCACGCGGCGAGCGGGCCGGTGGTTCCGGCGGCCAGGCCGTACGAGCGCCGGCCGTACGAGGGGTGACGGTACGACCGGTGACCGTACGAGGGGTGGTCGCGCGGCCCGCGGCTGTACGGCCGCCGGCCGTGCGAGAGGTGACCGTGCGAGCGGTGAGGGAGGGGATGTGAGCCGTCCCTCGCGGGCACGCAACCGCCTTGCCGTCCGATACTTCGACGACCGCATCCTGCTGACCGACTCCTCGGTCTGGGCCTACTTCCGGCTGCCGACCGTGAGTTACGAGTTCATCACACCCGAGGAGCGGGAGGCGCTGGCCACCAACGTCACGATCGCGCTGGCGGCGATCCGGATGCCGGACGCCGAGGTGCACCTGCGGGTGGCGCACCGCACCTATCCGGCGGCCGAGTGGGCGATGGCGCTGAACGCCACCTCCGACGAGGGCCCCGGCTGGCGTGACTACCTGGAGGAGATGTACCGGCACGTCTGGGCCAAGGACTTCTGGACCAAGGAGGTCTACCTCGGCGTACGGCTCGGCGCACGTGGCAGGCAGCTGGGCGCCGGGGTGCTCTCCCAGCTCTTCGGCTTCTACCAGCGGGGTGAGAAGGCCCTGGGCATCGAGGACGACCACGTGCCCAAGGCCGAGGTCGCCAGGTGGAGCGAGCAGGCCGAGCGGCTGGGCCGGGCGCTCTCGTCGAGCGCCCTCTATGCCCGGCACGCCACCTCCACCGAGATCGCCTGGCTGTTCCAGCACGCCGCGACCGGTTCCCTCGGCGACCCCCCGGCCTCGGCCAGCCCCAAGCGGCGCTGGGGCAGGGGGGAGATCGAGGCCCTCGTCGAGGGGCAGGTCCACAACGGCAGGTCGCTGCTGCGGATCGAGCAGCCGCACGGTGACTCCTACGTCGCGCACCTGTCCTTCGCCCGGTTCCCCGACCTGATGCCGTTCCCGGACGGCGAGCCGTGGATGCACTTCGCCGACCAGCTTCCCTTCCCGGTGGAGGTCAGCTCCAGGATGCGGCTGATCTCGCCGGTCAAGGCCAGCAAGGACGTGGCGCGCAAGCTCGCCCACGCCCGCGACATGGACATCCACATCCGGGAGGCGGGCGCGGAGGCGCCGCTGGCCCTGGCCGAGCAGATCGACGCGGCCCGGATGCTGGAGCACGGCATCACCAAGGAGCGCCTGCCCTTCGTGTACGGCTGGCACCGGCTGATCGTGTCCGCCCCGACGGAGGAGATCTGCGTGCAACGGGTCGAAGCTGTGGTGGAGCACTACCGCGACATGGGCATCGACATCGTCAACTCCACGGGTGACCAGTTCTCGCTGTTCTGCGAGGCGCTGCCCGGTGAGAAGGTCCGGGTCAACGCCTACGCGCAGCGGCAGCCGCTCCGCACCATCGCGGGCGGCATGGCGACCGCCACCGTGGACCTGGGCGACCGGGTGGACGAGGGCAACGCCGGCTGGATGGGACCGTACGTCGGGGAGACCCTGGGGCGGGCCCGCAGCATCGTGCACTTCGATCCGCTGGTGGCGGCGACCCGCAACCGGCCGACCGCCATCGCGATCACCGGTGAGCCGGGCGGCGGCAAGACCACGCTGGCGCTGCTGATGATCTATCAGATGGCGTTGCGCGGGGTGACGGTCGCGGTCATCGACCCCAAGGGCGACGCGGACTCCCTGGTCCAGCTGTTGCAGCGGCGGGGCAGGAAGGCGCGGATCATCCCGCTCGGCTCGGCCGCGCCCGGCCTGCTCGACCCGTTCTCGTTCGGGGACGACCTCGCGGCCAAGAAGACGATGGCCAGCGAGACCCTGCGGTTGCTGCTTCCCCGCATGTCGGAGGAGCGCGAGTCGGCGATGATCCAGGCGGTCGCCGCGGTCTCCAACGGGGACGGTCCCTCGCTGGGCAAGGTGGTCGACCACCTGGAGCAGACCGAGGACGCCGCCTCCAAGAACCTGGGCGCCGTGCTCCGCTCGATGTCGGAGATGCACCTCGCCCGGCTCTGCTTCGACCCCTCGGGCGGCGACCAGATCGACACCGAGGGCTGGACCACGGTCTTCACCCTGGGCGGTCTGACCCTTCCCGACGCCTCCACCGGCCGTGACGACTACTCCTACGAGCAGCGGCTCTCGGTGGCGCTGCTCTACCTGGTCGCGCAGTTCGCCCGGGGGCTGATGAACGGCCTGGACCGGCGGACGCCCAAGGCGATCTTCCTGGACGAGGCGTGGGCCATCACCTCCACGCCCGAGGGGGCCAAACTGGTCCCCGAGGTCAGCCGGATGGGCCGGTCCCGTAACACCGCGCTGGTGCTGGTCTCGCAGAACGCCGGCGACCTGCTGAACGAGCAGGTGACGAACTGCCTGTCGTCGGTGTTCGCGTTCCGCTCCACCGAGCGGGTCGAGGTCGACCATGTGATGGCGCTGCTCGGGGTGGAACCCTCCGAGGAGCACAAGGCCGTGCTCCGCTCACTGGGCAACGGCGAGTGCCTGTTCCGGGATCTGGACGGTCGTGCGGGCCGTATCGGGGTGGACCTGATCTCCGACGAGCTGCTCCGCTGGCTCGATACGAATCCGACCCACGACAAACCCGACGAGAACATGCATGATCTCATCGGGGGCGATGGAGTCAGTAGGCCGGGGGCCGCGGCGCTGGAGGTACGGTCATGAAGGGCTCCCGCAAGGGACGCGGGCACTCCCGCAGGGGACGGCTGACCAAGCGGATCGCCATCGCACTGGTGGCCCTGTCCGCCTTCCTCGTCTTACCGATGCTGCTGCCGACGGGCACGTCCACCGCCGTCGCGGCAGCCCCCTGTGACCTCTCCCCGGACCTGTCTCCCGAGGTCGCGGGGTCGGGCGTGGACGGGCTGCTCAAGCCGCCGCCACCGGATCCGGTCGCCCCCGGCGTGTCGGCGGTGCCCGCCCCGGTCGCCCCGCAGGGCAACTACGCCACCTACGGCATGAGCGGTCTGTACTGGCACACCCACAACCTCGGCTGCGACGACGTCGCCGCGGTGATGGGCAACATGACGGCCAACACGATCTTCGCGTGGGCCAAGGCGCTGAACCGGCTGACCATCACCACCTACCAGGCGGCGGCGACCGAGGGCCCGCTGGACTCGATCAAGAACGTCGTCGACGACATCGTGATCAACCTGTCCGAGGCGATGTACTGGCCGTTTCTGCGGCCGATCGTCATCCTCGGCGCCATCTGGCTCGCCTGGTACGGGCTGATCCGCAAGCGCGCGACCACCACCGCCGAGGGCGTCATCTGGATGGTCCTCGCGGTGACCGTCGCGGTCTGGTTCTTCAGCCGTCCCGGTGACCTCACCGGGCTGGGCAAGGTCGTCACCGACAAGACCGGTGAGGTTGTCAACTCCGCCTTCTCCGGTCTGCCCCGCGCGGGCGGGGTGTCCTGCCTTCCGGCCAAGGGTGACGCCAATCCCCAGGTCAAGCCCGGTGGTTACGGTCAGAGCGGTGTGCCGGGAGTCGACCAGAACGCCGAAGCCCTCTGGTCCACCCTGGTCTGCAAGCCCTGGTTGATGGGTGAGTTCGGCACCGCCGACCCCAAGGCGCCGGTGGTGCAGGTGTTCGGTGCGAAACTGCTGGACATCCAGGCGCTGGACGCGACCGAGATGCGTGCGGCCCAGACCGCCAACACCAATGCCCACCAGGCACGGTATGAGGAAGAGGTCGCCAACAAGCTGCAGAACACGCCCATTTTCTTCCTCTTCCAGGGAAAGGATTGGACGAACCGCCTTGGCATCGCGATCGGCGCGCTGATGGCGGCCATGGTCGCGGGGCTGCTGATCTTCCTGGTGGCCGTCTCGCTGCTGGTGCTGAAGGTCGGGTTCCTGCTTCTGCTGATCCTCGCGCCGGTCTTCCTGCTGCTCGGCGTCCATCCGGGCTCCGGCCGGATCATCGCGATGCGCTGGGTGGAGATGCTGGTCGGCACGTTGCTCAGGCAGGCGGTGCTGGCCCTGGTCCTGAGCGTTCTGGTGTACGGCTACGCGCTGATCATCTCCACCCCGATGCCGTGGGGCATGCAGGTCATGTTCATGGCCCTGCTGACGATCGCGGTGTTCTTCTACCGGCGGCCGTTCCAGCACCTGTTCGCCTCCATGGACGGGCACACGCTCACCACCCGCATGCTGGGTGACGCGGCCTCCGCGCCGACCCTGCAACGTGCGGCGGGGGCGCTGCCCCCGGTCACGGCGGCCAGGGTGGGCCGCTGGGGCATGCGCAAGGCCGAGCCCGTCCTCCAGGCGGCGGCCATCGCCGGTGGCGCCTCCGTCGCGACGGCCGCCGCGACGGTGGCCCAGGGCAAGGTCCGCGGCGAGGACGGCGGCCAGGGCGGCACCCCCTCGGGCACCCGGGTCCCGGCCGGGGCGCAGCCCACACCGCTGGACACCGACTCCCAGACGGGCACGCGGCGCAAGGGCGCGGGGCGTCCGGTCACCGCGGCCCGTGCCGGTTCGGCGCCGCCGCTCAACCTGTCCGGCGGTGCGGCGGGCGGCGCGTCCCCGGCCAGGTCGCCCGGCCCGGCCCGGAGCGGCGCCGGTGGCGGCTGGTTCGGCGGCCGGCCCGGTGGCGGCTGGGCCCCGCAGGGCGGCTCGGGTTCGGCGGCCGGTTCGGCCCCGGCCTCCGGCGGCAGGCCCTCCGCGCCCTCGTCAGGGGGCAGGTCCTCCGGCGGGTCCGCGGGGGGCGGCCGATCGGGCGGCGGCATCTTCGGCGGAGGCGGCGGTGCCGGTGGTGGCGGCGGCAGCATCTTCGGCGGTGGTGGCGGTTCCCGGCGCTCGGAGCCGAGTTCCCGCGGCTCGGGCTCGCGGAACGGCTCCGGTTCGCGGAACGGCTCCGGTTCGGGGAACGGCTCCGGCTCCCGGGGCGCTTCGAGGTCGGGCGGCGGCATCTTCGGCGGGGGCTCCGGCTCCTCCGGGTCGAGGGGCAACGGCTCCGCGCCCGGCGGCCGGTCCTCCGACGCGCCCCCGCTCTGGCTGCCCAGCCGGCCGGACCGCGGCAGGGAGGCCGACGAGGTGGCCGCGCCGTTCTGGCTCCGTGCCTCGAATCCCGATAAGGACTGACGATGATCGAGGGGGGCAACCGCAGGGGATTCGTCTTCGCGGTGCTGGTCGTGATGCTCGCCGCGGTCGGCGTCTACCTGACCATGTGGCCGGACTCCGACGGCGGGAAGAGGCCCGGGAGCGGTTCGGCGCCGAGCCGTACGGCGTCGGGGGCGAGGGTGAGCGCCGAACCTGAGCGTCCACGGGCGACGGCCAGCAACGCCCCCTTCGACGTCTACTCCTACCTGCCGATGACCAGGCAGGAGCTGGCCGCCGCCGCCGACTACGCGCAGCGGTTCACCGCCGAGTACGGCACCTTCGGCTACGACGAGGAGCCGGCGGCCTACGGCGACCGGCTCAAGGGGTACACCACGGACGAGTTCGCCGGGGTGCTGCTGCGCACGATCACCTCGCCGGGCACGGTCGAGGCGAACCGGGCCGACCAGGTCGTCTCCGTCGGGACGGCGAAGGTGAAGAAGATCCGGCAGATCGAGGACGCCTCGGTGGTGTTCGTGGTCACCGGGACCCAGAAGGTCACCGCCAAGACCGGGGTGAAGGAGCGGATCGAGGACTACGCCGTGACCCTCATCGAGGTCGGTGCCGACTGGCGGGTCCACGACCTGCAACCGGCCGACTCCGGCCAGGACGGAGACGACCAGTCCGCGCAGACCGGCGCGCCCGGATGACGGGCGACCGGAAGGTCTACGTCGCGCTGGCCGTCGCCCTGGCGGGCCTCTGCCTGCTCACGATGGTCATGGCGCCGATGATGATGGTCAGCGCCATCCCGTCCTTCACCGGGCTGAGGCTGCCCGACTGTGAGGACAAGACCCGGCTTGTCGCCGACGAGTCGGACACCGCGAGCTCCGACATCCCGCCGGACTATCTCAAGCTGTACCGGAGGCACGCGGAGAAGATCGGCGTGCAGTGGAATGTGCTGGCCGCGATCGGCAAGAGGGAGACCGACCACGGGCGCTCGACGCTGCCCGGGGTCGGCAGCGGCACCAACTACGCCGGGGCCGCCGGGCCGATGCAGTTCCTGATCAGTACCTGGGGCGGCAAGGCGAAGATCAAGATTCCGTCGAAGTTCAACGGCTACGCCTCCGACGGGGACGGCGACGGGTGGGCGGACGTCTACAACCCCGCGGACGCCATCCTGGGCGCGGCGAAGATGCTCAAGCGCAACGGCGCGCCCGAGCAGGTGCGGCGGTCGCTGTTCGTCTACAACCGGGCCTGGTGGTACGTCGACCAGGTCATGGAGATCGCCGGAAGGTACGCCAGGGACGGCGCGGTCGGGGTGCCGCCGCAGGCGGACGCGGCCTGTGACGATCCGCTGCTGGAGGCGGCGCCCTCGGGTACGGTGGCCGGGATCCTGCAGTACGCCCTCGCCCAGCGGGGCAAGCCGTACCTGTGGGGCGGCACGGGGCCGGACGCCTACGACTGCTCGGGGATCATCTACATGGCTTACCGGAGCGTCGGCCTGACCATCCCGCGCACCACCTTCGGGCAGTGGCCCTTCGGGGTGAAGGTCCCCGACGGTGAGGAGCAGGCGGGCGACCTGGTCTTCTTCAACGCCGGTCCGGGCACCGGGGTGGACCGTCCGGGCCATGTGGGCATGGTGGTCTCGCCGGGCACCATGGTCGAGGCCAGATGCCGCCTCTGCGGACCGATCAAGGTCACTTCCTACAGAGAACGCACCAGTATCGTGGGTTTCACCCGGCCGTTGCAGAATCCCCAGATCCTGGCGCAGCTCAAATTGAAGGAGCAGGGCTGACACAATCGGGTCCCATGAACAAGGTCGTTGTGGGAGCCGCGATCGTCGACGGCGACGGCAGGCTGCTCGCCGCCCAGCGCGCCGACCCGCCCGAACTCGCCGGTGGCTGGGAGTTTCCCGGGGGGAAGGTCGACCCCGGTGAGGACGATCGCACGGCGCTGATCCGGGAGTGCAAGGAGGAACTCGGCGTCCTGGTCGAGGCGGGGGAGCAGGTCGGCGGCGACTGGCCGCTGGCCGGTGGCTACGTGCTCCGGGTCTGGCTGGCGGAGATCGTGGAGGGGGAGCCGGAGGCCAGGGAGCACCTTGACCTGCGCTGGCTGACCGCGGACGAGCTGTACGACGTGGAGTGGCTCCCCGCCGACCTGCCGATCGTGCGGGCCGTACAAGGCCGGCTCGACGAGGGTTGATCGGCTACGTGCTGTGACATAAAAGCACTGGACGTGTTGTTGTTGTCGCGTGTCCGTATCGGGGGATCGGAGAAATGCGGTGACCGGATGGTGGCGGCGTGCCCGGGTCGTGTCGGCTGTGGGGGCGGGAACGCTCGTTCTGGGTGGGGGATCGGCGGTCTACGCGATCGAGACGGGTGAGTCCGTCGCCGCGCCGTCGGACGTGTCGGGCGTGTCGGGCGTGTCGGGCGCGGAGGATCTCAACTCCCGGTCACGATGGGTCCGCACCGGTGACGTGATCCGGTTCCGGGTGTGGCTGCGCGGGCCGGGGAGCGACGCGCGGCTGGTGGTCGTGACGACACCCGCCGGGGCGTTCAGGGGCATCGACTGTCCCGCGCCGGGGGGTGACCGTGAGCCGGTCCGGATCGAGCGGCGGATGTGCCCCGTGGGCGAGGTGGGGGCGCGCAGGCCGGTGGACGTGCTGCTCGCCGTGCCCGAGGACGACCAGGACATCGAGTTGACCGCCGTGGCGCGGATGTTCACGCCCGAGGGCGAGTGGACGACCCAGACGGCCCGGACCAGGATCGAGGCCCCGGTGGCCCTGGCCGTGCAGGCGGCCGGGGCCGCCGCGCGGGAGAAGGCGCCGGGAACGCCGGATTCGCCGGGAACGGTGGGAACGGTGGGAACGGCGGAGGCCGCGGAGGTGGGGCGGGCCGGGCGGGCGCTCACGGCGAGGGGTACGGAGGTGCCGGGGCTGGAGGCCGACCTGGTGCCGACGCCGGCTCCCGGCGTGTTCCCCGAGGCCCCGGGGACGGTTCCCGCGGACTCCCGGACGTCTGCCGGAGTTCCCGCGGGTCCGGGGGCGGCCGGTACGGGCTCGGGGGGACCGGCGACAGGTACGCCGACGCCGGGCGCGGCTGAGCCGTTCTCGTCGCTGAGCCCGTCGGTGCGTGAGGTTCTGGAGGTCCCGGGGGTGCTGCGAGACCTCGGGGTCGTGGGGGAGCCCGAGGCGCATGCCGTACCGCCGGTTCCGCGGCCGGAGGCGGTCCCGGCGGCCTCGGGGTCCACGGTGCCGGAGGGTGGCGCGGTGCCGGAGCCCCAGATCGGGGAGCCGGAGTCGGCCGTGTGGCCCGACTCTCCGCCGCTCAGGCCGCTCAAGCCGCTCAAGGGCCGGAAGTCGTCCCGTCCTCCGGCTGCCGGGCCGGTCGCCGGGACGGCACCCGCGGCCCCGGTGGCGCCTCCCGCCCCGGCGGGGCTGGCCGAGGCCGGGCAGATGCCTCAGCTCTGGAACGACCCCAACCTGAGGATGCCGCTCGCCGCGCCCACCCCGATCGTGTCGCCGCCTCCTCCGCCCGTGGCGGACTCTCAGCCTCCGGGCGCGCCGCTTCCCCGTGATGTGGACGGGCCGGGGCCGGAGACCACGCCGGTCGCCCTGTCAGGCCCGTTCCTGGCGGGGGCGCGGGGGCTTCCGGCGGTGGGGGCGGCGGTGGGCGGTCTTCTCGGCCTGCTCTGGTTGCAGGCGAGGATTCAGCGTCGGCGTGGACCTCGCCCTGTGTAATAAAAAGGGCTTTGCTGTTAGTTTTACCCAACTAGTATTTCCTTGACTGACTCAGCGTGCAGAGGAAATTCTCGGAGGGCATCCGTGACACGATCCCGGCGTGCGGCAGCTGTCTCCGCCGTGTTCATGTCCTTGGGGCTGTGCGGTGCGGTGGTGTTCGCCTCCGGGCCGTTCACCGCCCCCAACTCGGCCGACGCCGCCCAGATGGCCGCGGTGAATCCCACCGAGATCCCGGGGTGTGACGTCGACCCCGCGGGCCCGTGCGAGACGGTGACGGAGGAGCCCAACCCGGTCGTCACCGTCACGGTCACCGCCGACACGTCGCCTCCGGTGCCGCAGAAGACGGTGACCACCACGGTCACCGTGCCTCCGGCGACCTCTCCCGCCAAGCCCAAGCCCCCGAAGGTCAAGCCTCCGAAGGTGACGGTTCCGGAGACGTCGGCGCCCGTGGTGGTCCCGCTGCCGACCTCGGCTCCCGTCATCCAGCCTTCCGCGGTGGTCCCGGAGCCGACGCCCACGGAGCAGGATCCGGTCTTCCCCAGCACCGAGCAGGTTCCCTCGCAGCTCTCCACCGCCCCGGCCGAGCCGACCTCGGTCGCCACGTTCGACGACCCCACCGCCGCCTCGGTGCCCTACGAGATCCGCAACGCGGGTTCCGGGTTCAACGCCCCCGAGCTGAGCCGTCAGCTCGGTATCCCGGCGCTGATCCTGGTGCTGCTGGTGCTGTTCGGTGTGCTGATCTTCGAAGGCAGGCTCCGCCGCCTGGCCCACGCCTCCGCCGTACGGCGGGCCGGCCCCCGAGCCCCCGGGCAGCGCGACTTCGTGGGCCCGATGGGATACCCGGCCGGTCCCGGCTACGTGCCCGCGCCGGGTTTCCCGCCCACGGTCTACCAGAACGGTACGGCCTACGCCCCGATCATCAGCTTCGTCCCCATGCAGATGTATCCGGCGACCCCGGAGGACTACTCACCCGAGCAGTACCCCCAGTCGTACGAGCAGCCGACGGCCCACATCCCGGGGCAGGACGACGCCCCGCACCCCTTCACCGGCCCCTTCCCGCGGAGTTCCGAGGGTTTCCCCGGCGAGGCGTTCCCGCAGGAGCCGCCGCTTTCCGGCGGTCAGGGGGCGGAGCCGTTCGACTACTTCGGCGGCCGCTCCGGGACGGCCGCGCCGGAGCGGCCGGGGCTCCGGGATGACGGCGTGGCGCAGCAGGGGGTCGGCGAATTCCCGGGGGCGCCGTTCCCCCAGGAGCCGCCGCGCGGCGGCCGGGGACCGTTCGCGGTGGGGGGCCGGTCCGGGAGTGAGGCGCCGTTCTCCGGGCCGCAGCCCTCTCCGCCCGGGGCCGCCGAGCTCAACGAGACGGCGGTCTATCCGCTGCCGGGCCAGAAGGACGGCAGGAGGAAACGCGGTCTCTTCCGCCGTTCCAGGTGATCCTCCGCTCCGGGGGGCCGTGCCGGTTCTCCGGGCGAGACACGCCGGACGCGCCGACCACCCCGCCGGACGCGAAGGCGCCGGTCACGTGGACACGTGACCGGCGCCGTGGGGCGGGGGGTCAGCTCTTCGCGCCGGAGCGCTTGAAGATCTTGTTGCCCAGCCAGACCAGCGGGTCGTACTTGCGGTCGACGACGCGCTCCTTCATCGGGATCAGCGCGTTGTCGGTGATCTTGATGTGCTCGGGGCAGACCTCGGTGCAGCACTTGGTGATGTTGCAGTAGCCCAGGCCGTGCTCCTCCTGCGCGGAGTCCTTACGGTCGGCCACGTCGTAGGGGTGCATGTCCAGCTCGGCGATCCGCATCAGGAAGCGCGGACCGGCGAAGCCGGCCTTGTTCTCCTCGTGGTCGCGGATCACGTGGCAGACGTTGTTGCACATGAAGCACTCGATGCACTTGCGGAACTCCTGGGACCGCTCGACGTCGATCTGCTCCATGCGGTACTCGCCCGGCTTAACGTTGTCCGGAGGGGTGAAGGACGGGATCTCCCGGGCCTTCTGGTAGTTGAACGACACGTCCGTGACCAGGTCCTTGATCACCGGGAACGTCCGCATGGGCGTCACAGTGATCGTCTCGTCCTCCGTGAAGGTGGACATCCGGGTCATGCAGCCGAGCTTCGGCCTGCCGTTGATCTCCATAGAGCACGAGCCGCACTTGCCGGCCTTGCAGTTCCAGCGGACCGCGAGGTCGGGGGCCTGGGTGGCCTGGAGCCGGTGAATGATGTCGAGGACGACCTCGCCCTCGTTCACCTCGACGGTGAAGTCCTCAAGACCTCCCTCGCCGCCCTCGCCCCGCCACACACGGAACTTCGCCTTGTAACTCATGGTCACTCCTTGACCAACGCGTCGAAGTCGGCCAGTTCTTCATCGGTGATGTACTTCTCCAGCTCGCCCCGGTCGAACAGCTTGATCAGGTCGTCGCGCATGGGGGACTGCGCCCTCTCCTTGACCGTCACACCGGAGCCGTCCGGGGAGAGGCCGCAGAGCAGGATCTTGCGCCGCCACTGGGCGGACATGCCCGGGAAGTCGTCACGGGTGTGACCGCCGCGGCTCTCCTCACGGAGCAGGGCCGCCTTGGCCACGCACTCGGAGACCAGGAGCATGTTGCGCAGGTCGAGGGCGAGGTGCCAGCCGGGGTTGTAGATCCGGTTGCCGGTCGCGCCGACCCCCTCCGCCCGCTCCGCGAGCTTGTTCACGCTCTCCAGCGCCTCGGTGACCTCCTCGGACTTGCGGATGATGCCCACGAGCTCGTTCATCGTCCGCTGCAGCTCGTGGTGGACCTGGTAGGGGTTCTCGCCGGAGCGCCTCAAGGGGGCCAGCGCCTCCGCCTCGGCGGCGGACACGGAGTCGGCGGAGATCTTCGGCCGGGCGGTGAGCCCGTTCACGTACGCGGCGGCTCCGGCGCCCGCGCGGCGGCCGAACACCAGCAGGTCGGAGAGCGAGTTGCCGCCGAGCCGGTTGGAGCCGTGCATGCCGCCGGAGACCTCGCCGGCCGCGAACAGGCCGGGGACGTCCGCCGCGCCGGTGTCGGCGTCCACCTCGACGCCGCCCATGATGTAGTGGCAGGTCGGGCCGACCTGCATGGGCTCCTTGGTGATGTCGACGTCGGCCAGCTCCTTGAACTGGTGGTACATCGACGGCAGCCGCCTGACGATCTCGGCGGCCGGGAGCCGGCTGGAGACGTCCAGGTAGACGCCGCCCTGGGGGGATCCGCGACCGGCCTTCACCTCGGAGTTGATGGCCCTGGCGACCTCGTCACGGGGGAGCAGCTCCGGCGGGCGGCGGTTGTTGGCCTGGTCGGTGTACCACCGGTCGCCCTCCTCCTCGGTGGTGGCGTACTTGTCCTTGAACACCTCGGGGATGTAGTCGAACATGAAGCGCCTGCCCTCGGAGTTCCGCAGCACCCCGCCGTCGCCTCGGACGGACTCGGTGACGAGGATGCCGCGGACCGAGGGGGGCCAGACCATCCCGGTCGGGTGGAACTGGATGAACTCCATGTTGATCAGCTTCGCCCCGGCCAGCAGCGCCAGCGCGTGGCCGTCCCCGGTGTACTCCCAGGAGTTGGAGGTCACCACGTAGGACTTGCCGATCCCGCCCGTGGCCAGCACCACCGCGGGGGCGTCGAAGAGGACGAACGCGCCGTTCTCCCGCCAGTAGCCGAAGGCCCCGGAGATGGCGTCGCCGTCCTTCAGCAGGCGGGTCACCGTACATTCCTGGAAGACCTTGATGTACGCCTCGGCGTCGCCGTGCAGCTTCTCGTCCTCCTGCTGGAGCGCGACGACGCGTTGCTGCAGGGTGCGGATCAGTTCCAGGCCGGTACGGTCTCCGACGTGGGCCAGCCGGGGGTACTCGTGCCCGCCGAAGTTACGCTGGCTGATCTTGCCGTCCTTGGTGCGGTCGAACAGCGCGCCCCACGCCTCCAGCTCCCAGACCCGGTCGGGGGCCTCCTTGGCGTGCAGCTCGGCCATCCGCCAGTTGTTGAGGAACTTGCCGCCCCGCATGGTGTCTCGGAAGTGCACCATCCAGTTGTCGCTGCTGTTGACGTTGCCCATGGCCGCCGCCGCGCCGCCCTCGGCCATGACCGTGTGCGCCTTGCCGAACAGCGACTTGCAGATGATCGCCGTCCGCTTTCCCTGCTGGCGGGCTTCGATGGCCGCCCGCAGCCCTGCTCCGCCGGCGCCGATGACGACGACGTCGTATTCGTGACGCTCGATTTCCACTGGGTGATCCTTATGCGAACGGGAAGTTGACGATGCCCTTGGCGACGAGTCTCACGTAGAGGTCGGCTCCCATGACGGTGAACATCGAGATCAGCGCGAGCTCCTGGTGCTTGGCGTTGAGCTTGGAGACGAAGCCCCACGCCCGGTACCGGACCGGGTGCTTGGAGAAGTGGTTCAGACGTCCGGCCGTGATGTGACGGCAGGAGTGGCACGACAGCGTGTACAGGTTGATGAAGACGGCGTTGACCACCAGGATCCACGTCCCGAGGCCCAGCGGCTTGTCGACGAACGCCAGCACCGCGTCGTAGGCGAGGATCAGGCCGATCACGATCGCCGCGTAGAAGAAGTAGCGGTGGACGTTCTGCAGAATCAGCGGGAAGCGGGACTCACCGGTGTACTTGCTGTGCGGCTCGCTGACACCGCACGCCGGCGGCGACAGCCAGAAGCCGCGGTAGTACGCCTTGCGGTAGTAGTAACAGGTGAACCGGAAACCGGCCGGAAGTCCCAGGATCAGCAGTCCCGGCGGCAGGGTGTACCAGTCACCGAACGGTGCGAAGCCGAACAGCCGCGCCCCCTCCGGGCAACTCGTCGCCAGACACGGGGAGGAGAACGGGGCGTTGTAAGGAGGCACGAAGTAACTCGCGTCGAAGATCGCCCACGTGGCGTAGACGAGGAACGCTGTAAAGATGATGAAGGTGACCAGTGGATAACGCCACCACTGGTCGGTCCGCAGCGTACGCGCCTTGATCTGCGCGCGCTGCCTTCTGGCCGGACTGTCGGCCGTTGTCTGGGTCATCGGAGACCTCTCCACCTCCCACGGACCCTGCTCGCCAAAGGGGTCCGGGTAGTTTCAGTTGTGCCGCGCGCCGGGCCATGGTCGCGCCGGCTCACCGTGCGCGCGCGTATTGGTGGGGATACGTTACGACGCGGCTACCCGTTCATGTGAGAAGGGTCACTCACATTTTCACCGACCAGGTGTGATTCCTGTCACGTTGGTCAGGCAGGAATTACGGATCCGCTATGTTTTGCCAGGTGGAGGGGGGTGTAAGGAGATCTTCGGTCATGGGCTCCGGCCGTCGGGTCTGTCAGTACGGCTGGCCTGAACTGGGCAGTTTGACCACCGTCACGAAGAAGTCGTCGATCCGCCTGACCACGTTGATGAACTGATCGAAGTCCACCGGCTTGGAGACGTAGGCGTTGGCGTGCAGGTGGTAGCTGCGCAGGATGTCCTCCTCGGCCTCCGAGGTGGTCAGCACGACCACCGGGATGCCGCGCAGTTCCTCGTCCCCCTTGATGTCCTGGAGCACCTCCCGGCCGTCCTTGCGGGGCAGGTTGAGGTCCAGCAGGATCAGGTCGGGGCGGGGGGCCTCGGCGTACTCGCCCTCCCTGCGGAGGAAGGCCATGGCCTGCTCGCCGTCGTTGACGACGTGCAGCTTGTTCCTGACCTTGTTGAGCTCGAACGCCTCCCGCGTCAGCAGGATGTCACCCGGGTCGTCCTCGACCAGGAGCACGTCGATCCAGCGCAGGTCATTCATCCGTCTCTCCAAGGGGAAGGGTCCAGCGGAAGGTCGTTCCCGGCTGCTCGGGCTCGCCGTTCTCCACCCAGATCCGGCCACCGTGGTACTCGACGATCTTTTTGCAGAGCGCCAGCCCGATGCCGGTGCCCGCGTAGGCGTCCCGCCCGTGCAGCCGCTGGAATATCAGGAAGATTCGATCAGTGTATTTGCTCTCGATGCCTATCCCGTTGTCGGAGCAGGAGAACTCCCACACGTCCCCGTCGCGCCGTACCCCTATGTGGATCCGCGGCGGCTCCTGGGAGCGGAACTTGACCGCGTTGCCGACGAGGTTCTGGAAGAGCTGGGTGAGCTGGACCCGGCTGCCGCGCACCGTGGGCAGCTCGTCGAAGGTCACCGTCGCCCCGGACTCCTCGATCGGCACGGCGAGGTTGCTCAGCGCCGCCCGCAGGGGAAGGTGGGTGTCGACCGAGGTCCGCTCGCCGCCGAGCCTGCCGACCCGGGAGAAGTCGAGCAGGTCGTTGATCAGAAGCTGCATGCGCTTGGCGCCGTCCACCGAGAAGGCGATGTACTGCTTGGCCCGCTCGTCCAGCCGGTCGCCGTAGCGCTGCTCCAGCATCTGGGTGAAACTGGCCACCTTGCGCAGCGGCTCCTGCAGGTCGTGGCTGGCCACGTAGGCGAACTGCTCCAGCTCGCCGTTGGAGCGCCGCAGCTCCGCCGCCTGCTCCTCCAGCCTGCCCTGCGTCTCGGAGGCCCGGCGCCACTCGGTGAGGATGCGGCGGCGCATGGCGTCCACGTGGCCGGAGAGCTCGGCCAGCTCGGAGGGGTGCTCGACCTTGAGCCTGTGGTCGAAGTCCCCCTGGGCGACCGCGCGGACCTGTTCGTTCAGCTCGGCCAGCGGGCGCAGTACGGCGTACCGCACGATGAGCGTGGCGCAGATCAGGGCCAGGAGCAGCGCCACGGTCACCCCGCCGAGCGCGAGGTAGAACGCCTCCCAGCCCCGCTCCAGCCGTTCGCCGCCCTTGGCGTGCAGCCGGTTGAGGTGGTCCTCCAGCGCGGTGAGCGCCTGGCGGATCTCGGCGAACCTGGCGGCGTTGACGGGCGCGTTCCGCCGGTTACTGGCCTCGGTCCCCTCGGTCGGCACGGAGGCGATGAGCTTCTCCGCGTAGTCGCGCCGCCAGGACTCTCCCGCTGTCCTCAGCCGGGCGACCTCGGCGCCGACGGCCTGAGCCTCCGGCATCCGGGGCAGCAGCGCGTCGAGCGCGGTCAGCGCGGCGGCCTCCGCGACGACCGCGTCCCGGTAGCCCTGGAGGGAGGCCGCCTCGTTGGTCCTGCCGTACGCCCGCACCGAACTCTCCTGCGCGGTCAGCGCGTTGGAGATCTCCAGGGCGCGCAGCGCTGCGGGGTCGACGACGTTCACCACGTCGACCCCGGCCGCGCGCGTCTCCTCCATGGAGGTGATCGTGAAGAGGGCGGCGACCGCGAACAGCAGGACGACGACCGTCCCGGTGAACAGGAACCACTGTCCCAGCCGTAGTTTTCCGAAGCCGGTGGCGGGGGCCGGGGCCGGCAGGGGACGTAGACGGTCGCGATGGCTCAACGTTTCCCTCCGCGTGAGACGTGCACGGTGGCCAGGTCGTCGCTGAGCGAGTCGCCGTTGAGCTCGATCACCCGCTTGATCAGCCGGTCGAGGTGCACCCCGCCGTGCTCGTGGACCAGGGAGAGCAGCCCCTCGGTGCCGAGCAGGTCGGGCCCGCCGCCCACGGTGGCCTCGATCAGGCCGTCGGTGTAGAGCAGCAGGGACCAGTCGTGCCCCAGCGGCACCTCGATCTGCGACCAGCTCACGTCCTGGAAGATGCCCAGCGGCGGCCCGGACGGGGTGCCCGGCACCACGCCGATCACACCGTCGCGGATCAGCAGGGGTGGCGGGTGGCCGACCACGTGCATCCGCGCGTGGCTGAGCGCGGGATCGATCGTGGCGATGCAGAGCGTCGTGAAGATCTCCGCGGACTTGCGTTCCAGGCGGAGCACCGAGTCGAGGACCCGCAGCAGCTCGTTGCCGGTGTGCCCGGCCAGCACCAGGGCCCGCCAGGCGATCCGGAGCGCGACCCCCAGGGCGGCCTCGTCGGGGCCGTGCCCGCACACGTCGCCCACCACCACGTGCACGGCGCCGTCGGGGCTCTGCACGGTGTCCCAGAAGTCGCCGGCGAGCAGCGCGCGCTGCCGTCCGGGCAGGTAGCGGGCCTGATGCTCCAGCTCACCCGTCTCAAGCAGCGGGACCGGCAGCAGCCCGCGTTCGAGGCGGGAGTTCTCCTTGGTGAGCAGTTCGGCCTCGACCAGCCTGCGCTGGGCCAGGTCGGCGCGCTTGCGCTCCATCGAGTAGCGGACCGCCCGCACCAGCAGCCGGGCCTCCACGTCCTGCTTGACCAGGAAGTCCTGGGCGCCCGCCGCCACGGCCTCCGTGCCCACGTGGGTGTCGTTCAGCCCGGTCAGCACGATCACCGCGGCGTGCGGTGCCATCGACAGCACCTGCTCCAGCGCTTCGAGGCCGGTCGCGTCCGGCAGGGAGAGGTCGACGAGCACACACTGCACGTCCTCGGTCAGCCGCTTTCGGCCCTCCTCCAGACTGCGCGCCCAGATGATCTCCGGGGGGTTGTCCGCCTCGCCGAGCAGCTCCTCCACAAGGAAGGCATCGCCCGCGTCGTCCTCGATCAGCAGGAGCGTGAGCGTTTCATGGGGAGGGGCGGTCAATGACGCCTCTTCGTGGAGTCGGGGGATCCTATTAACGCTATGCAGAATAGTGTGACACCAGGACGTATAAGACAGTGATCGGCTTGCCGGGCACCGCCCGGTTATGTCCCTCAGTCGTCCGGTGTGACCGATCTCCTTCCGGAGGTGCCACTCCACGGGATGGGGACGGCGAAACCGGTGCGAAGGATCTCAAGAATGTCTCCGTCCAGGATCACGGCTGCCCCGGGTGAGTCCAGCACGCGCACCATCGCGTACAGCACGTCGGCGTGCGGCTGCCGCAGCAGTGCCTGTGCCTGGCCGTGCGCCCGCTGGTGCTCGCCTCGCGTGAGGAGCCTCGCGTAACCCCGGAGCATGTCCTGGCAGCGCTGGAAGCCGTCCTGGCGTGCTCGCTCCAACTGCCAGCGATCCAGCCGGAAGGTCCTGATGGTCGCCTCCCCCTTGGGGGTCCTCGCCCGGTGCTGAGGATGAGCTGGAGGTGATCTCCGGGGTCTTCGACGGAGGGGTCGACGAGCAGACACGCACCGGTCAGCGGGTCGCATGGATACTCGGCGCGCTTGGCATTGCTGTTGCAGTAGTCACAGGCCAGAAAGTGGTTGAGCCAGTCGAAGGCGCGCAGCGGGGCCAGCTTGATCGGTTCGAAGTGGTCGATCGCGGTGCCGAGACTGTCTCCGCAGTACATGCACCGTTCTATCCCGGCTGCCATGGGTTGCAGTCGCGCACGCAGGGCCGACCGTTCGGCGGTGGCGTTCTTCCAGCGACGGCGGGCCGCGGTCACGGTCACCGAACGGGAACGGAGGTGATCGGTGTGGTCGCGGAGCCTGTCGGTCAGCTCCGTGGGAAGACACGGGCGCACCAGCGGGATCACGAATCGGACCCGAGGGACTGAGATACCTCCCGTACCCGGGTGGACGGCGAACTGACGAGTTCCTCGCTGAGCCGCCGGTAGTCGTCGACGTCCGCCGGTGTCGCGGTCCCGTCTAGCACCTTGACCTCCAGGTCACCGAGGTCCTCGCGGAGCTCGTCCGCGCGCGAGGAGTACGGGGAGTCCACGCCGAACAGCTCGGTCACGATGGCGTCGTCGCCGCTGCCGTACACGATGCGGCGGTAGAGCTCCTCGTCCACGACACCCGGGGAGGCGTGCTCGTCCGGTCCCGGCAGCCGGATGAGGCCACCGGGGCTCGCGCTCTGGCAGATGTAGGGGCTGTGGGTGGTGACGATGAACTGGACCATCGGGAAGTGTGTCTTCAGCCACTCACCGATCTTCTGCTGCCAGCTCACATGAAGATGCGCGTCCACCTCGTCGATCAGTACGACCCCGGGGTAGGCGAGGGTCGGACGCCCGCCTCGGTTTTCGACGGTGAGCGTTCCGTACGCCACGTGCATCTGCCGCACGATGTCGAGCACGAGGGCGGTGACCGCGCGATACCCGTCGCTCATGTCACGCAGTGGTCTGCGCACGTTGTCACGGTGGACCCAGAGGCCGTCCGAATCCACCCGCATGATTTTGAATCCGTCGGGAAGGAGACCGTCTCCGAGCAGGGCGAGCACGGAGTCGAGAAGCTCCTTCGCCCCTGGACGCCCCTCCAACTGGAAAAGACGGCGCTCGACAAGCCAGCTCACGCTTTCGAACAGGGTGGCGTCCTCGTCGAAGAGTGTTCCGGTGGCCTGATGACCCGACCTGAGCGTGGAGCCTCCCCGGCCCATCTCGGCGACTGACAGTCTGCGGAACGGCCCGTACCCGGAGAGGAACCATCCCCCTCGCGGTTTGCGCAGCCAGAGACCGTCGATGCGGGGGTCGTCTCCCCGCCAGAGGCCGAGACCGTCGGGCGTCCAGCGCAGGGCGGCGGGGATGGGAGTGTCCGGCCGCGTGACGGTGAACGGGTCGCCGTGATCGAACTCCAGGTCGTAGCGGAACTCACAGCGGACGCTCGCCGTCGTGGGTTCGGCCGGGGATCCTCCCCAGCGATCGATGGCCACCCCGATGCGCGGGCCCGCGGAGGTCAGGGCGACGGCCTGCAGGAGCGTGCTCTTGCCGGAGCCGTTCCGGCCCGCCAGCACAGTCCAACCGGCGTATGAACCGTCGGGCCGGGTGAAGTCGAGGTTGACCTCTCGTGGACCGGAGAAACCACGCACGCCGGAGATCTTCAGATTCGCGACGTACACGTCATGCCCCTACCGTCCGCCTGTGTGAACCGCATCGCCGTGCGCCCAACTCTAGACGCGGGGCCAGGCCGATGTCCTGGTCACTCCGGAGGGATCAGTTCCAGGCCCTCGGGAAGGCTACCGTCGTGGGCGGCCTCGGCCAGGAAGAACAGCAGGGTGTCGCGGAAGGCGTGGGCGGCGCGGGTGGGCTCGACGTCCTTGCGGTGGGCGATGGCGATGGTGCGGTGCAGTCCGGGCGGCGCCAGCGGCGTCCCGGTCAGTCCCGGGCGGCCGTCCAGGACCATCGAGGGGACCAGCGCGATGCCCAGCCCGGCCTCCACGAAGCGCAGCACCGCGTCCATCTCCCCGCCCTCCACGGCCAGCCTGGGCTCGAATCCGGCCTGGCGGCAGGCGCCGAGCATGGCCTCCCGCAGGTCGTAGCCGCGCCGGAACATCACCATCGGCCGGCCGCGCAGCTCCTCGATCCGCAGATACGGCCCGCGCACCCGTGAGGAGGACGGGGAGACCACGACCAGGTTCTCCCGCAGGATCTCCTCGGTGACCAGGGCGGGGTCGTCGTTCTGCAGCGGCATGATGATCAATGCCAGGTCAAGCTGGCCCCGGGCGAGGGCGCGGACCAGGTCGCGGGAGCCGCCCTCCTCGACGAACAGTTCGATGCCGGGGTAGTCGCCGTGGAACCTGGCCAGCGCGTCGGCCATCAGCCCGGCGCAGACCGAGGGCGTGGCGCCCAGCCGGACCCGGCCCCGGCGCAGCCCGGCCAGCTCGCCGACCTCCCGCCGGGCGGTCTCGGCGTCGGCCAGCATCCGGCGGGCCAGCGGCAGCAGCGCCTCCCCGGCGGCGGTGAGGGTGACGTTTCCCCGGGCGCGGCTGAACAGCGGCGCGCCGAGGTCCGTCTCCAGGGCCTTGATCTGCTTGCTCAGCGACGGCTGCGCGACGCGCATCCGCTCGGCGGCCTGGGTGAAGTGACGGGCCTCGGCCACCGCCACGAAGTAGGCCAGTTGCTGGAGCTGCACGTTTCCCTAGCGTACGGCGGTGCCGGTGGCGGATCCGGGGCGCCCCCCGGTCTTGCGAGATCATGTGAGGTTGCTCGCACCCGCGGTGACCGCGCCGGGGTGAAAGACCCGCAGACGCAGAGATGATAGCCGGAGGCTATGGAAACGACATCCACGATGACTTGGACGAGGGGAAAGCCCGGTGCCTAGCGTCACAGGGTGACTGCCACGATTGAGCGCGGTTCCGCCACCGCGCGGGTTGACCATGCCGGGGGCACCCCCCCGAAGACCGTCAAGACTCGGACGCCCGGGAAATCCGGGAGGTCCGGCGGGTTCCTGGGCTCGTCCAACGGGAAAAAGGCGGTGATGGCCGTCACGGGCGCCGTTCTGGTGCTCTTCCTCGTCGGTCACATGGCCGGCAACCTCAAGAGCTTCTTCGGCGCCGGGTCCTTCAACGCCTACGCCGACTTCCTGCGGACCATGGGCGAGCCGATCCTTCCGCGCCGGGTCCTGCTGAGCCTGGTCGAGGTCGTCCTGGCCGTGGCGGTCGGGCTGCACATGTGGTCGGCGATCTCACTGGCCCGGCGGGCGAACAGGGCCCGCCCGGTCAAGTACGCGGCCAGGCGCAGGTCCCGGGCCGGCGGCTACGCCACGCACATCATGCGCTGGGGCGGCGTCACCATCCTGCTCTTCGTGATCTGGCACCTGCTGGACCTCACGTTCGGCGTGGTCAACCCGGCCGGCTGGAACGGCACGCCGTACGACCGGCTGGTCCAGGGCTTCGAGCCGTCGCGCTGGTGGGTCACGCTCTTCTACGTGGTCGCCGTCGTCATGGTCGGCCTGCACCTGCGGCACGGCCTGTGGAGCGCGTTCCAGACGCTCGGCCTGGCCGGGGCCCGGAGTTACCGCCCGCTGAAGGCCGTCGCCGCGGTGGTCTCCACGGTGCTGGTGCTCGGCTTCCTCGCGGTGCCCCTCGCGGTCACGGCCGGAGTGATCAGGTGAGCGGGGCGCGCGTGACCGGGCGGATCTTCCACATGGTGAATGGAGCGGTGAGCGGACGATGACCACGAACTACACCGAAGGCGACCCGATCCGCGACACCAAGGCCCCGGAGGGGCCGATCGAGGACCGCTGGGAGAAGCGGAAGTTCGCCGCCAAGCTGGTCAACCCGGCCAACAAGCGCAAGCTCAACGTCATCGTGGTCGGCACCGGCCTCGCGGGCGGTTCGGCCGCCGCGACCCTCGGCGAGCTGGGCTACAACGTCACGTCGTTCTGCTACCAGGACTCGCCCCGCCGCGCCCACTCCATCGCGGCCCAGGGCGGCATCAACGCGGCCAAGAACTACCGCGGTGACGGCGACTCGATCTACCGGCTGTTCTACGACACCGTCAAGGGCGGCGACTTCCGCGCCCGCGAGTCGAACGTCTACCGGCTGGCCCAGGTCAGTGTGAACATCATCGACCAGGCGGTCGCCCAGGGCGTGCCGTTCGCCCGCGAGTACGGCGGCCTGCTCGACACGCGCTCCTTCGGCGGCGCGCAGGTCTCCCGGACCTTCTACGCCAGGGGCCAGACGGGGCAGCAGCTGCTGCTCGGCGCCTACCAGGCGCTGGAGCGGCAGATCGCGGCCGGGACCGTGAAGATGCACACCCGCCACGAGATGCTCGACCTGATCGTCTCCGACGGCCGGGCTCGGGGCGTCATCGTCCGAGACATGGTCACCGGCAAGATCGAGCGGCACCTGGCCGACGCGGTCGTACTGGCCACCGGTGGCTACGGCAACGTGTTCTTCCTGTCCACCAACGCCAAGGGCTGCAACACCACGGCGATCTGGCGTGCGCACCGGCGCGGCGCGATGTTCGCCAACCCCTGCTACACGCAGATCCACCCGACCTGCATCCCGGTCAGCGGCGACTACCAGTCCAAGCTGACCCTCATGTCGGAGTCGCTCCGCAACGACGGCCGCGTGTGGGTGCCGGTCAAGGCGGGCGACGACCGGCCGGTGGCACAGATCCCCGAGGAGGAGCGCGACTACTACCTGGAGCGCGTCTACCCGGCCTTCGGCAACCTGGTCCCACGGGACATCGCCTCCCGCGCGGCCAAGAACGTCTGCGACGAGGGCCGGGGCGTCGGCCCCGGAGGCCTGGGCGTCTACCTCGACTTCGCCGACGCGATCCGCCGCCTGGGCCGCGAGGCGGTGGAGAAGAAGTACGGCAACCTCTTCGAGATGTACGAGCGCATCACCGGCGAGGACCCGTACACCCAGCCGATGCGCATCTACCCCGCCGTGCACTACACGATGGGCGGCCTGTGGGTGGACTACGACCTGCAGTCGACCATCCCCGGCCTGTTCGTGATCGGCGAGGCCAACTTCTCCGACCACGGCGCCAACCGCCTCGGCGCGTCCGCGCTGATGCAGGGGCTGGCCGACGGCTACTTCGTGCTGCCGACCACGATCGGCGACTACCTCGCGGACGGTCCCTACGGGGAGGTCGACGAGAAGGCCGTGGCCGAGGCCGAGATCAAGGTGCGCAGGAAGATCGACAGGCTGCTGTCGAACAACGGCACCCGTACCGCCGACTCCTACCACCGTGAGCTGGGCAGGCTCATGTGGGACTACTGCGGCATGGAGCGCACCGAACAGTCGCTGCGCAAGGCCCTGGAGCGGATTCCCGAACTGCGCGAGGAGTTCTGGAAGAACGTGAAGGTCTCCGGTGAGGCCGACGAGCTCAACCAGGCGCTGGAGCGTGCCGGCCGGGTGGGCGACTTCTTCGACCTGGCCGAGCTCATGTGCGTCGACGCGCTGCACCGCACCGAGTCGTGCGGCGGCCACTTCCGCGCCGAGTCGCAGGACGCCGACGGCGAGGCCCTCCGCGACGACGAGCACTTCGCCTACGTCGCCGCCTGGGAGTACGGCGAGCAGGGCCCGGTCCTGCACCGGGAGGACCTCGACTACCAGTACGTCACGATGAGCCAGCGGAGCTACAAGTGAGCGCGCCCGAGGCAGTGCCCGAGACGGTGGGCGAGACGGTGGGCGGGGCGGCCCACGAGGGACGAGCGGTCCGCGCGGCGAACGAGGAGCGGTAGGCGAACCATGGGGATGAACCTCACACTCAAGGTCTGGCGGCAGAAGAGCCCTCAGGACAACGGCCGCATGGTCACCTACCGGGTGGAGGACGTGTCGCCCGACATGTCCTTCCTGGAGATGCTCGACGTGCTCAACGAGCGTCTCATCCTGGAGGGTGACGAGCCGGTCGCCTTCGATCACGACTGCCGCGAGGGCATCTGCGGCATGTGCGGCATGGTCATCAACGGGGTGGCGCACGGCGAGCAGGTGGCCACCACCACCTGCCAGCTCCACATGCGGCACTTCGAGGACGGAGCGGTCATCACCATCGAGCCGTGGCGCGCCGCGCCCTTCCCGGTGGTCAAGGACCTGGTCGTGGACCGTTCGGCGTTCGACCGGATCATCCAGGCGGGCGGCTTCGTCTCCGTCCCGGCCGGATCGGCCCCCGACGCGCACAGCGTCCCGGTGAAGAAGGACGACGCGGACGACGCGTTCGACGCGGCGACCTGCATCGGCTGCGGCGCCTGTGTCGCGGCCTGCCCCAACGGGTCGGCCTCCCTCTTCACCGCGGCCAAGATCACCCACCTCGGCCTGCTCCCGCAGGGGCAGCCCGAGCGCGACTCCCGTGCCAGGGCCATGGTCGAGCAGATGGACACCGAGGGCTTCGGCGGCTGCACCAACACCGGAGAGTGCACCGCGGTCTGCCCCAAGGGCATCCCGCTGGACACCATCGCCCAGATGAACCGCGACTACCTCAGGGCGTCCAAGTAGGTTGAACCTGGGCGAGTTGCTGTTCGCAGTGGGGGCAGCCGGAAAAGCCGCAAATTTCAACCAGATATCTCGGCTGGGCCTGGGACATCAGACCCAGCCGAGACGGGCGACGACCGGCGGCTTGTAAGCCGCCGGTCGTCGCCCGTTGGTATCGCCTGTCGCTGAGGAGTCATATCGCTGGGACGGCTCGGCGGGGGAGCGGAAACTGGCCGACAGCCGACTTGTTACGTCTTACCCGAAGATTATGATCGTCAGTTCTGGTGATCATAGTCTTCGAACTCCCAGCGCCCCAGGCGACCTACCTTGGTGGCCAGTTCCACCCAGGTCGGTTCGTCCACCACTCTAACTCTTTGTCGAATGTAGGACTCGATTCGATCCCTGTTGAAGCTTGAGACGATTATACGGTGGTGTCCGTCGATGACACCGGAGTCGGCCGTCTCGCGCTCCAGGAAGGATGGAGTGCAGATCAGCAAATCAAAGGATTCGCTGTTGTCCCCGCCGACGGGGCCGACGAATGCCTGAAGAAGTACCTCGAAACACTTCGGGTTATCGGGGGTCTGGGATTCCCAGTCGAAGTCGGGGCTGTGGAAGTATTTTACCTCGGCCCTCACTGCTATTCCTTAATGTGTAGACGGCCGTTCAAGAAGTCCAATTGCTGGATGCTCGTATTCACGCGATATCTTCAACCGCCGGCCTTCTGATCGAGCTTCGAACGGCACTGCGGCTCAGGCAGTCGAATACGGCCGTTTTGGTTGCGCGTGGACTTCTAGAGTACACCTGGTCGGCAGAACCAACCACGAGTGGAAATACGGCATGGAATATAATCGGATCTGAGTCGTCGCTCGTCGATGAGCTTCTGATTTTAGAGCTGACTTTTTCTCGCATGCAAATCTTCGCCTTAGAGCGGAATGCGTCGAGTTCTACGCCGGTAACGTGGCCGATCTGGACGCTTCGCCGCCGGATTATACCCAGGAGGATGAGCATGCGATCCAAAGTGAACCAGCGAGGTGGAGGTCCATTTTTCAGCCAACGCAAATTGCATCCCACGGAAATTTAAAGAAGTAATCCGTAGCGGCAGGCCGCAGGGCGTGGACAGGGCCTGGATGTTGCCGCCTCCTCGCGGAGAAGCTGGACCTCGCGGCGCAGCCGGGCCGGCTCGTCTTTTTCGGCCAGGGTCAGGCCATCGGCGCGGCGGCCGTCGTCAAGGTCGGCCCGGCGCACCCAGACACGGGATCGACTGCGCGGAGGGCTCGAACTCCTTGGTGAGCTCTTCCGGCGAGCGTGCCGCGCGCACCGGTCCATCTGCCGGCGAGACTCCGGCGGATGGTTGTTCGGCACAGTGAACTCCTTCTTCCAGGAACCAGGGTTCCTCAGAGGTCAGGTGTCCACCAAACCGGGTCAACTCCAGCCAAAGAGGGCCGGGGGAGTCAACAACGTGTTAGTTGGGACCCGCGCCGGACTCCAGGGCGAAGAACTGGCACCCGCTGAAGACCTCAACCACGAGCGATCGGCCGGCTACCCAATACTTTTCTAAGTCGCGCACAACGGCAACCGGATAGATACTGGAGGGATGCGCGCCCGAAAGGTTATCTTCGTTCTGACGTTGGGTGTGGTCGCCTGTACCCCCAGCACCCATCCGACGAGGCATGAAAACGCCACCTCGGCATCGTCCCCGCCCACAGCCTCTGCGACTGTCAAGTGTGAAGTAGCGGTTGGTGGAGAACAAGCACCCCCTGCCGGATTTGAAATCGTTGGCGGTGCGGTAGCACTACCAACGAACCGGGCTCGGCCAGAGGCATTGCAAGCCGCCGAGGCAAAGCTCCCTGATGGGAAGAAGGGATTGTTCGCGAAACAAGGGCTGCTTGTGCGGCGGGGTGAACTTGTCGAGCTGATCGTTCCGAAGAATCTTCGGGATCGGTTTTGGATGGAATGGGGCAGTCTGGGGCCGCCAGGCGACCATGTGGTTGTGGATCGCTGCAACGCAGACGAAGAATGGTTGGCATTCACGGGTGGCTACACCGTCCGGCGTGCTGCCTGTCTTCCGGTAGATGTTCGAGTCGGGAACGGTGAGCCGCAACAAGTACGCATCGGTATCGGAGCACCGTGTCCGGGACAGCAACCCGCGCCCCGGCGTTGACTGGAGTTCCGTCCGTGAAGTGGCAGGCCGCAGGCATCGTGGGTCTATCACTTGGCCGCGGACGTAGGCGGAGAGTTGAGCTGGTCCGGCCTGCCGCGGAGTCAGATCGGTGATGCCGTAGCAGACTTCCTTGCTGTGACGTATGCCGTCCAGGCCGCCTCGATGGCGCAGGGTGCGGAAGACCTGAGCGGCATGGGGGAAATCGATGTCGCAGGCCGGGGCAGTGCGAAGGATGCGGTGCTCGGCGCGGGTGTGTCCGCGGTCGAACTCGCGGTGGGTAACGGTGGTGAAGTCGGTATCAGAGCCGGTCAGTGCGGTGATGGCGGCGGCGTGCAGGGTGGGCTGGTTGGTTTTGACGATCCTGACCTGTGAACGACGGGCTTGCGCCCGTCGTTCACAGGTCAGGCCATCCCGTCGCCTGTTGTTAAGGCGCGCAACTCTCGGGCAGCGGGCAGAGTCCGAGCCTCCCGGGGCAGGGCATCGATGATCTGGCCGAGAATCCGACGGCGTGACGCGCTGAAATGCCATCCCTCGGCGGCCGCAGTCGCGATATCGAGGCTGGTGGTCACATCCCGATCATGTGCGAGACCCAGAGCGTGAATCAGTCTGAGATCGGCGATGTCTCCATGAAAATCTGCCGGGCAGAGGGCCAACGCCTGCTCTACCGTGTTTGACGCTCTGGCCGTGTCCCCGACAAGAGCGGAGGGATATGCCTGACTCCAGTGCATTCTTCGTTCGGAAAAGCTCCAGAGCGGTGATTCCTGGCACACATCAGGGATCACCTCATACACCTGGCTGAGGTCACCCAGCGCGATCCGAGTAGTCTCAGTATCGCCGTTGGAGGCCGCCACAAAGGCCCGTGCGCTGAACGCCCGCGCCAGGCTCGTGGTCGGCACTCCATCAGCGATTTGTATGGCGTCGTCGACCAGTCGGGCCACGATTGGCCCTGGCCGTCCCGACCAGAAGGCGTATGTCGCTTCGCGGGCACGCACCCATACTCTTAGTTCACGATCCTTCGACGCGTCGGCGGCCCGGCGAGCCAGTTTCCACGAGCGCAGTGAGGCGTTCTTCTCGCCGATGTCGCTGAACTCCATCCCCAGAAGCGCCGCGAGCTGCGCGCTGATTCGCAGCAACCCCGTACGCGTGTCTGGAGACCGGCTGTTCGTGAGAAGCCGGGAGATCTCGACGAAGTCGGCGGTGGCACCGCTGATCAGACTGCCGGGGGGCCGGGTCACGTAGAGGAAGCCGTACTCGAAGACGGATTCCTCCCAATCTTCCAGGTCGGCGCCGTCGCGCCCGCCTATGGAGTGCTCCGTGCGCGAGAAGATCGTTTCTAGGGCGCCCGCCGGAATGGCGGCACCGGAGCTCAGGGCGGCGAGAAGTTGCAGAAGGGCACGACGCTCCATGTTGTCGCCATCCTCATAAAACGGGTGATTCTCCTCAGATGTACTGCTAGGTGAATACCCTAACTCCGAGATCGCAAGCAGCGCATCATGGCGAGCCGTCAGATTGTGGAGCGCGACGAGAACGCCGTCGGCATCGTATACGTGATCAAGCTTCTGGATCATGTCGGCCGGTACCGGGCGCTCCCCGCGCTCCCACTTCGCCAGGTGAGAGAAGTTCACATTCAGTTCTTCGGCCGCCTTGCGCAGACCTATCTTGCGATCATTCTCCCGCCACCGGCGCATAACCGCACCAAATACGAAGTTGGGGTCGATCGGCTTTCCTTGCTGCGCACCCATCGCTTCCTCGCGATCGTGGTCAAACGTGGCCACGCTGTGACCACGAAAGTATCTTTCTGTCAGCTCCCGACTACATCCACTATGGCACTGCCATAGGGCCAACGGCTCTGTAAATAACGGACCCGCCCGGCGCTTACGACGTCCGGACGGGCCCTCAACCGGACAATGGAGGTCCGATCTGTGGACGATGCTAGAGCCAAAACGCTCAACCCGGTGATTCCGGGTTGGCAGGTGTTTCTCAGTGACAGGGGCCGTTTCTGGGCTAGTCGGCGGGAGCCGTTCTCCCTGGAGGCGTTCCACGCCGGGGCCGAGCGGACGGTGGACGCCGACACCTTCGAGCAGTTGCGGGCCGAGACCGCCCGTCAGGAGGAGACGGCCGAGGTGGTGAACGCATGATGTGGCGCCGCGACCCCCGCGACTCTCACCTCTCCGGCACTTCGGGCCGTCACCGCGCGGGGCAGGTCCACACCGCCGTGGTGCACCGCCGGTTGTGGGACGGCCCGGCCCGCGCCCAGGCCGAACGACTCGCCCAGGCGTGGCCGAGCTGGACCGTCCTGTACGGCGTCGGCAGCCGACGCTTCTACGCCCTGGCCACCTGGCCGACCTCCGAACCGCTGATGGTCGACGCCACCACCGGCGAGGAGCTGGAGAGGCGGATGTATGAGGCGGTCATGACCGTGACCGCCCGCCGCGAGACCCCCCTCACAGCCCCGGCCACTCCGACCGCTTCGGCCACTCCGGCGCTCCCGGCCGCTTCGGCGCCCCCGAGACCTTCGGCATCCTCGCCTCTCCCGATGCCCCTGGCGTCCTCGTCTTCCCCGAGCAGGCGCGGCGGCGTTCCTTCCCCGGCAGCCGTCGCCGCGTCCCACCACCCCCGCCACCCCTACCGGGACGCGGCCTAAAACCGGCGCGACGGCGCGCAGGCCCCCGTAGCGCGCCGTCGGCGCCCGCGCCGGCGGTCACCAGAATGTAGTGGAGACAGATGTTAATACCAAACCTAATAACT
>NZ_JBSGCR010000040.1:0-44681 GCF_053601935.1 Streptosporangium sp. NPDC004631 | reverse complement strand
TCGGGGTTGTGGTCGAGGTGCAGGCCGTAGAGCCAGCTCGCCTCGTTGAGGTCGTGGACCCGGCCCGGGCACCTGCGGCACCCCGTGCCGCCGACGCAGTGCGGGTTGGCGTAGGGGCTCGCCTTGAGGCCCGGGGCGGCTCGGCCGACGTAGACCGCTCCCGCCGGCACCCGGCCGTGGAACAGATCACCGACGACTCGGACGCGGCGGGTGTCGGCCGTGCAGGTCTCGCACCGCCACCCGTCACCGGTCTGCGTCCACCCGTACTGAGGCAGGTAGCCCGCGGCCTCGGCCCGGCTCGCGAAGTGCACCTCCCCCTCTTCGTCCGCGTCGAACGCGTAGCCGCAGCTGCACGCGACCGTGATGCACGGCCGGTCGAGGCGCGACACCTCCGGCGCCCCGAGGGGCCCGCAGTGGGTGGCCGCCTCCTCCTGGGCGAGGGCCTCGGTACTGAAATGGGGGATGCCGCCCCAGCCGCCCACGGACGTGCCGCAGGGGTAGGTGAGGGTCCAGCAGGCGAGGTTCGTGGTCATCGGGTCTCCGGGGTGGTGAGGGGCGGCGGTGCGGCCCGCAAGCAGGGGCACCAGGGCGCGGGTCACAGCGGGTACGCCGACGGGCTCGGCGCCGAGGGCGGCAGCAGCCCATTGCGCTCCCACGCGATGTGGTGCTGAGCGGCCATCACCTGCGCGGTGGCGGCGAACTGCTGGGCCTCGTCCGGGGTGTCGAACACCAGGTTGTGGCCGTGCGTCCGCATCTCGGAGGTGGGCGCTTTGTCGGAGTGGAAGTGGACACCGAGGAACTCAGCCCGCTCGGGCTCGGTCGGGTTCGACTGCATGGGATCCTCCTTGGGGTGGCCCCGCCGGATAGCCGCCGGCGGGGCTGCTCAGATGGCGAGGTAGAGGGCGAGCACCAGGGCGATGGCCACGACCAGGGCCAGAGCGATCAGCGTGGTGGTGAGGCCGTGGCCGTCCTGGCGGTGCCGGCCGGGATCGCGGCGCCCGGTGTCTCTGCGGTGCGACATCAGAACGGGGGCTCGGTCAGCTCGGCCCAGTCCGAGGTGCTGATCGTGCGCACCCACGGCGTGTGGCCGATGCCGTCGGACCAGGCCCGCTCGGCGTGGGCGCGGGTGACCTGCACCACCGAGGAGGGCTCCTCCTCGCGGTAGGTCACCGCGTACTCGTAGCGGTGGGACCGCCCGCGCCAGTCGGCCAGCTCCGCCTCGGCCGCGCGCAGCCTGGCCAGCAGGCGCGGGACCGCGTCGAGCACCTCGGCCGTGGCGGCGGGCACGTAGGGGTCGTGCTGCGCGTCGGCGAGGGTGGCGGCCAGCTCGTCGAGGTCGAGCGGCTGCTCCTCCTCGGGCTCCGGCGGCTCCGGCTCGCGGTCGTCGTCGCGCGGGTCGACATCCCGGCCGGTCTCGTCTTCGGTGATCACAGGGCCCTCCTCGGGGCGGTGGTGGTCAGGGGCCGGGCGCCGGTGCCGGCCCCGGTGATGAGCTGGACGGCGGCCAGGTGCGCGCAGCCCTCGTAGCGGCATGAGCACGACCACTCGCCGGTCGCCAGCCGGATGCGGTGGGTGGAGGTGTAGCCCTCGACGAGCGCCTCGACGTACAGCGGCGCTTTGGGGCCGTCGGGCGGTGTGGAGGCGGTGACGATCGTCACCGCGCCGGAGCGCAGGTAGTGCAGGGCGGCGGCGCGCAGGTCACGAGGCATCGGGCACCCCGGCGAGCCCTTCCACGAGCTCCCGGCAGGGCTCGCACAGGTGGACGACGCCGCAGGCGCGGATGGTGGTGGTGGCGCGGCGCGGGCAGCGTGCGAGGGCACAGCCCCGGCCCGGGGGGCCGACGCCGGTCATGCTGCGGCCTGCATCTCCGCGCCCAGCGCCTTGATCCGGCGGGCGATGTGGTCGGCCTCGGCCTGACTGATCCGCTCGGCCTTCAGCGCCGTCCCGACCGCCTGCCAGCAGGTCGTCAGCTCCGCCACGGTCGCAGCGTCCTCGGCTTCGCCGAGCAACCGTGCGGCCTCCGGGGACGCGGCGTCCAGGTCCGGGTTCTCGGCCCCGGCCTGCATGGCGGTCATCGCCCGGGCGCGGGTGCCCTGCGGGTCGCAGCGCAGGGCGTCGAAGATCAGCCCCTCCAGGCTCCAGTCCTCCGGCAGGGCCTGGGGGGCATCGACGCCCGGCCGTACGCCCGTGTGAACCGAGCGAGCACCCACCACGACGGGCGGCTCTTCACGGGACAGACGCACCCAGACGGAGGAGTCGTAGGCCAGGCTCTTGTGACCCTCGACCTTGTAGTCCCGCTTACCCGCGATGGGAGATCCGCTCGCGTCGAGGGCGGCGACCTCCTTGCCGCGGGCGGTCATGACGACGATGCCCGGGAAGGTCATGAGAATCGTCATGAGCCTGCGATGCCTGGAGTTGGCGTCGTTCCACAGGTTCATGGGGGCCTTGATCTCGGCACCCGGGTCGGCGGCGAGGCGCTTCTGGTTGGAGGGGGATTCCGCGGCCCGGTTGGTCACCCAGTCCTTGAGGAGATCCCACTCGGCGGTCATCGAGTCGATGACCAGCACCACGGGGGGCTCCCCGGCCTGGGCGGCGCGGGCGGCCTCCTCGTGGATCGCGCGGACCTGGCCGAGGATCGACGCCCAGGTGCCGTCGTGCTCGACGACGAGGTAGCGGGCGCCGGGGATCGCACCGTACTCGTCGGCGGCTCCCTCTCCGAGGTCGATCCAGTAGGTCTGGCCGACCTTCTCGGAGGCGGAGAGCTGGGCGGCTGCCCAGGACTTGCCGCTCTTTTCCCCGCCTTCGATGAGGATGAGGGGCCAGGGGACGCGGCCGGTGGGCCGGCGGGTACGGATGGTCACCTGTTCTCCTTGGGGGTGGGCTGATTGGGGGTGGGCTGAACGACGCTGGGACGGCTGGCGATGTAGGCGCGGAGCGCGTCGAGCGGCACCCGCAGCCGGGTCTGCCTGCTGCCGGTCCGGGCGATGTCGATCACTTCGATGTCGCCGTCGGCGATGTAGTCGTAGACCGTCGTCCGGTGGACTCCGAGCTGCTTCGCGGCCTGGGGAATGGTCAGGAGCAGCGTCTCGGTCATCCCGTCCTCCTTCTTCTTCTTGTTTCTGATGATCCATCAGAAATTCGGGGCAAAAACAGGGCGTCGACAGTGACGCCCAGCGCCACTGACAGCCGGTGGGCGGTTTCCGCGTTGCAGCTGGTGCGGCGGCCGTAGGCCAAGTGGGCGACGAGCTGGCGAGACCGCCCAATCTCTGCGGCCAGCGTGTTGCAGCTGTGTCCGCGCTCTCCTATGAGTCGCTGTAGCAGCAGGGCGCTACGGATCACTCGTCCGCGCGGAGTCGGCATGTGCGCCTCTCTGTGTTGTGGACAGTCGGAGACTGTCGCTCACTGTTGTTTCTGATGATGCATCATTAAGGTAGCTTGCGCGTCGATCCGTTGTCTAGCGATTCGCGAGGGGGATCTGACTGTCACCAGAGAGGAGTGGTTTGATGGCCCATATTGTTGTCTGCTCTGAGCGACGCAGGCAGCAGTGCATTTCCGGATCCCCTACGAGGCAGAGGATCTCGGTGATGGTGAGGCGAGGGCGACACGAGAGGCGACTACACATGCCGCCGCAACAGGACGACCAGGGCAGGGATTCTCGGACGCCGCTGAGCGACTACGTCCGGGCGGCCTACGAGCGCAGCGGGCTGAGCAAGAACGCATTCGCCCAGATGTGCGTGGATCCGCAGGACCCGACGCGGTCGATCTACAACCAGTGGCTAGATCAGTTGATGACTGCCCGCGGCCCTCTGCCTGAGCCGTGGAGGCTGCGGGCGCTGGCTGCAGGCATCGGGGTCGATGTGGAAGACCTGAAGCGGTTGGCCGCCGCTCAGTGGCTGGATTACAAAGTGGAGGAGGCGTATGCAGGCGATGACGTGATCATGATTCCGGTGAAGGGGCCGATCAGTGAGGCCACCAGGCTCCGTATCCGTCGGATGGTAGAACTGCTGGTCGAAGAAGCCGGCGACTAGCTACTTCGACATAAAGCCGTTTTGTTGCCTGTTCTATTACGAATATCCCGGTGTGATGGTAGAGACTCGCCTGATCTGAACACACTGTGACGCGAGTCGGTGATGATGTGTTATGTCCGGAACGGTCCAATATAGGCGATTAGATGATTCCGCATTCTTCGATGACCTAGAGGCGCCGGCCACCATCACCTACAGACCGGGCCGCATCATCGCCCGAGTCGATGCGCGTGAATGCCAGCGCGGCACCGCCCTGATCGCCGAGCTCAGCAGCCTCAGCGACGACCTCATATCGCCCTACCATCAGCAGAAATCCCGCCTCCAGCAGCCGTCCCTCGGCTGTCAGATACACCGAGTCCGGCGGGTAGCCGGCGGTCGGCTCCTCGCAGCCGAAATAGACGGCGATATCGCACACGTCGAGATCCGAGCCACACTGATGAGTGATGATCTAGCTGCTGCCCTCGGTTCCCTTGGGACCAGCGTGGGCCACTACCTCAGTCCCCACTGAGCACCCATCCCTCATCACACGGAGGACTCCGTGCCCTACATCCGCCGTCTCCCCAGCGGCCTCTACCAGGCCACGGTGCGCATGCCCAACGGGCAGCGCACCACAAAGAGCAACAAGCTGAAATCCGTTGTTGAGAAGTGGGCAAAGGCCCAGGAGGCAAAGTTCGACCAGGGTGACACCCGCGACCCCCGTACCGGCCAGATCAAGGTGCGCGCCTGGCGGGAGAGATGGTTCGCCGGCCGCGTCATCGAGGCTCCGACCAGGGCGAAGGGCGAGAGCCTGTGGCGGACCCACTGTGACCCGCGGTGGGGTGACTGGCCGATGCAGGCGATTCAACGGGTGGACGCTCAGGCCTGGGTCAGCGATCTGCAGGAGACCAGAAAGGCCCGGCATAAGGGCCGACCCGCCGACACCTTCGACGATCCGGACGAGATCCCGTTTATCTCGCCTGCGACCATCCACGCTGTGGTGCATGTCATGAGCGGGATGTACCGGTCGGCCATGCGGGAGCACCCGCCGCTCGTGGTCGCCAACCCCTTCGCCGAGCTGGAACTCCCCCGTCTCGACGCTGCCGAGACCGAGTGGTACGAGCATGACGAGGCCCGTGCCCTGTACGAGGCGCTGGAGCGGTTGCACAGTCCGGCGTGGCGGACGCTCGCCGAGCTCGGTATGGATGTCGGCCTGCGTCCCGGGGAAATCTATGGCCTGCACGGGCACCGTGTGGCATGGATTCGCGGATCCCTGTCCGTAGTTGAGGTGATGACCCGCCAGGGCTTGCGCGAGTATCCGAAGAGCATGAAGAGTCACCGCACTACGCCGATCCCGGAGGCGACGCTGGAGCGCATGAGCCGCCTCATGGTCAGCCGACCACGCGACAGTCTGGTGTTCACTGTTCCGGATGGTGGTCCAGTGAGCGACGGCTACGTGCGTAGCCAGATCTGGTATCCGGCAGTCGAGGCCGCTCGGCTGTGCATGCACCGGTCGGCGGAGGAGGCCACCGAGGGGGACCTGGTGATCACCGGGAAGTGTGGCGAATTCTGCGATGATCCGGCGCACAGGATCCGCCGGTTCCCGCCGCGGGTGATGCGGCACACGGCGGCCAGTTGGCTGGTGCAGGATGGCGTCCCGCTGTATGACGTGCAGGCGTTACTCGGTCACGAAAGTTTCCAGACCACGCAGCGGTACGCGCATCTCCAGCCGGATGCTCACGCGAAGATACGGGAGTCATGGTCACGGCGGGTGGCCAGCGCCGACAGTTAGTGATCTTGACGCATCAGTGACGCACGATCATGAAAAAGGCCCTTCTCTCGATCACCGAGAAAGGGCCTTTGAGCTGCTGGTGGGGCTACCAGGACTTGAACCTGGGACCTCTTCCTTATCAGGGAAGCGCTCTAACCGTCTGAGCTATAGCCCCTTGTTACACGAAAGAACGGTATCGCATCCGTCTGGCGGAGGCGAACCCGTCCTGTCCAACAGGGAAAAGCCTACCCTGTTCCGACACCGGCTTGTGCCATGTCCCCGGGTGGGGGACCGGGGACATGGCGGATGCCTATTCGGCCTCGCTGAAGGTGACCTCCACCCCTCCGACCAGGTCGGAGGCGATGTTGTAGATCACCGCGCCCAGGGTGGACAGGGCCGTGATCAGCACCACGTTCACGGCGCCGATCAGGGCGGTGTAGCCGAGGATGCGGACCGGCTCGAACCAGGAGCCGATGTCGAAGCCGCTGGTGGACGGCTTGCCGTCCGAGACGGTGAACTGGTTCACCGTCTGGATGATGTTGTCGAAGACGCCCAGCCCGGACAGCACCATGTAGAGCACCGCTACCGCGACGAACAGCACCACGAAGCAGACCAGGGACACCACGAAGCTGAACTTCATGGCCGACCACGGCTCCACCCTGCGCAGCACCAGATGGGCTTTGCGGGGTGCCCTCGGAGAGGTGTCGGGGGCCTTCCTGGCGTCCGGAGCGGGGGACGACAGTCCGCCGGGTGCCCAGGGGGCGTTCGGCGGCTCCGCGGCCGTCGGACGAATCCGCGGCGCCGTGGGATCGCTGATCTTGCCGTCCTCGATAGCCGTCACGCGTTGCCTGCCCTTGAAATCGTCGGTTACCGACTTATCGGTCTCCGGCGTGGGCTTGCTACCGTCTGCCGGCGAGTCGACCGCCTCGATGGGATCTGTTCCAGCGGCCTTGTCCATCTTCTCCGTCACCTGATCGCGTGTCGAAGAGGAAGCCGGACGTGGACCTGGTCTGGCCTGAGCGCTCACGGGCTACTCCCCTTCCCCGTTTTCCTCAGTCTCCAACGCCTCGGCGTTACGGGCGAGAGCCACCACGCTGTCCCCCTCCGCGAGATTCATCAGACGCACCCCCATGGTCTGGCGACCAGACTGCTTGATCTCCCCTGCGCTGGTCCGGATAACCCCGCCGGCGGACGTGATCGCGAAGACCTCGTCCTCCGGACTGACCATGACAGCCCCAACCAGCTTGCCACGAGCGCTGACGATCTTCGCCGTCAGGACACCCCTACCGCCTCTTCCCTGCACCGGATACTGCTCGGCAGGTGTGCGCTTGGCATACCCACCCTCGGTCGCGATCAACACATCCTCGCCGTCCGCGACCCGGTTCATCGCCAGCAGCTCGTCGCCTTCGAGGAACCGCATGCCGATCACCCCGCTGGTCGCGCGGCCCATCGGGCGCAGGGCCTCGTCGGAGGCCGTGAAGCGGATGGACTGGGCACCGCGGGAGACCAGCAGCAGGTCGTCGTCCTCCGACACCAGCCTGGCAGCGATCACCTCGTCATCTTCCCTCAGGTTGATGGCGATGAGACCGCCCGAACGCGGCGAGTCGTATTCCGACAGGCGTGTCTTCTTGACCAGGCCGCTGCGGGTGGCCAGCACGAGGTACGGCGCGACCTCGTAGTCACGCAGGTCCAGCACCTCCATGACGATCTCGTCCGGCTGCATGGCCAGCAGGTTCGCCAGGTGCTGTCCGCGGGCGTCCCGGCCAGAGTCGGGCAGCTCGTACGCCTTGACCCGGTAGACCCGGCCCTTGTTGGTGAAGAACAGCAGCCAGTGGTGGGTCGTCGTGACGAAGAAGTGGTCGACGATGTCGTCCTGGCGGAGCTGCGCGCCGCGCACACCCTTGCCGCCGCGCTTCTGCGCCCGGTAGAGGTCGGTGTTGGTGCGCTTGGCGTAGCCGCCGCGGGTGATCGTGACGACCATGTCCTCCTCGGCGAGGAGGTCCTCGATGGACATGTCGCCCTCGTAGGCGATGATCTCCGTCCGGCGCTCGTCGCCGTACTTGGCGGTGACCTCCGAGAGCTCGTCGAAGACGATCGTCCGCTGCCGCTCGGGCGAGGCCAGGATCGCCTGGTACTCGATGATATGCGCCATCAGCGAGTCGTACTCGTCGGTGATCTGCTGCCGTTCCAGGGCGGCCAGCTTGCGCAGCTGCATGTCGAGGATGGCCTGCGCCTGGATCTCGTCGATCTCCAGGAGCGTCATCAGGCCGCCCTGGGCGGCGGCCGCCGACGGCGAGCGCCGGATCAGGGCGATGACCTCGTCCATCCGGTCGAGCGCCTTGAGCAGCGCGCGCAGGATGTGGGCCCGCTCCTCCGCCTTGCGCAGCAGGTAGCGGGTCCGGCGGACCACGACCTCGATCTGGTGGTTCACGTAGTGGCGGACGAACTGGTCCAGCCGCAGGGTCCGTGGCACGCCGTCGACGAGCGCCAGCATGTTGGCGCCGAAGGTGGTCTGCAGCTGGGTGTGCTTGTAGAGGTTGTTCAGCACGACCTTGGCGACCGCGTCGCGCTTGAGCACGATGACCAGGCGCTGACCGACCCGGGAGGAGCTCTCGTCGCGGACGTCGGCGATGCCGCTGATCCGGCCGTCCTTCACCGCCTCGGCGATGGACAGCGCGAGGTTGTCCGGGTTGACCTGGTAGGGCAGCTCGGTGACGACGAGGCACTGACGGCCCTTGGCGTCCTCCTCCACCTCCACGATCGCCCGCATGGTGATCGAGCCGCGGCCGGTCCGGTAGGCGTCGTCGATGCCGCGGCGGCCGACGATCAGCGCGCCGGTCGGGAAGTCGGGGCCCTTGATCCGGGCGATCAGCGCTTCGAGGAGTTCCTCGTCGGTCGCCTCGGGGTTCTGCAGTGCCCACCTGATGCCGTCGGACACCTCGCGCAGGTTGTGCTGCGGGATGTTCGTGGCCATGCCGACCGCGATACCGGCGGACCCGTTGACCAGGAGGTTCGGGAAGCGGGACGGCAGGACCAGCGGCTCCTGGGAGCGCCCGTCGTAGTTGGGCTGGAAGTCGACGGTGTCCTTGTCGATGTCACGGATCATCTCCATGGCGATCGGCGCGAGCTTGCACTCGGTGTATCGCATGGCGGCCGGCATGTCGTTGCCCGGCGATCCGAAGTTGCCCTGGCCGTCGACCAGGGTGTAGCGCAGCGCCCAGGGCTGGGCCAGCCGCACCACGGTGCCGTAGATGGAGGAGTCACCGTGCGGGTGGTAGGACCCCATGACGTCGCCGACGACGCGGGAGCACTTGAAGTAGCCGCGGTCGGGGCGGTAGCCACCGTCGTACATGGCGTAGAGCACGCGGCGGTGCACCGGCTTGAGGCCGTCGCGAACGTCGGGCAGTGCACGGGACACGATGACGGACATCGCGTAGTCCATGTAGCTGCGCTGCATCTCCGACTGGATGTCGACCGGTTCGATGCGCTCTACGGGCGGAGTGTTCACATCCGTCACGGGTGATGAATCCTTTGCAGAGAGAAGGCTGTACGGCTACCGCTACACATCGAGGAAACGGACGTCTCGTGCGTTCCTGATGATGAAGGAGCGGCGAGCCTCGACGTCCTCACCCATGAGAACGCTGAACAGCTCGTCGGCCTGGGCGGCGTCGTCGAGGGTGACCTGGAGCAGGACGCGGGTCTCCGGGTTCATCGTGGTGTCCCAGAGCTGGGCCGCGTTCATCTCGCCCAGACCCTTGAACCGTTGGATGCCGTCGTGCGCGCGCGGGTCGCGCTTGCCCCTGGCGATGCCGTCCTCGATGATCGCGTCACGCTCGCGGTCGGAGTAGGCGTAGGAGGCGTCCTCGCCCCGGCGGTCCCACTTGATCTTGTAGAGCGGCGGCTGGGAGAGGTAGACGTGCCCGGCCTCGATCAGCGGGCGCATGAAACGGAAGAGCAGTGTCAGCAGCAGCGTGTTGATGTGCTGGCCGTCGACGTCGGCGTCCGCCATCAGGATGAGCTTGTGGTAGCGGAGCTTGGCGATGTCGAACTCGTCGTGCACGCCGGTGCCCATGGCGGTGATCAGCGCCTGGACCTCGGCGTTCTTCAGCACCTTGTCGATGCGGGCCTTCTCCACGTTCAGGATCTTGCCGCGGATGGGCAGGATGGCCTGGAACTTGGAGTCGCGCCCGCCCTTGGCCGAGCCGCCCGCCGAGTCACCCTCGACGATGAAGAGCTCACACTTCTCCGGATCGCTCCACTGGCAGTCGGCGAGCTTGCCCGGCAGCCCGGAACCGGACTCCAGCAGCGACTTGCGGCGGGTGAGGTCGCGGGCCTGACGGGCCGCCAGACGGGCGCGCGACGCCTGCAGGGACTTGTTGATGACGTCCTTGGCCTCGCCGGGGTTGCGCTCGAACCAGTCACGCAGGTGGTCGTTGCACGCCTTCTGGACGAACGACTTGGCCTCGGTGTTGCCCAGCTTGGTCTTGGTCTGACCTTCGAACTGCGGGTCGGTCAGCTTCACCGAGATGATCGCGGTGAGACCCTCGCGGATGTCCTCACCGGTCAGGTTGTCGTCCTTGCCCTCTTTAAGGAACTTCTGCTCGCGCGCGTAGCGGTTGACGATCGACGTCAGCGCGGCGCGGAAGCCCTCCTCGTGGGTGCCGCCCTCGGCCGTGTTGATGGTGTTGGCGAAGGTGTAGACCGACTCGCTGTAGGAGTTGTTCCACTGCATGGCGATCTCGACCGAGATCCCCTCACCGTGCTCCTCGAAGTCGATCACCGAGAGGTGCGCGGGCTCCTTCTTGGAGTTCAGGTGCTTCACGAAGTCGGACAGACCGCCCTCGTAGTGGTAGACCACCTCGGTCGGCTCGCCGTTGACGATGTGGGCAGGCCGCTCGTCCCGCAGCGAGATGGTGAGGCCCTTGTTCAGGAAGGCCATCTCCTGGAAGCGGCGCGAGAGCGTCTCGAAGTTCCACGTGGTGGTCTCGAAGATGGTCTCGTCGGCCCAGAAGGTGATCGAGGTGCCGGTCTCGTCCGTCGGGTCGCCCTTGACCAGGGGGTGGACGGGCTTGGAGGCCGCGTAGCTCTGCCGCCAGTGGTGGCCGTCGGTGCGGATCCCCACCTCCAGCCTGCTCGACAGGGCGTTGACCACGGAGACGCCCACACCGTGCAGACCGCCGGAGACGGCGTAGGACTTGCTGTCGAACTTGCCGCCCGCGTGGAGCACGGTCAGCACGACCTCGACGGCGGGGCGGCCCTCCGCCTCGACGATGCCGACGGGAATGCCCCGGCCGTTGTCGAGGACCCGCACCCCGTTGTCGGCGAGGAGCGTCACCTCGATCCTGTCGGCGTGGCCGGCCAGCGCCTCGTCGACGGAGTTGTCCACAACCTCGTAGACGAGGTGGTGGAGACCGCGTTCGCCGGTCGAACCGATGTACATGCCTGGGCGCTTACGGACCGCCTCAAGCCCTTCGAGAACGGTGATTGAGCTAGCGTCGTAGGACAAGTGCGAAATCCTCCTGCCGCGGACACGCGGCGGGAGAGCCTTGCGGCCCCGCCGTGCCCGTCACCGTCGTGAATGCCCCGATGCGCTCACCCAGAGAAGATCGGCGCGGATGCCGGGGGTGACACGCAGCGGACGTGTCCGGAATTCGATTTCATTCTAGCGGCTCAGAACGTGTCGTGTGGCATTGACGGGCTCTGGAAGCCTCTGTCGCGCGTCGACTATCGGCTCAAGCATCCCCCTACACGGAAGGGGGTCGTCGCGCCAGAAAGGCCGCTGATCCGTTCTCCGGGTGATCGATCAGTCATGGATCGATCAGCCGTGGACGGTGTCAGCCGTAGGTGTCGCCCGGACCTCGGCTGCCCGTGACGCGCAGGGCCCCGCTGGGTCGCGGGCCGTTCTGCGGTCCCCGCACCTTCACCCGCTGTACGGTTCCGTCCCCGAGTTCCTCGTTCAACCTTCTGACCAGCGTCCTTGCCAGCAGCCGGACCTGGGTCGCCCAGGCGGTGGAGTCGGCGACCACCAGAACCTCCCCGTCGGCGAAGGTCTCGGGCTTGGTGTGGGCGGCCAGATCGGGGCCGACGATCTCGTGCCAGCGGCCGAACACCCCGCCCACCGCGACGGGCTGCTCCCAGCCCCGGTCGGCCAGCAGGTCGACGATGGCCCTGCCGAAAAGCTGGGGATCGCCGGAGTCCCTGCGCGGTCCGTACGGCCTGCGCCGCGGCTCCCTGCGGGGCAACTGCCCCCGCCTGGCGGCGTCCGATTTGGCCTGGGCCAGCTTCTCCCTCGCCATCGCGGCCCCCTTGGCGGCCACGTTCTTCGCCGACCCCGGCTCGGTGCTCTTCGCCGGGGTCGGCTCGGCGGATCCCGGCTCCGGCGAGGCGGGCGGCGTGGGGGCGGCCACCGGCCGCCGCTCATCGGACACGCCTCACCCCTCCCTCGCCGACGTCGAACCGGCCTCCGGCCAGCTCCACCGGCACGTCGTCGGCGACCGCGGCGGTGATCAGCACCTGTTCGGCCGGGGCCACGATCTCGGCCAGCCGGCGGCGGCGCTGGTTGTCCAGTTCGGCGAAGACGTCGTCGAGGATCAGCACCGGATCACCGCCGTCCGCTCTGAGCAGGTCGTAGGCGGCGAGCCTGAGCGACAGCGCGAACGACCACGACTCGCCGTGGCTGGCGTAGCCGCGGGCCGGCAGGTCTCCGAGGCCCAGGAACAGGTCGTCGCGGTGCGGCCCGACGAGCGTGACGCCGCGTTCGAGCTCGGAACCGCGCACCTCGAGCAGGGCGGCTCGCAGCCGCCCCTCCAGGGCGTCCCCGTCGATCTCCGCTCCGGCGGGCACGGTGCCCCGGTACTCCAGGGCGGCGGGGGCCGAGCCGGGCGCGAGGGCCGCGTAGGAGGAGACGACCAGTGGCCGCAGCGCCTCCACCAGCTCCAGCCGTGCCGCCAGCAGCTCCGCGCCGTGCCTGGCCAGGTGGGCGTCCCAGACGTCCAGTGTGCTCAGCGGGTCTCCGGCCCCCGCCTCGGTGAACGCCGCGTCACTCTCGGCCCTGCGCCCGCCCCGGCCCCCCCGCCGCGACTGCGCCGCCGTACGCAGCAGGGCGCCGCGCTGCCGGAGAACCCGGTCGTAGTCGGCACGGACCCCGGCGTAGCGGGGCGTCCTGGCCACCAGGAGGTCGTCGAGGTATCGCCGCCGCTCCGAGGGGTCGCCCTTGACCATGGCCAGGTCCTCGGGGGCGAACAGCACCGTGCGCAGCAGGCCGATCGCGTCGCGGGGCCTGGACACGGGTGAGCGGTTCAGCCTGGCCCGGTTGGCCCTCCCCGGATTGATCTCCAGCTCGATCAGCGCCCGCCGGTCGTCGCGCACGACCGCGCACCGCACGATCGCCCGCGCGGCCCCCTGCCGCACCAGCGGCCCGTCGCCGGCCACCCGGTGGCTCGACTGGGTGGCCACGTAGCCCAGCGCCTCGACCAGGTTGGTCTTGCCCTGCCCGTTCGGCCCGACGAACGCCGTGACGCCCGGCTCCAGGCCGAGCTCGACGGCGTCGTAGGACCGGAAGTCGGTCAGCGAGAGGTGGGCGACATGCACCCCAGGAAGATTAGTCGGCCACGCCCGTCACCGGAGCCCCGCCGCCTCGGTACGGCCCGCGCGCCCGGCGGAGGCCCCGCGCTCCTGAGGCCCGCACCCCGGGAAACCGCGGGGATCCACGCGACCCATGACAGTCCATGACAGTCCATCGAAATCCACAGCCTGTGGAAAACCGCGGAGGGGCGGGCGCGGGCCGTGACACACGTCACGCTACCCGTCGGCCTCCACCGGGGGGACGACGTCGGCGCCGGGGGCGTCGGCGCCCTTGGCCACCTCGCCCTCCTTCGCGGTGACGGCGTGCCCGCCGAACTGGTTGCGCAGGGCGGCGACGACCTTCATGGCCGGCGAGTCCTCCTGCCGGGAGGCGAACCTGGCGTACAGCGCGGCGGTGATGACCGGCAGCGGCACCGCGTGGTCCACGGCGGCCTGCACCGTCCAGCGGCCCTCGCCGGAGTCCTGGGCGTAGCCTCTCAGCTCCGCCAGGGCCGGGTCCTCGTCCAGCGCGCGGACCATGAGGTCCAGCAGCCACGAGCGGATGACCGTGCCGTGCCGCCAGCTGCGGAACGCGCCGGGGACGTCGGTCACGACGTCGGAGGCCTGGAGCAGCTCCCAGCCCTCGGCGAACGCCTGCATCATGCCGTACTCGATGCCGTTGTGGACCATCTTGGCGAAGTGGCCCGCGCCGACGTCCCCGGCGTGGACGAAGCCGTCCTCCTCGGGCTTGAGGGTCTCGAAGACGGGCATCAGCCGCCGGACGTCGGCCTCGGTGCCGCCGGTCATCAGCGCGTAGCCGTTCTGCAGACCCCAGACGCCGCCGCTCACCCCGCAGTCGACGAAGCCGATCCCCCTGGCGCCGAGCTCGGCGGCGTGCCGCTGGTCGTCCAGGTAGTGCGAGTTGCCGCCGTCGACCACGACGTCCCCCGCCGACAGCAGGGTGCCGAGCTCCTCGATCGTGGCCTGGGTCGGCGCGCCAGCGGGCACCATGACCCACACCGCGCGGGGCTCCTGAAGCCTGTCGACCAGCTCCTTCAGGCTGGAGACGTCGCTGACCGCCGGGTCGCGGTCGTAACCGACGACGTCGTGACCGCCGCGGCGCAGCCGCTCGGCCATGTTGCCGCCCATCTTGCCCAGCCCGACCATGCCGATCCGCATACGAGCACCCCCTTCAGGGTTTCCATCATTCACCTACACCAGGTGTACCGGTGCGAGCCGTACCGGATCGGTGTTTTCCGCCGACTGGGTCGTCCACAGGGCTGTGGAGGGCGCGCCGGCGGTCCGTGCCGGACGGTCCCGCCGTACGGCGCGCGGGGGCACCCCGACGCGAGCGGCGCCGAGAGGCCCTCTGCGGGCCCCGTCCGGCGAACGCGTGGAAGTTACGGTCACACCCGCCTCGCGGGCCTCACGGGCCTCCTGGGCGAGCTCCAGGGGCATCGGGGGGAGCGCGAGGCGGTCCCCGGACCGGCCGTTCCGGTCGAGGCTCCCGCCGGGGCGCGCCTCCGCGGGACGGGACCCGTCGGCGGAGGCGTCCGGTCCCACCTCGCGCTCACGCCCCACGGCCTCAGTTCGACAGGCGGATGGGCATGATCAGGTAGCGGTAGTCCGGGACTCCGTCGTCGTCGCCGGGTTTTCCACCGGTGAGGATGGCGGGCTTGGTGGAGGTGGTCATCTGCAGGCGGGCCACGTCGGAGTCGATCGCGCCGAGCCCCTCCAGCAGGAACTGGTGGTTGAAGGCGATGTTGATGTCGTCGCCCTCGAAGTCCACCGGCAGCACCTCGACCGCCTGGGCCTCGTCACCGCTGCCCGCCTCAAGGACGACCTCGCCGCCGCGGAAGGCCAGCCGGACCGGGGTGTTGCGCTCGGCCACCAGGGCCACGCGCTTGACGGCCTCGACGAAGGCGCCGGTGGACAGCTCGGCGCGGGCCGAGAACTCGGTCGGCAGCAGCGAGCGGTACTTGGGGAACTCCGGGTCGAGCAGGCGGGTGGTCGTACGGCGGCCGGCGCTGGAGAAGCCGATCATGCCCTCGCCGGTGCCCCCCACCGAGCTCATCGCGACCTCGACCTCGGCCCCGGTGCTCCCCAGGGCCTTGGCCGCGTCGGCGAGGGTCCTGCCGGGGATCATCGCGATCGCCGAGAAGTCGGGCTGGCCGGGCTGCCACTTCAGCTCCCGCACCGCGAGGCGGTAGCGGTCGGTGGCGGCGAGGGTGACGGTGTCGCCCTCGATCTCCATGCGCACGCCGGTCAGCATGGGCAGCGTGTCGTCCTTGCCCGCGGCCACGGCGACCTGGCCGACGGCCGAGGCGAACACGTCGCTGCCCACCCGTCCCGCGGCCGGGGGCATGGTCGGCAGGGAGGGGTAGTCCTCCACGGGCATGGTCAGCAGTGTGAACCGGGCGCTTCCACAGGTGACGACCGCCTTGGCGCCCTCCACCACGAGGTCCACCGGCTGTGCGGGGAGCGCCCTGGTGATCTCGGCGAGCAGCCTGCCGGAGACGAGCACCACGCCCGCCTCCCCGCTCTGCGGTTCGAGGGTCACCTCGGCGGACACCTCGTAGTCGAAGCCCGAGAGCTTGAGCTGTCCCTTCTCCGTGACTTCGAGACGCATGCCGGCGAGCACCGGCACTGAGGGACGGGCCGGAAGGCTGCGTGCCGTCCATGCAACCGCCTCGGCGAGCACGTCTCGCTCGATCCGGAACATCACGTGGATCTGCCTCCTGTGTGTCGAGCGCTGTCCGCTCGGTGCCTTGGGGTCAAGTGTTCACTGTCTCGCACCTGTGCTCCCCCGGAACCCTTCTGTGGGTCTTGAGTTTTCTAGTTAGAGATACAAGGGGTCATCGCATTAGGGGCGGTGGAAACTGTGGAAATCTAGTGTTTCCGCAGCTCAGCCATGGTTTTTTCATCCACCGACGGTGTGGGTGAAGGATGTGGACAACTCCCGGGGCTGGGGAGAACCGCGCTGTACCCACAGGCCGTCCCCAGATCTTGGGTCGTTCATCCACCGGTTATCCACGAGGTTTCCCCAGGTTCTCCCCAGGGTAAGCGGTCGTTTTGTCCCTGGGGAAAACTCCCTGCACAGGGCGTCCCCAGGTTGTCCACGAGTTCTCCCCAGGTTGTCCCCAGGTTCTCCCCAGAGTTGTCCCCAGATCTCCGGAACTTCTCGAACCTCTCATACCTAAAACAATCATGATGGAACGCTCCGATCGCCGTCGCCCGCCACGGCTCTACCATTGATCCACAAGGTTTTCCACAGCCTGTGCATCACGGGTGGGAAACTCTCATCCATTGCGCGACTGCTGCTTGATCCTGGTGGTGAGCTCGTTGACCTGGTTGTAGATCGAACGACGCTCGGCCATGAGGGAACGGATCTTCCGGTCGGCGTGCATGACCGTGGTGTGGTCGCGGCCACCGAACTGCTGGCCGATCTTGGGCAGCGACATGTCGGTGAGCTCACGGCAGAGGTACATGGCGATCTGCCGGGCGGTGACCAGGACGCGCGAGCGCGACCCACCGCACAGGTCGTCGATCGAGAGGCCGAAGTAGGCCGCGGTGGACGCCATGATCGTGGCGATCGTTATCTCCGAGCCGGCGTCCTCGGTGATCAGGTCCTTGAGCACGACCTCGGTCAGCTGCAGGTCCACCGACTGCCTGTTGAGGCTGGCGAAGGCGGTGACCCTTATCAGGGCCCCCTCAAGCTCACGGATGTTGGTGGAGATCCGGCTGGCGATGTACTCCAGCACCTCGGGCGGCGCGGCCAGGCCCTCCTGTATCGCCTTCTTGCGCAGGATCGCGATCCGCGTCTCCAGCTCGGGCGGCTGGACGTCGGTGATCAGGCCCCACTCGAACCGGTTGCGGAGCCGGTCCTCCAGGGTGACCAGCTGCTTGGGCGCCCGGTCGCTGGAGATGACGATCTGCTTGTTGGCGTTGTGCAGGGTGTTGAAGGTGTGGAAGAACTCCTCCTGGGTCTGCTCCTTGCCCTCCAGGAACTGGATGTCGTCCACCAGCAGGATGTCCACCGCCCGGTAGCGGCCGCGGAAGTTGTCGGCCTTGTGGTCGCGGATGGAGTTGATGAAGTCGTTGGTGAACTCCTCCGAGCTGACGTATCTCACCCGAGCGCCGTCGTAGAGACTCTGCGCGTAGTGGCCGATCGCGTGCAGCAGGTGGGTCTTGCCCAGGCCGGAGTCGCCGTAGATGAAGAGCGGGTTGTACGCCTTGGCCGGAGCCTCGGCCACCGCGACCGCGGCCGCGTGGGCGAAGCGGTTGCTGGAGCCGATGACGAAGGTCTCGAAGGTGTACTTCGGATTCAGCCGGGCCGGTTCTCCCTGCGTACGGCCGCCCCGGCCGTCCCATCGGTTGTGCACGGGGCCGGCGGCCCGGTTCGGCGCCGGGCGCTCGAAGCCGTCGGCCTCCTGGCGGGACGGGGGCGGCTGCGGGGTGTAGCCGCCGCGGCCGTATCCGGTGCTCTGCTCTGTCGGCGCCGAGGCGGGCGGGTCAGCCGGGAGGTACGGCTGGGTCGGCTCCTCGGCGTGCTGGTAGGAGTAGGGGAACTGCTGTCCCTGTGGCTGATGCTGTGGATAGTCGGTGGACGGCGGGGCGGCCGGACCGGCGGCATGGTAGGGGGGCTGGAGGCCGGAAGCGCTGTGGTGCTGGGAGGTCACAGGCTGTGCATAACTCTGCTGCGGTCCGCCGCCCTGTGCATAACCCTGCTGCGGCGCCTGTGGATAAAGCTCTGCTCTGGGGACGCCGCCCGGGTCGGAGCCCGCGGCGCTGGGGTCCACCATGACCGCGACCCGCATCGGGCGGCCGAACTCCTGGGAGAGCGCGTGACTGATCAGGGGACGAAGCTTATTTTCCAGGACATCTCTGGCGAAATCGGTGGGAGCCGCGAGCACCACGGTGTCGTTCATCAGCCCGAAGGGCCGGGTCAGGCCGAGCCACACACGCTGCTGGGAAGGGACACTCTCGTTGAGGGAGTTCTCCAGTGCTCGCGCCCATACCTCACCGAGGTCCATTCCATCCATGCCCGGCCCATCCTCCTCCGACGCGGCCCCCGACTGAGCTCACCGCGATCTGTTTATCCACACCGATGGCCGCCGGGCGCATCGGATTACCCCGTTGTCCACATGCCGCAGCCCCCGCGGTCCCCCAGGGATGGCCGCCGGTAATCCACATCGAATCCACACGGTGTGCACAGCCTCGCACCCTGCCACCGGGCACGTCCTGGCAGCGGAGAGCGGGGCTGGAGGAGCCGACAGTAGCCCTGTCCACAGCCTGTGTCCAAGACGTTGTCCACAGCCTAGTGGCAGTGCGGGGGAGGCTGAGTGCACATCCTGTGGACGGCGGGGCGCCGGTGGAAAAAGGGGCTGTGGATTCGTGGATAACCTATAACCGCGTGCGCTCCGGTTTGACCTGGGGCGCGCGTTCCCCGTAACGTACGACGGTCGGCTTGCCACGCGGCGGCTATTTCGCATGCCCCGCTTCCGGCAAGCCAGCCACTGTCGAGCGTCCCCATGTGCTGGGGGCGTGCCTCAAGCCTGGAGCCCACTCGTGAGCAAGCGTACTTTCCAGCCGAACAACCGTCGTCGCGCGAAGACCCACGGCTTCCGGCTGCGCATGCGCACCCGCGCCGGCCGCGCCATCCTGGCCGCCCGTCGTCGCAAGGGCCGCGTCGAGCTCTCCGCCTGACGCGTCGGTTGCGCCCGGTCCGCCGGGCCAAGGCAGCAGCGTTCCGTCGCCCGCCGGCCGTGATGTCGGCGGGCGATAGCCGTACCTGCCCCTGGGTCAACCAAGGTTCTCTGGTGTTGCCGTCCGTGTCCCGCATGCGCCGGGGCGAGGAGTTCGCCGGCGCGATCAGGAAGGGCAGCCGAGCAGGCCGCCCCACACTGGTCGCGCATTTCGGCATGCGTACCGAATCGGATGAACCGCCCTTGGTGGGATTTGTGGTGAGTCGCGGAGTAGGAGGCGCGGTCATCAGAAATCGCGTCAAACGTCAGCTGAGACACATCATGCGCGACCGTCTGCATCGCCTTCCGCGAGGTAGCCTGCTGGTTGTACGCGCCAATCCACCGGCCGCGTCCGCGCGAAGCGAGCGCCTTGCCGCCGAACTCGACGTCGCGCTGGATCGTTTACTCAGGCGGCGAGAGCCTTCCCAGGCTCGCATGGATGGGCGATGATGACGGCGCAGCATACCGCCGGGATTTCTCCGGCTGCCAGGACCCTGATGGCTCCTATCCGGTTCTACCGGGCCTACGTGAGCCCCCTGCTGGGTCCCCGTTGCCGTTTCCATCCTTCGTGCAGTGCCTATGGCCTTGAGGCGGTGGCCGTCCACGGCGCGCTGCGCGGTACGTGGTTGACGATCCGGAGGATCGGGCGTTGCCACCCATTCCATCCCGGAGGTTTTGACCCGGTGCCCCCGAGCCCGGGCCGGTCCGACGAAACGCAAGGGAGCTAGCTCGGTGGAGCTGTCCTGGCTGAACTGGCTGTACACAGCCGTCGCCCAAGTCATCACCTGGATTCACCAGGTTTATAGCAGCTTCCTCGACCCGAACAGCGGGCTGACCTGGGCGCTGACCATCGTCACCCTGACGGTGCTGATGCGACTGCTCATCTTCCCTCTCTTCCTCAAGCAGATGCGCTCGTCGAAGAAGATGCAGGAGCTGGCGCCCAAGGTCCAGGAGCTGCGTAAGCGGTACAAGAACGACAAGCAGCGCATGAACCAGGAGGTCATGGCGCTGTACCAGGGGCAGGGTGCCAACCCGCTCGGTGGCTGCCTGCCGGTCGTGGCCCAGTTCCCGATCTTCATCTCGATGTTCACCGTGCTGAACGCGATGGCCCACGGCGAGCTGAAGTTCGGCATGTCACAGCAGCTTGTCGACAGCGCCCGGGCCGCGCACATCTTCGGTGCCCCGCTGCCGGCGACCTTCTGGACCAGCAGCGAGCAGATCCAGGCGCTCGGCGGGGCCAACCCGATCCAGACGAAGATCGTGCTTGGGTTCTTCGTGGCGATCAGCTCGCTGACCACCTTCCTCACCGTCCGGCAGAGTGTGACGCGCTCGATGGCGCAGATGCCGGACAACCCGATGGCGCAGCAGCAGAAGATCCTGATGTACGTCTCGCCGCTGTTCGCGATCTTCTCGCTGAACTTCCCCCTCGGCCTCATCCTCTACTGGGTCACCACCAACCTCTGGACCCTGGGGCAGCAGCACTGGTTCTACAGCCGCCACCCCTCCCCGGTGCCCGACGCCAAGGGCAACATGGTGACGCCCGAGGCCAAGCCGGGCCTGCTGAGCAAGGTCAGGAAGAGCGCTCCCGAGCCTGAGGCGCCTCCTGCCCCGCCGGAGCCCAAGCCCATCCGCCAGCAGCCGACCCGCCAGCCTCGCAGCAAGCGGACGGGCAGTAAGAAGTCCTGACGATCATCCCCGACAGCACGAAGGAGTGGCCGGACGTGACCGAGGCCGAAGCCGAAAAGGAGACCGTGAAGGCGGCTCCGGATCTCGCTGCGCTGGAGCAGGAAGGCGAGATCGCGGCGGACTACGTCGAGGGTCTGCTCGACATCGCCGACATCGACGGTGACATCGACATGGACGTCGAGGGCGATCGTGCCGTGGTGTCGGTGGTGGACATCAAGGGCGGTGACCTCGTCGGCCCCAACGGTGAGGTGCTGGAGGCGATCCAGGAGCTGACCCGGCTCGCGGTCCACCGCCAGACAGGGGAACGCTCCCGGCTCATGCTGGACATCGGTGGATACCGCGAACGCCGCCGGGGCGAGCTGCGTGAGCTCGGCACCAAGGTCGCCGCGGACGTCAAGCGCAGTGGCGAGTCCAAGGCGCTGCAGCCGATGACCCCCTTCGAGCGCAAGATCGTGCACGACGCGATCGCGGCGGCGGGCCTGCGGAGCGAGTCCGAGGGCGAGGAGCCCCGGCGTTTCGTGGTGGTCCTCCCCGCATAGCGAAAGCAGCCACAGACAAGGCCGCCGCCCCTGGCCCCAGGGGCGGCGGCCTTTGTGGTTCCCGCCCGCACCGCTGTTCCCACCCACACCCGGGCCCCACCTGCGCGGCGGTTGGTCCGGTACGGCGTCCCTTCCCCGCTTGGCCCTTGTACGGCGGTGTGGAACGGGCCGTTAGCCTTAGAACGCCCTGACCCAGACAGTTCCCGAGGAAGAGTGAGCGTCGAGTGAGTGACCAGATCCCCGAGCCGCCCGAGGTCGCGCGCGAGGTGTTCACCGGCGACGCCTGGTCCAGAGCGGAGACGTTCGCGGGGCTGCTGGCCGGCCCCGGGGTGGTGCGCGGACTGCTCGGCCCCCGCGAGGTGCCCCGCATCTGGGATCGCCACCTGCTCAACTGCGCGGTGGTCGCCGAGGCCGTGCCCGTCGGGGTGCGGCTGGTGGACATCGGCTCGGGAGCCGGTCTGCCCGGCCTGGTGCTGGCGATCGTACGACCGGACATCAGGGTCACCCTGCTGGAGCCCCTGCTCCGCCGGACGGTGTTCCTCCAGGAGTGCGTGGAGTCGCTGAAACTGGACAACGTCGAGGTACTGCGCGGCCGGGCCGAGGAGTTCGCCGGCAAGCGTGAGTTCGACGTGGTCTCCGCCCGCGCGGTGGCGCCGCTTGATCGGTTGCTGAAGTGGTCGATCCCCCTGCTGCGCGAGGGGGGCGAGCTTCTCGCGATGAAGGGCGAGCGGGCAGCGGAGGAGTTGGCGGACGCCGGGCCGCAATTGCGAGCCAGTGGGGTGCGAACCGCCGAGCTTGTATCGGTCGGGCACGGTAAGGTCGAGCCGCCTGCAACTCTCATCCGGGTGGTCGCCGGCCGGGCCTCCGATGAAGCACGGCACGGCACTCGCCCCAAGAGCCGCTCCCCCCGGGCGAAGCGGACACGAGGCCAGTAGACAGACCGAGCAGAGCGAGTATGAGGCCGGTGGATGACCCTGAAAGTGCGATTGTGAGCGCGGGATGCGGTCTCGGCTGGCCCGAGAATCCCGTTGTTCAGCCGTATGGGCGGCCCTCTTCTGGCCTGGGCTGGCCGGCACCTGCACCCGCCGCTGTAGTCAGGCCGGTTGAAAGGACGACGACCGTGACCCAGCCCCCCCTTAATCCCGGCGACTCGCCGTTGGTACGAGAGGCACTCAACTCAGTGGTTTCACGTGAAACATCGGCCCAGACGACTACGGCCGTCCCCAGAGGCGCCACCGGGGCACGGGACGGTGACTGGCCCCGGCCGCCCAAGACGCGCATCTTCACCGTCGCCAACCAGAAGGGCGGGGTGGGCAAGACCACGACGTCGGTCAACCTGGCGGCCGCGCTCTCCATGCACGGTCAGCGAGTGCTCGTGGTCGACCTCGACCCCCAGGGCAACGCCTCGACGGCGCTCTCCATCGAGCACCGTGGTGACGTGCCGGACATGTACAAGGTGCTCGTGGAGGATGTGCCCCTGGTGGAGGTGGTGAAGGAGGTCCCGGAGATGCCCGGCCTCTACTGCGCCCCCGCCACCATAGATCTGGCCGGCGCCGAAATCGAACTCGTCTCCATGGTCGCGCGCGAGGCCCGCCTGCAGCGCGCGCTGAACGCCTATGACGCGATCCAGTTCGACTACATCCTCATCGACTGCCCGCCCTCCCTCGGGCTGCTGACCGTCAACGCGCTGATGGCCGCCAACGAGCTGCTGATCCCGATCCAGTGCGAGTACTACGCGCTGGAGGGCCTGGGCCAGCTGCTCCGGAACGTGGACCTCGTCCGTGCCCACCTGAACCCCACGCTTGAACTGTCGACCATCCTGATGACGATGTACGACGGCCGGACCAGGCTGGCCTCCCAGGTCGCCGAGGAGGTCCGCTCCCACTTCGAGGACACGGTGCTGAAGACGCTGATCCCCCGGAGTGTCCGTGTCTCGGAGGCGCCGAGCTACGGTCAGTCGGTCATGACCTACGACCCGGGTTCCAGCGGCGCGATGGCCTACATGGACGCGGCCCGTGAGATCGCCTACCGCGGCGCCGCCGTGTGAGCGCGCGGAGACCCCGGACAGCCATCATCGTGAAGACCACCGAGGGCGGGGCCGTGCGCCAGGGGAGGGACAGCAGTGGTGAGTAAGCAGCCCAGAGGTCTGGGCAAGGGGCTGGGAGCGCTCATCCCCACCGGACCGGCCGTCGTGGAGACGGCGGCGGTGCCGTCGGCGACCGCGATCATGGTCGCATCCGAGCCGCAGGCGGAGCGGTCGCCGGGTCTCCGGCCGGTCGCGGGCGCCTACTTCCTTGAGATCGCCGTCAAGGACATCGCGCCCAACCCGCACCAGCCCCGGGGCGTCTTCGACGAGCAGGCCCTGGATGATCTGGCCACCTCGATCCGCGAGGTGGGTCTCCTCCAGCCCGTCGTGGTGCGCCCGGCGGGTGAGGGACGCTATGAGCTGATCATGGGAGAGCGTCGCTGGCGCGCCTCCAAGCTCGCAGGTCTCTCCGAGATCCCCGCGATCGTGCGGAACACCCAGGAGGACAAGCTCCTGCTGGACGCGCTCATCGAGAACCTTCAGCGTGAGCAGCTCAACGCCCTGGAGGAGGCGGCGGCCTACCGGCAGCTGCTTGACGACTTTGGCGCGACCCACGAGCAACTCGCCGCGCGGATCGGCCGCTCCCGCTCCCATGTGACGAACACGCTGCGCCTCCTCAACCTGCCGCCCAAGGTCCAGCTCCGCGTGTCGGCCGGTACGGTCAGCGCCGGGCACGCGCGGGCCCTGCTGACCCTGGACGACCCGGTAGCGCAGGAGCGCCTCGCCGATCGGATCGTGGCCGAGCTGCTCTCGGTCCGCGCGGTCGAGGAGATCGTGGCCGTGGGTGACGCCAAGGCCGCTCCGGCTCCCAACGCCAGGGCTCCGAGGGCGAGGCCGTCCGAGGAGCCGGCCCTCCGCCGGCTGGCCGACCGTCTCTCCGACCGCTTCGAGACCCGGGTGAAGGTCGACTTCGGCCGCCGCAAGGGGCGCATCGTGGTGGAGTTCGCCACCATCGACGATCTGGAACGCATCATCGGGACGATGGCCCCGGGATCCATGGAGACGGTCGGGGAGTAGCCTCGCCCCCGTTGCCGGTTCCCACCCTGGAGCGATCCCTCTTCTGGACGGCCGCCGTGTTTCACGTGAAACACGGCGGCCGTCTCATGTCGGCCCATGGGGTTGTGAAGTCTTCCGCCGGAGGGCCGCTGAGCCGCCGGGGCCGTCCTCGGGTGAGCGGGCACACCATTGCCGGGCGCTCGGTCACGTCCGGCCCCCCTCCGTGCTGCCGGGATGATCGTCGGGACTTCTTACCGCCCGTCCGCTCGCTGCGAGGCTTGCGGGGCGGCCGCCGGTGGCCTCCCCTCGTAAGGGGTCGAGTGGCGGTCATGAGAGGGACGCCAGGCGCCCGGCCCGGCCTGTCACGCCTCGACGACTGTCCGGGGAGGGTCGTCCCGGCCGCTCGGTGAGAGGCTGCCCCGGCCATCCACTCCAGGGCCTTCCGTGGGCCGTTCCCGCCCCCGGGGCCCGCCCCTGACCTCCGGGGCGGCCGCTGGAGATCTCCGCCCCGCCTCGTCGCGGTTCACTCGGGAAGCCGGGCCGCCCATCCGGGAGGTCGATAGGTCGTCGCCCTGAAACGGGATCTGTTGTCCGGCGGATTGGAGCAGGCAGCCGAGAGGGCGGCGGAGACGGAGGAGACCGCCGTGGGCGCCGGGGCGAGGGGATGTTTCACGTGAAACGTGGTGCGAGCCGGGAGGGGCGTCCCCGGTGTTTCACGTGAAACAGCCGCCCCTCACCGGCCCCCGTCAGACGTCGATCTCTCCCCGTACGGCGCGGCGGATGTCGGCGATGAACGTGTCCACCTGCTCGGGGGTGGTGTCGAAGGATGTCACCCAGCGCACCACGTTCTCGGCCGCGTTCCAGACGTGGAAGAGATAGCGCCGCTGTAGATCGGCGATCACCTTCTCCGGGAGAGCCGGGAAGACGGCGTTGGACTGGACGGGATAGCGCAGTGAGACGCCGGGCAGGCCGGCGACGCCGTCGGCCAGCCGGTGAGCCATCGCGTTGGCGTGTGCGGCGTTCCGGCGCCAGAGGTCGTCGGTGAGAAGCGCGGTCAGCTGGGCGGAGACGAAGCGCATCTTGGAGGAGAGCTGCATGCTCTGCTTCCGCAGGAACAGCGCCGGCGCGTGCAGGTCGGGGCGGAGCAGGACGATCGCCTCGGCGCCCATGGCGCCGTTCTTGGTGCCGCCGAAGCTGAGGAGGTCCACACCGGCATCCGCGGTAAGCGCCCGCATCGAACAGCCGAGCTCGGCCGCCGCGTTGGCCAGCCGGGCGCCGTCCATGTGGAGGAAGAGCCCCCGGGCATGGGCGAAACCGGAGAGTTCGGCGATCTCGTCGGGGGTGTAACAGGTGCCGCACTCGGTCACCTGGGAGATGGAGATGACGCGCGGCTGGGAGTGGTGCTCGTTGCCCAGCACGGAGAGCCGGTCCCGGAGGTCCGCCACCGTGATCTTGCCGTTCTCCGTGGGGATGGGGATGAGCTTGGTGCCGAGCGCGTGTTCCGCCGCGCCGCATTCGTTGGTGTTGATGTGCGCGGTAGCCGGGCAGAGGACGGCGTCATAGGGCCGTAGCACGAGACCCAGCCCCACGACGTTGGCGCCGGTTCCGTTGAACATGGCGTAGGCGGCCGCCTGGACGCCGAACTCGGCCCGGAAGGCGTTCTCCATCGCCCGGGTCCAGGCGTCCTCGCCGTAGGCGGGAGCGTCCCCGGTGTTGGCCTCGACGATGGCGGCGAGCACCGCCGGATGCACGCCCGCGTGGTTGTCGCTGGCGAAGCTCTTGGGGAAGGTGATGGCAGAAGTCGGCACGAGTCCAGCCTAGGCGTTCCGTCTTGGGAGATTCATGACAGAGCCGGTGGACGGGAGGCCACCGAACGCGGTGACGGTGGATGTCCGGCTGATGCTCGGGCCGGCGCCGGTGTCCGCCGGGCGCCCCCGCTCGGGTGTCGCGGTGACCGCCGGAAGGCGAACGGTGACCGGGGCGGAAGTGAGGCCCGGAGCGGGGGCGTCGGGGAAATCAGGCGTTGGCGCGGGCCGCGGCCTGTTCCAGCAGGAGGCGGCAGAGCGCGCCGAGGTCGTCGCCGGCGGCTTCGACCGCCATGGGAAACAGGGAGGTCTCGGTCATCCCGGGGGCGACGTTGACTTCGAGGAAGTAGGGGAGGCCCGCTCTGTCGACGATGAGGTCGGTACGGGAGACGTCGCGCAGGCCGAGGGCGGTGTGGGCTGTGACGGCCATCTGGGCGCAGGCGGCGGAGACCTCGGGGGACAGGCGGGCGGGGGCGAAGAACTCGGTGTGGCCGGCGGTGTAACGGGCCGCGTAGTCGTAGACGCCCGTGTCGGGGACGATCTCGACGGGTGGAAGGGCCGTCGGGCCGTCACCGAGGTCGATCACGGAGACGGAGATCTCGACACCCTCGATACAGCGTTCGATCAGCGCGGTGTCGCCGTAGGCGAAGCAACCGACCATGGCGGACGGGAGGTCTTCGGCGGCCCGGACGATCGAGGCCCCGAGCGCGGAGCCGCCTCGGGACGGCTTGACGAACAGCGGGAGGCCCATGCGCTCCACGATGCGGGCCAGCACCGAGGCGGCGCCGAGATCGTGGAAGGTCTCCTTGGGGAGCGTCACCGAGTCGGGGGTGCGCAGGCCGACGGAGCGGACGACCGTTTTGGCGGTGGGTTTGTCGAAGGCCACCCGGCACGCGTCGGGGCCGGCCCCGACATAGGGGACGGAGAGGAGTTCGAGTACCGAGCGGATGGCGCCGTCCTCGCCGGCCCCGCCGTGCAGGGTGACGAAGACCGCGTCCGGCGGATCGGCGAGCACGTAGGGCACCAGTGAGGCGTCGGTGTCACGTGTCTCCACCGAGACGCCCGCCCCCCGCAGCACCTCGCTCACCCGGCGGCCCGAACGCAGGGAGACCTCCCGCTCATAGGAGAGTCCACCTGCCAGGACGAGTACGTGGCCCAGATCACCCATCCGAAAATACCTCTCCTCGCAGCCCACGCCGAGTCTTGGGGTCGCTCTCCCCGTGACCGGGGCGATCTGCCCCATAACGGCGCCGACGCCCGATAACGGCGCCGGAAGTCACCGTACGGCACGGTGCCGGAAGTCACCGTACGGCATCCCGTCGCGTCGGCGTACGACCTGGGGCCCCCGATGAGGGGACGGAGTGTCTCCACGCGAGGGGTGAGGGGCCGGGGTCTCCTGCCCGGGGATGCGCGGCGGCGGGTGCGTTGACCCCGGGTGGACGGGGAGCGCGCGGGCCTCACCCGCCTCCGGCCCCGGGCGTGAGGCCGGGGGCCGGGGTGGGGGCCGGGAGGCGGAGCTCACGGGGATGGCGGGGATGACGGGGATATGGTGACCGGCGCGGGGCGCGGGGATGGTGGCGAGGAGGCCACCAGGCCGACGATCAAACTCCCTTGGGCGCCGGAGGGCGGTCAGCGCCGGAACAGGTCAAAGGGGAGAGCGACGGGGTGGGCGCCTCCTTTGGAGACGCCCGTTCCGGAGGGCCGTCAGGCGAGGTCGGGGCCCGGGGTGTCCACTCCGGTCTGCTCGGCGGACGCGCCGGGACCGAACGTGTCGCGGACCCGGAGCTCCTGCTCGATCACTCCGGCCAGGCGGCGAACGCCCTCGCGGATGCGGTCCGGCTCCGGATAGCAGTAGGACAGCCGCATGTGGCGTGCCCCCCCGCCGTCGGCGTAGAAGCCGGTGCCCGGGACGAACGCCACCCGCTCGGCGACCGCGCGCGGCAGGAGCGCCTTGGAGTCCAGTCCCTCGGGAAGGGTGGCCCAGACAAAGAAACCGCCTCCGGGGCGGGTCCAGGTGCAGCCGGCGGGCATCAGCGACTCCAGGGAGGCGAGCATGGCGTCCCGCCGTTCACGGTAGAGCTCCTGGAAGGTCTTGATCTGCTCGCGCCACGGCTGGGTGGCGAGATACTGGCCGACGGCGAGCTGGGTGAAGGAGGAGTGGGACAGCACCGCCGACTCCATGGCCAGCACCAGCTTGTCCCGGATGGCGTGCGGGGCGAGGGCCCAGCCGACCCGGAAGCCGGGGGCCAGGGTCTTGGAGAACGAACCGAGGTAGACGACCCCGTCGGAGCAGTCGGCGCGCAGCGCCCGCATGGACGCGCCGTCGAAGCCCAGCAGGCCGTACGGGTTGTCCTCCACGACAAGCACGCCCGCCCGCTGGCAGATGTCCAGGACCTGCTGCCTGCGCGCCACGTTGAGCGTTACCCCGGCGGGGTTCTGGAAGCTGGGGATCGTGTACAGGAACTTGATCCTGTTGCCCGCGGTCTGCAGGGCGTAGACGGTCTGGGCGAGCGATTCGGGGATGATCCCCTCGTCGTCCATGGCGATGTGGACGACCTTGGCCTGGTAGGCGGAGAAGGTGCCCAGCGCGCCCACGTAGGAGGGGCCCTCGGCGAGGATGACGTCGCCGGGGTCGATGAAGATGCGGGTGATCAGGTCAAGGGCCTGCTGCGACCCCACGGTCACGACGACGTCGTCGGAGTTGGCCTCGATCCCCTCCAGGCGCATGACGTCGCAGATCTGCTCGCGCAGGTGCGGGTCCCCCTGGCCGGAGCCGTACTGGAGCGCGACCGGGCCGCGGCGGGCCACCAGGTCGGCGACGAGCTCCCCCACCACGTCGAGGGGGAGGGCGGTGACGTACGGCATGCCACCGGCGAGCGAGACCACCTCCGGCCTCGACGCGACGGCGAAGAGAGCTCGAACCTCGGAAGCGACCATCCCGGCAGCTCGTGCGGCGTACCGATCGACGTAGGCGTCGATCCGCGACCCTTGGGGCGCGACGGTCTGACCGTGATCGGAGTCTTGGGGCACGGTCCACCTCCTAGGTTAAGGGGAGCACACAGTGCTCAAGCTAGAGAAACCAGGTTACGGCAGTGGTCGTTGTCGTCTGCGTGTGGGGACGGGACACCCTGAAACCAGGGCCCGCACTGAGCTACGATGCCAGCTGGGGACGCTGTTTTCGCGCGTTTTTCGCCATGGCTTGCACTCGTCTCGCCAGGATTGGGGCCAACAGGTGTCGCGTCGGCTGGCAAACGTCACTCTTGATAACCTCGACGACCTGCCGTACCGCTGCCGCCGGTGCGTTTTCTGGGAACTGGACCCGGTGAACGGCAACCGCGCGGTGGAGGCGGGTGACCCGGGCCTGGAGAAGGAGGCCTGGATCTCCTCCACCCTGCTGGAGTGGGGCAGCTGCGGGAAGATCGTCTATGTGGACGGTGTGGCCGCGGGCTTCGTGCTCTACGCGCCGCCGCACTACGTGCCCCGCTCGGTGGCCTTCCCGACCTCTCCGGTCAGTGCCGACGCCGTGCTGCTGATGACCGCGCACATCGTCCCGGAGTTCTCCGGCGGCGGTCTGGGGCGGATGCTGGTCCAGGGGGTGGCCAAGGATCTGACCCGGCGGGGGGTGCGGGCGATCGAGGCGTTCGGCGACCTGAAGTGGGAGCAGCCGGGGGCGTGCCTGATGCCCGCCGACTATCTGCTCTCGGTGGGCTTCAAGACGGTCCGGCCGCACCTGCGTTTCCCCCGGCTCCGGCTGGAGCTGAAGTCCGCCGTTTCGTGGCGTGAGGACGTCGAGGTGGCGTTGGAGAGGTTGCTGGGCTCTATGAGTCCGGAAAGGGCACTAAGGCCCGTCTGAGGCGATCTGGGGGCCTCTGTGGATGTCCTGCGGTCGTCCGCGCCGCGCGTGGACGCGCCGGAGGCGCAATCTCCGTGAACAGGCCGCCGTCGGCGGGCCGTACACGGGGAAGCCCGCGAATCCGCCGGCGTGAGGGGCCTCTGACCGGGCCGGGGTGCCGCGCGGAGGCGGAACACCCCGGCCCGGTCGGTTCGCCGCGCGGACAATCCGAACAAAACATCGGATAATGCCGGATGCGCGGACAAGAAGGCGCGGGACGGCGCCTGCTGTGGTGACCATGGATGTTCACCGGGTCGCGCGTCGTTCGCCGGCGCCGGTCAGGCCCGCGCCGCCGCTCGCCGCACCGGACAGCGGTCAACCCGGCGAGGGGTGTCGCGCCCACCGGCGAGGGTTGTCACACCCGCCGGGAACCGGGATCGAGTGATGGGAATCCTCACTCCAAGGACCTAGATGATGCCCTCAAGCTCGCGGAGCAGCATGGCCTTCGGCTTGGCGCCGATGATCTGCTTCACGACCTCCCCGTTCTTGTAGACGTTCAGGGTCGGGATCTGGAGCACGCCGTAGGTTCCGGCGGTCGACGGGTTCTCGTCGACGTTGAGCTTGACGATGGTCAGCTTCTCGGCCTGCTCGTTCGCGATCTCCTCCAGGATCGGGGCGACCTGGCGGCAGGGGCCGCACCACTCGGCCCAGAAGTCGACGATGACGGGTTTATCGCTTTTCAGGACGTCGGCCTCGAAGCTGGCGTCGGTCACGTTCTTGATGGCGCCCAAGGTTCCTGATCTCCCTTTCTGGAATGCTGACCGTTCGGGTCAGTTGTCGTGGTCGGCCAGCCAGCGCTCGGCGTCCAGTGACGCGGCGGTGCCGGTGCCCGCGGCGGTGACCGCCTGACGGTAGATGTGGTCGACGACGTCACCGGCGGCGAAGACACCGTCCAGGTTGGTGCGGGTGAAGGGGGAGTCGACCTTGATGTAACCCTGGTCGTCCAGCTCCACCTGGCCCTTGACCAGCTCGGTGCGGGGGTCGTGGCCGATGGCGATGAACAGGCCGGTGGCCGCCAGGTCGCTCTCCTGGCCGGTCTTGAGGTTGCGCAGGCGCACGCCGGCGACCTTGGAGTCGCCCAGGACGTCGACGACCTCGCTGTCCCAGACGAAGCGGATCTTCTCGTTCGCGAAGGCGCGGTCCTGCATGATCTTGCTGGCGCGCAGCTCGTCGCGGCGGTGCACGACCGTCACGGAGTTGGCGAACCGGGTGAGGAAGGTGGCCTCCTCCATGGCGGTGTCGCCGCCCCCGACGACCACGATGTCCTGGCCGCGGAAGAAGAAGCCGTCACAGGTGGCGCACCAGGAGACGCCGTGGCCGGACAGCCGCTTCTCGTTGGGCACGCCCAGCTCGCGGTAGCCGGAGCCGGTGGCCAGGATGACGGCCTTGGCGAGGTAGGTGTCCGTGGCGGTCCTGACGACCTTGGGGTCGGCGGCCAGGTCGACCTCGACCACGTCGTCGGCGATCAGCTCAGCCCCGAACCGCTCGGCCTGCTTACGCATGTTGTCCATGAGGTCGGGCCCCATGATCCCGTCGGGAAATCCGGGGAAGTTCTCCACCTCGGTGGTGTTCATCAGGGCACCGCCGGCGGTGACCGACCCCTCGAAGATCAGGGGCTTGAGGTCCGCGCGCGCAGAGTACACCGCCGCCGTGTAACCGGCGGGACCCGATCCAATGATGATCACATTCCGGACGTCGATCACTACTGCGCCTCTCCCTCTGTCATTGCCAGTGGCGTCAACAGATCCTAGGCGTCGGTGATTCCCGCCCGTCACGGAGAGGCCCGGCATGGACGAATCCATACCGGGCTTCCCTGCGGATGAGGTGCCTTCAGCGGTGTCGGCGGGTCACTTCCAGTGTGCGAGCGCCGGCTTGCGCACGTCGTCGCACTGCGGGCCCACGACGTGGACGCGCACCGAGTTCTTGGCCCGGTTGTGCCAGAAGACCAGGATGTTGGCCTCCTGCCCGTTGTAGAGGCCCTGGTCCACGGCGAACGGTGCCGTGCCGACCTCGCCCGAGACCTGCTGGATGCACTTTTCGAGTTTGGAGCCCTCGACCGGGTCCTGGGCGTCCACGATCTGCGCCGGACCGATGTACTCCAGGAGCGAGCCCCTGAGCTCCCGGTCGGTGTAGTTCCAGTTGCTGTCGGTCAGTTGGTAGCCGTCGCTCGTCTGGGCGGACTGGGCCGGCTGCGCGAGCGGTGCGGGCCTGGCCGGGGCCGCGGCGGAGAGCACGCCGCTTGCCATGGTGACCGCGCCGATCACCGCCGCCGCCACTCCCGCCGCCGCGGGCAGGGCCCACCGGCGCCGGCGCGTGGCCTCACGCCGCCTGGCCGGCACCACGGTGCCGTCCTCGGAGACGACCCCCAGTCGTGTCGCGGGCTCAGGCTCTCGCTCCGGCTGTGGAAAAGGAGTGCTCTCCCACGGCGCGTCGCGCATGATGTCGTCCCAGGCCGGTGCTTCCACCAGGCCTACTCCACCTCCACGGAAGCTTTCTGCCTCGGCTGCCAGTGCGCGGTCGATCCGGAGCGCGACCCCCATCGGCATCGCCGGTGTCGGCGTGGCCGCGAGCATCTCACGGACCGCCGCGAGGTCGGCGAGGTTCTCGCCACAGGGATCGCAGATCGCGAGATGCTCGCGTACCTGCAGGGCCGTGGCGGCGTCGAGAAGACCCTCGGCCAATTCGGCCAGGATCTCCAGGTCGTAGTGCGTATCACCCGTCACGAAGTTCTGCTCCCTTCGCGGATGAGACGCGAGACAGGTCGGATCGGTTCCGCAGGTGCGAAAGAATTGGGGCGAGTTTCGCGCGTCCACGCGCACATCTGCTCTTCACGGTGCCGCTTGGTACCTCCAGAACCTGGGCCGCGTCCTCCACGGAGTAGCCCATCATGTCCACGAGCACGAGCGCGGCCCGCTGGTCGGACGGCAGCAGTTTGAGGGCCGCCGAGACCTCCATCGAGACCTCGCGCTCGGCCGTCTGATCCAGCACCGGGGTGTCACGTTCGGCTGCCTCCACGAGCTCGTCGTCGGCGACCGGGCGGATGGACTTCCGGCGCATGCGGTCCAGGCAGGCGTTCACCACGATGCGGTGCAGCCAGGTGGTGACGGCCGCCTCGCCGCGGAAACTCTCGGCCTTGCGATAGGCCGAGACAAAGGCGTCCTGAACGGCGTCGGCCGCCTCGTCGGGGTCACCCAGCGTGCGCAGGGCGACCGCCCACATGCGGTCTCGATGTCGTCTGACTATTTCACTGAAGGCGTGCGGATCCCCCGCGATATGCCGGGTCAGCAGCTCGGCGTCGGGCACAACGGGCCGCGCCGTCTGCTGGTCCGCCACGGGCGGGGTCTCTGGTGGGGAATTCACAAGGAGAGTCCTGCTATGCCGGTCCGGGGAGAACACCACTACGTGATAGATGGTGCCACGAAATCTTCCACGATCTGTAAGAAGCCGGATAAAAGCGATCAACTACCACTGGCGTCACTTGACGGTGAGAACCTTCACATCGATCACACTGCCGCGGAACATGCCCTGGTAGGTGGGGAAGTCGGGCAGCCTGGTGAACCAGATCAGAACGTAGCGGCCCTTCTGCGGGGAGTCCGCGTTGAAGGTCTTCTTCCCCACCGTGTCGGTGAACTTGTGGGCCACCGACAGGACGCCCAGATCGGACGAGTCGCCGACCCTGACCTCCACGGTGCCGCCGGTGCTCCTGGCGCCGAAGTCGACCGTCATCTGCTTCACCGGCACGCTCTGCCCCAGGTCGAGCAGGAGGCCGACCCCCTGCTTCAACCGGCCGAAGTCAGCCGACTCGTACGATTCGGAGTGCCAGTCGGTGGAGGGCTTGCCGTCCACCGCGTTCAGGGCGAGCTCGGCTCGCTCCTCACCGTCACCCAGCGGGTCGAAGCCGGAGACCGACTGGGGCTTCACCTCGCGGGTGGCGACGGTCACGGTCGGTGTGGGCGTCGCGGTCTCGCCGACGGCCGGGGTCCCGCCGTTGCCGATGTTACGGCCGAGGGTCCAGGCGCCGAAGCCGACGGCCGTCATCACCAGCAGCACGACCACGGTCATGGCCACCTTGCTGACAATCCCGCCACCGGCCGGGCGAGGCCGGTGCTGCTGCGGGTGCTGAACGGGCGGGCGCGGACCGGGACGCCGGGGCTCCGTGACGTCCAGCCCCTCCGAGCGCGAGGCCGTCACCGGGGGCAGCGCGGTCATCGGCATGGGCATCGGCATGGGCGTGGGCCGGGGCACCGAGCTGAGCGCCTCGGCGAGTTCCGCGGGCGTCGTGAACGGGGTGAGCCCGCGCTTGCCCTCCGGCAACATCGCCCGGCAGACGATGGTGTCGAGATAACCGGGCACGCCCGCGGTGACCTGCCGGGGCGTGCAGAAGTGACCGTCGCTCATCGGGGCGGGGGGGAGCCCGAAATCCTGCTCGCCCGGCCAGTGGCCGGTCAGCCCGGCGTACAGCAGGCGGCCGAGCCCCTCGGTGTCGGTACGGGCGGGATCCTCGCTGGTGACGTCCATGAGCACGGCGTCCACCCCCAGGCCGAGCAGCTTCAGCGTGCTGCCCGCCGTCCACACCAGGTGCTCGGGGGTCAGGCAGAGATGGCCGAGGTTCGCCTCGTGCGCGTGGGCCAGCGCCTCGGCGGCCTCCGCGACCAGGGCCGCGGCCCGCTCGGGCTCCAGCGGCCCGGCGGCGATCATGTCGGTGAGGGTCTCCCCGCTCACCCACTCGCTCACGACATAGGAGTGACCGTCGTCCTCGGTGGCGTCGAAGACCTGGGTCAGCCGCGGGTCGGTCAGCCGGCTGGCCACCCGGGCGGCCGTCACGACCTCGTTCAGCCGGGGAAAGTCGGGGTCGAAGGTGTGCACGGCGACGGGCCGGGCCAGCACCTCGTCGATGGCCTTCCAGAGAGTGGCTCCGCCGGAGGTGTGGACGCGGTCCTCAAGCCGGAAACGCTCGGCCAGTTTTGTGCCGGGCTCGACGGCGGAGGGACTCATGAGCTCTCCACGGATGAGAACACGACAGCGCCCCACCAGGTTGACACATTAGGACACAACACGCGATGCCGGGTGGATCCGCCCACGCCCTCCTGCTTCCATTAGCCGCATGTCACCACACGCGTCGCACCATGTTAGTCCCGTGCAGGTTCCGCCCGTGTTCTCCTTTTCAGACGCTTGGAACAACCCTTTGGGTTACCTGCGTACCCGGCTCGCGACCATTTCAACGACCGAACTCACCTCGGGGATGCGCATCCGGTGTGCGACGGCCAGATAGAGAACCATACCGAGACCGCCGCCCGCGGCCAGCATGATGGTCGCGCTGAGCGCGTTCAGCCCCGCCAGCTCCTGGGTGAGCCAGAGCACGCCGAGTGCGAACAGCGCGGTGGGGAGAGCCGCCACGTACATCCGTGACAGCCCTCTGGCCACCTTACGCCCCTGAAGACCCCGCACCCGGCGGCTGGCGAGGATCCAGCCGACGGCGGTGCCGGTGATGTAGGCGACGGTGAACGCGAATGCCAGGCCCATCAGGATGTACCGCGCCGGCAGGGTGAGGTAGACGAGCAGGCTGAGCGAGGCGTTCACCGCCACGTTGCCGACGGCGAGGAAGGCCGGTGTGCGGGTGTCGCCGAAGGAGTAGAAGACGCGGAGCAGGAGCTGGAAGAGCGAGAACGGCACCAGCGCCAGGCCGAAGATCTGCAGCACGTTGCCGATGGAGACCGCCGATTCGACGGTCATGTTGCCCCACGAGAAGATCAGCACGGTCACCGCGGGGCCCAGCACCATCAGCAGCAGCCCCGCCGGCACCAGCAGCGCCGAGACCAGGCGGACGCCCGAGGAGAACTCCTCCCTGACCGAGTCGAGCCGGCCGTCGGCCACGGCCCGGCTCATCCGGGGCAGTACCGCGGTGATCACGGAGACCGCGATGATCCCGTAGGGAAGCTGGAAGAACTGGTAGGCGTAGGCGTAGGCGGCGTTGCCCGAGCCGGGCGACCGCTCGCCCGCGCCGGACGCGAGCTTGGTGGTGATCAGGAAACCGAGCTGGCTGACCCCGACGTAGGCGAACATCCACACGGCGGTGCGGCCCATCTCGCCGAGCCCCGCCTCACGCAGGTCCAGCCGGGGCCGGAACCGGAAGCCCACCCGGTGCAGTGAGATCACCAGCACCGCGCACTGGGCCACGATCCCGGCGGTGGTGCCCAGGCCCAGCAGGGCCAGGTCGGCGTTGGTCACCGTGGTGATGTCCGTGCCCGCCGGGCCCAGCTTCACGTAGTAGGCGAGGGCCACGCCGATCATCACGATGTTGTTCAGCACCGGCGCCCACATGGGGGCGGCGAACCTGTCGCGGGTGTTGAGGATCGCCCCGGCGATCGCGCCGATGCCGAAGAAGGCGATCTGCGGCAGGATGTACTGCGCCAGCCTGACCGCGACCTCGACCTTCCTGGCGTTCCAGTCGGCGCTGTAGAGGCTGATCAGCGGCCCCGCCAGCAGCACGCCGGCCACCGCCACCAGGGTCAGCACGATCACCCCGAGCGTCATCAGCCGCTGCTCGTAGGCCCGGCCGCCGTCCGCGTCCTCGCGCTGCCGCCGGACGATCATCGGCACCACGACGCTGCTCAGGATCCCGCCGATGAGAAAGTCGAACAGGATGAGGGGGATGGCGTAGGCGACGTTGTAGGCGTCGCCGAGCGCGAAGGTGCCGATGGCCGCCGCGAGCACCGCCGTACGGACGAAGCCCGTGACGCGGGAGGCCATCGTCCCGGCCGCCATGATCGCGCTCGCGCGCAGGACCCTGCTCATCTTCTATCCTCCGCCAGATCGCCAGATCGCCAGATCGCCAGGTGCTCAGGACTCGGTGCCGGCCGTCGCGTTCGCGCGCCTCGGTGGTACGGCGGGCGTACCGCGGCGGCCTCCCCTGCGGCGCAGGACGCGCATGACCACGGCCGCCAGCATCACCACGAGGGCCGCTCCGACGATCACCAGCGCGATCCCGGTGTAGCCGGTGGTCCGCACGGTGAGCTCGACCGGCGTGCCGTACCTGCGCCCCTCCCCGGTCACCAACTGGACCCGTACCGTGGTCTGGCCGCTGGCCAGCGCGGTCATCGGGACCCGGACGGTCTGGCTCTGGCCCCCCAGGATCACCATCCGGTCTTCGTAGTGCTCGATCCGCAGCAGTTTGGGCTGCTGGGAGGTCACCTTGAGCCGGACCGAGACCTCGCTGCCACGTCCCGTCAGCCCGTTGTGGACGCTGATCGGCACCTCGCCGTTGGCGCCGGCCAGGGTGCGGAGCGGGGACTGTTCGCCGCCGGTGATCGAGACCTCGCGGATCCGGCCGTCGACCGCCGCCCCGACCTGCGCGACGTACGGAGCCGCGGCCTCGGCCCTGTCCCGCCAGGCGGAGGAGGACAGCCGCAGCAGCGCCAGGTCGAACACGTCGATGTCCTGGACCGTGGTGATCGCGGCGGTCAGGTCGGCGCGGCGGCCGACGCGTTTGACGCCCTTCATGTGCGGCCTGCCGAGCTCTCTGCGCCGATCCTGGTCGGTGTAGGTGAGGTCGGCCCTGTCGATCTCGGCGCCCTTGCCCCGCTTCACCGCGTTCAGCGTGGCGGGGGCGAGCCACGGCAGACCTTCGGCGGTCTTGACCAGGTCCGCCAGGTAGGCCGGATCCGGGTTCCAGCGCCGCGACGGGACGGCGATCACGGTCCGCGAGGTGGTGACGGGCTCGGAGCCGATCATCGCGGTCTCGGCGATGAACCGCCGCCGGTTCAGCAGGGCGTCGCCGGGGGTGGAGGTGTCCGCCGACAGGGTCTCGCTCAGCGCCGTGTCGGCGATCAGGGCCGTGACCGGGCCGTTCACACTCTCCACGGTCGCCGAGGCGTCCGGAGTGGTGACCGGGGGCGTCACGGGCGGCAGATTCGGCTCGCTCAGCAGTACGGTGTCGACCCCGCCGGTGGCCAGCAGGTCCAGCGCGTCATAGTCGATCAGACCGTTCACCGGCCAGTTCACGGTGGTGATGAGGTCGCGGCCGAGGGTCTCCCTGCCGACCTGCCCGGCCGCCTCGATCGCCGTCCCCGCGGAGTCGTCGACGCCGTTGTGGGCCAGGGCGGTCACGTCGGGGTCGGCGTAGGGGGTGGCCACGACCGGCGGCTTGGCGAGCGCGGTGCGCAGGGCGGTGAGCCAGGCGGCGGCCGAGGTGTCGGCGGGGCGCTTCTCCGTCTTCTCCCCGACCTTCACCGAGTGTGGCCTGCTCAGCGTCTGCACGTCGTCGAGAAGCGCGGGATCGACCACCCAGGTGAGGTTCCTGGCCGAGGTGGTGCTCTGGGCGAGCTTCAGCAGGTTGCCCAGGCGTCTGCCGGGGGTGATGGCCGCGGGCAGGCCGTCGTCGACGAAGGTGTCGTCGACGGCCCTGCGCGGCTGGTCGATGATCGGCAGCACCATGGCGAGCCTGGTGCGAGGCACGGTGAGGTCCTGTGGCAGATAGACCAGGAGGGTGCGCTGGGTGGCGACCTGACGGCCCAGGGCGTCGAGCACCTCGATCATGATCGGGTAGACGCCGAACCGGGAGATTCCCCGCTGCTGCGGGGTGAACACGAACTCCCACGGAGCCTTCGCCGAGGGGGGGAGGCTACTCGGCTGGAGGTAACGCTCGTCGCGCCAGGCGGCCGGCTGCGGCCCCTGGCCGTTCTGGTAGGCCGCCATGTCGGCGCGCCGGGCGAACGGCTGGGACGAGTAGTGCATCCGGACCCGCATGCCGGTGACCGTCTCGGCGCCGGTGTTGACGAAGGAGCCGGTGACCCTGATCTCCTCGGTCGGCTGGCGGGGCACGTCCGGGGTGATCGTCTCCACCACCAGCTGGGGTGCCTGCCGGCTCGCCGAGGCCGTCCGCGCGTCCGCCGTACCCTGAACGGCCACGGCTGCGGGGGAGAGCAGCGTGGCGGTCAGCACGGCGAGCAACGTGGTCTTGCGGATCACGTGTCGGCCAGGGGTCGGGTACGGCGCACGCCCGCAATGCTATGGCCTATCCGGCGAGCGGGAAGGTCGCGGTCTCCTTCCGTGACCGTGACCGGGCCAGGTCGATGGTCTTCCCTGAAACAAGCGCGAGCAGGTGATCGGCGCGGATCAGCAGCGCGGTGCGGCGCTCTCCGGCAGGTGTGTGAACGAGTTCCCGGCTTCCGGCGAGTCGCCCGTCGACCAGCACGGTCAACCCGTCGGGGAGCAGAAGCGGGCAGACCAGCCCGGCCGCGTAGTCGGTGGCGGAGTTCACCGTGAAGGCCGAGGCGGGACGGATGTGGCGGGTGCCCAGGAGGGCGCCGATCGCGCCGGGGCGGGGTGGCGCGTCCACGGAGGCGACGACGGCCACCGGCTCGGGGCCGATCCGGGTCGTGACCTCGAAAACCGTGACCCCCACGCAGGTCGCCGGGCTCACGGCCAGCAGTTCCGGCAGTTCCTCGGCGCACGTCATCGCGCGCGGAAGGCGTACGATCTCATGGTGGACCTGGTGTGCGAGGAGCCGGCGGTGGATCGCGAGGGCGTCCTTCATGTATGTGCTCCTTGCCTCGACTCGCCTCGACGCACGGCCCCCGACGGTCTCCTCACCGATCGTAACCTGGTGATCGCTTGAGGTGTATCCCCAGAGGGAACATGTTCCGTAACCGAAGGACCTACCCGGCTTGTCCCTTTCAAACCTGACTGAGAGCCAGCGGCACGGCATGAGCGAGCTGTTTCGGAAGATCGCACCCGTGGCCGACGAACTCGGCGAACTGTTCGCCGCCAGGGGGTATCAGATCGCCCTGGTGGGCGGTTCGGTCCGTGACGTCTTCCTGGGCAGGATCGGCAACGATCTCGACCTGACCACGGACGCGCACCCCGAGGCGGTTCTGGAACTCGTCCGCGACTGGGCCGACTCCATCTGGACGATCGGCATCGACTTCGGCACGGTCGGCGTCCGCAAGGGCAACTGGCAGCTGGAGATCACCACCTACCGCAGCGAGTCCTACGACCCCAAGTCGCGCAAGCCCGAGGTGGTCTACGGCGACACGCTGGAGGGCGACCTGGCCCGGCGCGACTTCGCGATCAACGCGATGGCGCTCCGCCTGCCCTCGCGTGAGTTCGTGGACCCGCACGGCGGCCTCGACGACCTGCGCGCCAGGGTGCTGCGCACCCCGGGCCCCGCGCAGCGGTCGTTCGACGACGACCCGCTGCGGATGCTCAGGGCCGCCAGGTTCGCCAGCCAGCTGGGCTTCACCGTGGACCCGGCGGCGTTCGCCGCGATGAGCGCGATGGCCGAGCGGATCGAGATCGTCTCCGCTGAGCGGATCCGCGACGAGCTGGACAAGCTCGTCCGAGGTGACCGCCCCCGCGAGGGCCTGGCGATCCTCGTCGAGTCGGGGCTGGCCGCCCACGTCCTTCCCGAGCTGCCCAGGCTCCGCCTGGAGATCGACGAGCACCACCGGCACAAGGACGTCTACGAGCACACGCTGATCGTGCTGGAGCAGGCGATCGGCCTGGAGGAGAACGGCCCCGACCGCATCCTGCGCTGGGCCGCGCTCCTGCACGACGTGGGCAAGCCCAAGACCCGCCGCCACGAGCCCGGCGGCCGGGTCTCCTTCCACCACCACGAGGTGGTGGGCGCCCAGCTCGCCAGGAAGCGCATGGCGGAGCTGAGGTTCCCCAAGGACGTGGTGGCCGACGTCTCCCGCCTGGTGGAGCTGCACCTGCGCTTTCACGGGTACGGCACGGGGGAGTGGACCGACTCGGCCGTGCGCCGCTACGTCCGCGACGCGGGGCACCTGCTCGAACGCCTCCACAAGCTGACCCGCGCCGACTGCACCACGCGCAACAGGCGCAAGGCGCAGGCCCTGTCGCGGACCTACGACCAGCTGGAGGAGCGCATCGCCCGGCTGGCGGAGGAGGAGGAGATCGGCAAGATCCGTCCCGAGCTCGACGGCAACGAGATCCAGCGGCTCCTCGGTGTTCCACCGGGGCCCGTCATCGGCCGCGCCTACCGGTTCCTGCTGGAGATGCGGCTGGACAGGGGCGTTCTCGGCGAGGAGGCGGCCACCGAGGCCCTGCGCGACTGGGCCCGCGAGAACGGGCTGCTCTCCTGACCGGCCTGGCCGACTCGGACCGCGAGCACGTCTGGCACCCGTACGCGGCGGTGCCGTCGCCGACACCGGCGCACGTGGTCTCCAGGGCGGAGGGGGTACGGCTGACGCTCGCGGACGGCCGGGAGCTGGTCGACGGCATGTCGTCGTGGTGGGCGGCCGTCCACGGCTACAACCACCCCAGGCTCAACCGGGCGCTGAGGGATCAGCTGGAGGACATGGCGCACGTCATGTTCGGCGGGCTCACCCACGAGCCCGCCGTACGGCTGGCGCGCACCCTGGCCACCATGACCGGGCTGCCGAAGGTCTTCCTCGCGGACTCGGGCTCGGTGGCCGTCGAGGTCGCGATCAAGATGGCGTTCCAGTTCACCGGCAGGAGCCGCCTGCTCACGGTCAGGGGCGGCTACCACGGCGACACCTTCGGGGCGATGGCCGTCTGCGACCCGGTCGGCGGCATGCACCACCTGTTCTCCGGCGCGCTGCCCCGGCACGTGTTCGCCGACCGGCCGCCGGCCGTGCTGGACGGTGACTACCTGGCCCACCTGGACGAGACGGTCGCCCGGCACGCCTGCGAACTGGCGGCGATCATCGTGGAGCCGGTCGTCCAGGGGGCGGGCGGCATGCACTTCTACCACCCGGCCTACCTGCGCAGGCTCCGTGAGCTGGCCGATGAGCACGGTGTCCTGCTGATCGCCGACGAGATCGCCACCGGGTTCGGCCGGACCGGTGAGCTGTTCGGCTGCGACCACGCCGGGGTCCGGCCGGACGTCATGTGCCTGGGCAAGGCGCTGACCGGCGGCTACATGTCCATGGCGGCGACGCTCTGCACCGAGCGGGTGGCGAAGGGCGTGGGGGTGCTGATGCACGGGCCGACCTTCATGGGCAACCCGCTGGCCGCCGCCGTCGCGAGCGCGTCCCTGGAGCTGCTGCGGGAGCGTCCGTGGCGTGAGGAGGTCAAGCGGATCGAGGCCGGGCTGACGGAGGGCCTGGCGGAGGCCGCGCGGGCTCCGGGGGTGAGGGAGGTGCGGGTGCTCGGCGCGATCGGGGTCATCGAGACCCACGAACCCGTCGATGTCTCGAAAATTCAGGACATCGTAATGGGGCACGGCGTCTGGCTCCGCCCGTTCAACCGGCTGATCTACACGATGCCCCCCTACTCGATCGGCGACGACCTGGAGACGATCACGACGGCGATGACGGCAGCGGCTCGTTCGCTCGGCTCGGCGTGATCGCCCGGTAGAGCACCGCGCCCCCCAGGTATCCGGCCGCGATCAGCCCCAGCACCGGCAGCGACCTGCCGTCGGCCGGCAGCAGCGCCGCGGCCAGGGCCGCGGCCAGCACGTAGGTGCCGTTGAAGAGCATGTCGTAGATCGAGAAGGCCCGGCCGAGGTAGGCGTCCTCGACGTCGCGCTGGACGCTGGTGTCCGCGCAGATCTTGATGCTCTGCCCGGCGACACCGAGCACGAAGCCGCCGACGGCGAACCCCCACTGCTGGAACGGCGCGCAGAGCGCGAACGTCAGGACGCCGGCGGTGACGAGCATGGCCGGGACCCAGCTCTCGATGGTGAAGCGCTCGGTGGCCCACGGGGTGACGAGGATGGCCAGGAAGTAGCCCACCCCCGAGGTGGCCGCCACCAGGGAGGCCGCGGCCAGCGCGTTCTCGGCGCTGTCGGCGAAGTAGTAGCGGGAGAGCATCACCAGCATCGCCGTGCACATGCCGTACATGAACCGGTGGGTGGCCATCGCCCCCATCGCCGCGGCGGCGGCCCGGTGGTGGACGATGTGCCGCGCGCCGTCGGTCAGGCCGCTCACCACGTGGCGCAGGGCCTCGCGGGTCTGGGGCCGGTTCGGATCGTAGGCCGGGCCGAGCAGGTGCCGGTCCATGGTTCTGGCGATCAGCGCGCTGAGTCCGAAGACGACACCGGAGGTGATCATCAGCACCGCCGTACCCCGGTGGTCCGCCCCGAAGACCGTCCGGAGCAGATAGCCCAGGCCCACGCCGAAGAAGGTCAGCACGGTGCCGGAGGTGGGGGTGACCGCGTTGGCCACCAGCAGCCGGTCGGCCGGGACGACGTGCGGCAGCGAGGCCCCGAGCGCGGCCAGGAAGAACCGGTTCACGCCGAGCACGGCCAGCGCGGCGGTGTAGAAGAGCGCGTCGGGGGCGTCGGCCGCGACGAGCGCGGCGGTGGTCAGCAGCAGCGCCCCGCGGACCAGCGGCGCCACGACCAGGATCTGCCGCCGGGACCACCGGTCGATGAACACGCCCGCGAAGGGCCCGAGGATCGAGTACGGCAGGAGCAGCACGGCCAGCCCGGCGGCCACCTCGACGGCGCTCGTGCTCCTCTCCGGGCTGAAGAAGGCGAATCCGACCACCGCGAACTGAAAGATGCCGTCGGAGAACTGTGAGACCAGGCGGGTGCCGAACAGCCGCCGGAAGTCCCGACCTTCCAGGACCACGCGTAGATCGGATACGAAGGACACGCGCTCAGCTTACGCGCGACCGCCTTGAGATAAGCATCAGGAATATCCCGGAGATATCCGGAAATATCCGTCTAGCGCCCGTCCGGCTTCCATGATCTAAACGCTGATCAGGCCCAATGGATCGGTATGGTCACGTACCCTCGGTCGGGTGACAGCTGATGAACACGTCGTGCTCGTCGACGCCGCGGGGAACGCGATCGGTACGGCGCCCAAGGCCACGGTGCACGGCCCGGACACGCCCCTGCATCTCGCCTTCTCCAGCTATGTGTTCGACCGCCTGGGCCGGGTGCTTCTCACCCGCCGGGCCTCGCACAAGCTCACCTGGCCGGATGTGTGGACCAACAGCTGCTGCGGCCACCCCCTGCCGGGCGAGTCGATCCCCGAGGCGGTCGGCCGCCGGCTCTCCCACGAGCTCGGGCTGAGGGCCGCCGGGGTCGATCTGCTGCTGCCGCGCTTCTCCTACCGGGCGGTCATGGACAGCGGGATCGTCGAGCGGGAGATCTGCCCGGTCTACCGGGTGGTCGTCGACACCGAGGCCGCGCCGAACCCCGAAGAGGTCGGGGAGGTGCGCTGGATGCCGTGGCGGGAGTTCGTCGACGGGGTGCTCGGTCACCGGCTCGCGATCTCCCCGTGGTGCCGTGAGCAGGTTCCCCACCTCGTCGAGCTCGGCCCCGACCCCCTCGCCTGGCCGGTCGGCGACCCCGCGGAGCTGCCGCCCGTCGCCCGCTGACCGCTGCCCCGCCCGGGTTCGCCCGGGTGCGGGGGAGTCTCGCGCCCGCCGAGGCCGGGCGCCCGTGAGCCGGTGACGGCCGCGTTGGTGATCGGCGGTCTCACGGCCGCCGAGGCCGGCCGAGAGACCGGTGTGCGGGCGCGGAGCCGTACGAGATCGTCACCCACGACCACGACCACGGCCATGACCACGGCCATGACCACGGCCCCCGGGGCCGGGAGCCCCGGAGGCCGTGAACCCCTCCGCTCAGCGCTCGACCTCACCCCGGATGAACCTCTCCACATACTC